>NZ_JAYRKD010000008.1:0-232648 GCF_041905885.1 Dongia sp. | reverse complement strand
TAGCGCTCGACCGCCATGGCCATCTGCGCCTCGATGATCTTCTCCAGAGCCTGACGACCCATCGGCCGATAGCCCTCCGACCAATCCAGGCCTTCCGCCTGCATTGCCTTCACGACTTCAAAAGCCATTGGTAAACTCGTGATCGTCGCAGCTTGCTGTGGCATGGGGGTGCTCCTCTTGTGTGCTTGGCAGTTCACATCTGGAGTACCCCTTCCTTGCCCTGACACAAAATCTCTTACGTCACCGGCGGCGCGTCGACAGCGACACGACGCCCTGATTGTGGTATGATCCGTGACTACCCTCAGACCTGTCGCCGAAGCTCCGCAAAGGCGGAAGCGCACAGCGCTTATGCGGGTGTTGTTTGAGATTGTGAATGCCGTTTTAGAGAGCTGCGGCCGCCGTGGCGCGGGGCCGCCGGTGCGTCCACAATGCAGACGGGACGCAGACACGGACAGATTTTAGCGCCGATTCCACGGACCCGGCGCTCCCGGCGAGGTCTGCATGGCGCCGCGTGGCCGCGTGGAGAGGAATGTTGTGGGCACAGTGCCTTAGCGTGCCCACAACCCGGACAGGACCCGGACAGAAAAAGAGTGGCACGCAGATTCAGCGCGACGCTGCGCGACCCATCGATGTCTGCGTGGCGCTGCGTAACCGGGTGGGCGGAAGTATTGGATGTCAGTGCTTTAGCCTGCCCCCAACGCAGACAGGACGCAGACGGGAAAAATTTCAGGCGCAAATTCCGCATAACACGGCGCGGGTGCCGCTGATTCTTGCATAGCTCTTCGGAAAAGCGGCCGGAGCGTTTACCGCCCCGGCCCCTCGTCCTTCCTAATCTCAGCCGTTCACCACCACTTCCTGCCCGACCGTGATCGGGCTGCTGGTGTGCAGGGTGGCGACGACGTGCTCGAAGCCGTTGGCCGTGTTGCCGTCGGCATCGACTCCGACGATGACGTTGCCGAAGCCGTCGTTGGTCAGGGAGACCCGACCCTCGCGATCGCCGGCGGCGATGCCGAGACCGTCGAAGAGCTGCGTGAGGTCCAGGCGGTCCTCGCTGCTGAAGCCTTCGATCAGGTCATGGCCGTCGAGCATGCCGGTCACGACGAAGGTATCGGCGCCATCGCCGCCGCCCATCACGTCGTCGCCGATGCCGCCGGTGATGACATCGTCGCCCTGGCCGCCGTCGATCGTGTCGGCGCCTTCGCCGCCCTTAAGGATGTCATGGCCGTCGCCGCCGAAGATCAGGTCGCCGTCCTTAGTGCCGGTGATCGCGTCGTTGCCGGCGCCGCCATCCAGGGTCATGTGCGGGTTGCCGGACTGCACGCCGGAGGCATCGATCACGTCGTTGCCCTCGCCGCCGTTGACCCGGATCTCGTCGTCCAGCTCGCCGTGGCTGACGGTGACCTGGGCGGGGAGGCCGGTCATGGTCACCACGCCGTTGGCCGAGGCGATGGTCATCTGGTCGTTGCCGGCGCTGCCGTCCACGGTCACGGTGTCGAGCGCGCCGTCGCCGTCGCCGGTGAAGGCGGAGAGGTCGATCGCGACCTGCTTCACCGCCGTGCCGCTCAGGTCATGGACATGGATGTTGTCCGCACCGCCGAGCGCCCGGAACTCGATCCGCTCCATGCTGTTGAGGTGCATGTCGATGGCGGCGACGTTGCGCGTCAGCTCGGCATGGCTGCCGTCGGCCAGGATGTTGATCTCCTCGCCGATGTTGCTGCCGTTGAAGCGCAAGGTGTCGAAGCCGGCCTGGCCGTCCACCGAGTCGCTGCCGTCGCCCGGATCCCAGTTGAAGACATCGTTGCCGGCGCCCATCAGGGCGACGTCGTTGCCCTGGTTGCCGTCGATCACATCGTCACCAGATCCGCTGAAGATGGTGTCGGCGCCGTTGCCGCCGGTGAAGTGCAGCGACGTGGTGAGGCCGCTCGCCATGATCACCTGGCCCGGCACATTGCCGAAGCTGCTGATCACGTTCAGCACGTCCGACGAGTCGACGTTGTCGATGGTGATGGTCTGGAACGTGTTCTGGTTGGTGATGAGGATCTGGTTGCACTTGCTCTCGATCAGCATCACCTCGCCGACGCCGTTCTGGACGGTGACGGTCTCGCCCGGCGATCCGGCGCCGAGATCGACCATCACCTTGTCGATGGCCGTGGTGCTGAGGTCGCCGATCAGGATGCTGTCCTTGCCGGCCCCGCCCATGACCTTGACCTGCTCCATGCCGGAGACATCCAGCGTGGCACCGTCGCTCCCGATGACCGTGAGCTTGCCGCCGACATTGGCGAAGACCTGGATCTGGTCGTCGCCGCTGCTGCCGTTGAGGACCAGGGTGTCGATCCCGGCCCCGCCGTCGATCACGTCCTTGCCGCCGCCGATCGACCAGGTGACCGTGTCGTTGCCTTCGCCGCCGAGCAGGGTATCCGCGCCGGCGCCGCCGAAGATCAGGTCGTTGCCGGCGCCGCCGTCCAAGGTCAGCGCCATGACGCCGTCCTTCAGCGCCGAGGCATCCAGCGTGTCGTTGCCGTCCAGCGCCCGCACCACCAGCACGTCGCTGGTCTCGGCATTGGCGATGGTGATGGTCTCGGCCGCGCTGGCGATGGTGATCAGGCCGTCCGCGGCTTGGGTCAGCTTGATCGCGTCCTTGGCATTGCTGAAATCGGCCAGCACGGTATCGACCGCGCCGTCGCCGCCGCCGGTCGAGCCGCCGAGGTCGAGCGCCAGCTGCTTCACGCCGGTGCCGGTGAGATTGCCGATGGTGATCACGTCGGCGCCGCCCAGCGCCCGGAACTCGATCCGCTCCATCTGCTCGAGATCCATGGCGATCGCGGCGACGTTGCGGGTGAACTGGACATGCGTGCCGTTGGCGGAGATCCCGATCTGCTCGGCGATGTTGGCGCCGTTGAACGCCAGGGTGTCGAAGCCGGCCTGGCCGTTGACCTTGTCGCTGCCGTCGCCGGGGTTCCAGACGAAGCGGTCGTTGCCGGCGCCCATCAGCACGGTGTCGCTGCCCTGGCCGCCGTTGATGAGGTCGTTGCCGGCGCTGCCGGTGATCGTGTCGTTGCCGGCGCCGCCGTTCAGCGTCAGCTGCACCCTGTTGGCGGCGAGCTGGCTGGCGTCGATGATGTCGTCGCCCTGGTTCGCATTGATGGTCAGGAAGTCATTCGCGCCGGCGTGGGCGACCGTGATCTCGGCCGCGAGACCCGTCACCAGGATGTTGCTGCCGGCGGTCGCGAGCTGGATCGCATCCGCGCCGATCGTGCCGCTGATGCCGAGCTGGTCGGCGTCGCTGTCGCTGCCGAGATCGACCACGACGGCACCGAGCCCGGTCCCGGTCAAGTCGCCGATCACGACGTTGTCGGCGCCGGCGCCGCTGCGGATGTCCAGCTTATCGACCTCGTTCATGTCGAGGGTCACGCTGACCAGGCTGTCGGTCAGCCCGAGCCGCCCGCCATTGGCGAAGATCTGGATGGTCTCAGCGGCATCGGCGCCGTTGAAGCGGACGGTATCGACGCCGTCCTGACCTTCGATGGTGTCGTTGCCGTCGCCGCTGTTCCAGGTGAACTTGTCATCGCCGCCGCCGAGGAAGGCCACGTCGTTGCCATGACCGCCCGTGACCGTGTCGTTGCCCTCGCCGCCGCGCAGCACGTCGTCGCCTTCGCCGCCGGTGATCTTGTCGTTGCCGTTGCCGCCGTCGAGGACCAGCTTCAGCGCCGCCGCCGGCAGGCCGCTGGCGTCCAGGGTATCGTTGCCGTCGAGGCCGCTCACCACCAGCGTATCGTCGGCTTCGGCGTTGCTCAGCGTGACCGTCGTCTTGAGGCCGGTCACCGAGACCTCGCTGCCGGTGGCCGTCACGTGGACGTTGTTGTTGGTGGCACTGCCGTTGACGACCACGGTATCCGCCGCGGCGTCGCCGCCGCCGGCGAAGCCGCCGAGGTCGATCGCGACCTCGCGGACCGCAGTGCCGGTCATGTCGCCGATCCAGATCGTGTCGGTGCCGCCCAGGGTGCGGAGCTCCATGCGCTCGACGCTTTCCGTGTCCATGGTGATGGCGGCGACGTTGCGGGTGAGCAGGGCGTGGCTGCCCTCGGCCCGGATCTCCATGATCTCGCCGATATTCGCGCCGTTGAAGGCCAGGGTATCGAAGCCGGACTGGCCATTGACGATGTCGCTGCCGTCGCCGGGGTTCCAGATGAAGCGGTCGTCGCCGCGTCCCGTCAGCGCGATGTCGTTGCCGCGGCCGCCGGTGATGACGTCGTCATCCTTGGTGCCGGTGAGGGTTTCGGGATCGTTGGTGCCGTTGATGATCGCCATGTTTCGCCGTCCTTCAAAGTGGGGGTCGCTTCGAGGGCGACAGCAGGCGCAGGCGGCGCGTGATCCGCCTGTAACGCCCATCACAGGAAGCGATACTTACTCGGTCCGTGCGGGTGAATATGGCCGTATGTGCGGCTCAGGAGGCGAGTTGCGCCACGCGCCGCGCGACGCGCAGCGTGCAGGGCAGGGCAAATGCGCCATGACGGTGATGCGGGTGGGCCGAATCACCGCTGAGGGAAGAGCGTCGCTACCGGTTCGCCTTCCGCGCCAGGAAGCGCGACATCCGTTTCAGCCCCTGCTCGAGCACCTCGGTGCCGCAGGCATAGCCCATCCGCACCGTGCCCTCGAGGTCGAAGGCGCTGCCGGGGCAGAGCATGACGCCTTCCTCTTCCAGCAGCCGGAGGCAGAAGTCGCGCGACGACATCGGCAGGTCATAGGTGAGCAGCGCCGTGGTGCCGGACTTCGGCTTCACCCAGCGCATCCGTTTCTCCCCCGCCATCCATTTCGAGAGGATCGCGAGGTTGTCGCGGGTGATGCGATGGGCGCGGGCCAGGATCTTGTCGCGGTGCTCCAGCGCCAGCGCCGCGAGGGTGTCGTCGATGCGGCCGACGCTGATCGTGTTGTAGTCGCGGTGGATCATCGCCGCCTCCAGCACGTCGCGCGGCGCCACGATCCAACCCAGGCGCAGCCCGGCCAGCGAATAGGCCTTGGACATGCCGGCGGTGCTGATCCCTTTCTCATAAAGATCGGCCATCGAAGCGGAGTAGCCGTCGCCCGCCTGGTCGGTGCCGCGGTAGACCTCGTCGCAGAGAATCCAGGCGCCGACCTTGCGGGCGAGAGCGGCGACCGCCTCGAGCATCGCCCGGTCCATCAGCGCGCCGGTCGGGTTGTTGGGGTTGTTGATGGCGATGAGCCTGGTGGTCGGCCGCAACATTGCCTCGAGCGCGGTGAGGTCGGGCAGGTAATTCTGCTCGGGCTTCAGATGCAGGAGCTCGACCTCGGCGCCGATGCTTTCCGGGATCGAGTAGTGCTGCTGATAGGTCGGCACCACGGCGATCACATGATCGCCGCGGCTGACCAGCGCCTGGTGCACCAGGGCGTTGGCGCCGATCGTGCCGTGGCAGACCAGCACGTTCTGGCGCGCCTGCTTCGCGTAGAGCGACGCGATGGCGTCGCGCAGCCGCGGGCTGCCTTCGATGTCGCCATAGCCGAGCCGCATCGGCAGGAGTTCGTCGAGCAGGCTCTCGCGCCTGCCGGCCATGTCCAGAAGCTCGCCCAGGGTGATGGAATCGACGCAGGTCTCGGCCAGGTTGAGTTCGCACCGGGTCTCGAACTCGTTCATCCACATCTCGACGCCGAACGGCCTGATCTCCATGGACGCACCCCTGCTGGACCTTTGCGGTCCAGCCTGTCTAGCGGATGCGCCGTGCGGTGGCGATGGCGATTTATCGGCTGGCGCGGACCGGGTTCTGCTGGTTCTGGCCGGCGCCGGACGCCGCTTCCAGCCAGTTCAGGGCGTTATCGACCAGGCCGATCCCGGTGCCGGCGCGCTTGCCCGCGGCCGGTTGCGCCGCCTGTTGCGCGGCGGCGACCGGCATGCGCGGGGCCGGCAGCGGTCGGGCGGCGCGGAAATCGCTGACCGCCTCGGCATGGACATAGGCGATGGCGCCGGCGCGGGTCGCCACCTGCCACCAGGCGCCGTCCTTGGAACGGGCGACCGCGTGGAGCTCGGCATTGGCCGGCAGCTTGGCGAGGATCGCCGCGTCCTTGCTCGGCTCGGCGCGCAGCCGCGAGCCGGGCTTGGCGAACAGGCTGCGGGTCTGCGTCACGAAGGCCGGGGCCGCGCCCGCCTCGGCCAGGCGCAGCACCGGCGGTTCGGCCTGCGCGGGCTCCGCCGCGGCGATGAGATCGTCCTTGGCCCGCTCGCCGGCCGGCGGAATGAAATAGAAGGACTTCACCAGCGACGAAGAATCCCAGGGCGTCTGCCGGTCGTCGGTGGCGGCGAGCACCTGCTCGCGCACCCGCTGGAACACTTCCGCCAGGTCGAGGCCGGGGAGCTGCATCGAGGCGGCGACCGCCTCGGCGAAGGGGCTGTGGTCGCCGTCGCCATCGACCGCGACCTCGCCCGGCGCCGTCGAATAGCTGATGAAGGTGCCCTTGGGCTTGGTGCGGATCTCGGCGAAGCCTTGCGACGGTGCCACCGAGCGGAAGTCGCGGGCCAGCGGGTTGTTGCGGCAGGCATCCAGGATCACGATATTCACCCGGCTGCCGCCGTAGGCCATCTGCTTCAGGATCAGGTCGGCGGAGACGCCGTTGATCTCGACATCGACCTCGCGAGAGATGTCGGCGTCGGTCGGCACCAGGAAGTTCTGGCCGTCGAGCTGCAGCCCGTGGCCGGCATAGTAGAACAGCCCGACCGCATTGGGTCCGGCTTCGGCCAGGCGGTCGCCGAACCGGACGATCGCGCGCTGCATCGGCTTCTGCGCGGCGTTGGTGACCAGGATGACCTCGAAGCCCAGCCTCTCCAGCGTCGCGCCGATCAGCGCCGCATCCTTGGCCGGGTTGGCGAGCTTGATCGCGTCGGCATAATCCGCATTGCCGATGACCAGGGCGATACGCGGCTCGCGCGGGACGTAAGGCGGCGGCGCGGCCGGCCTTGCGGCGGCCGGCCCGGCGGCGGCGCAGAGCAGCAGCCAAGCGAAAAGAACGGAAGCGAAGCGCGCGATGGTGTGCATGACCGACCCCAAAATCTGTTGGGATCAAGATTGCGAAATGCATTCTCCTTGACCACTTCGGGTATTCGAGGAGAACTCGACTATAATTTTATCGATCGCGGACGGCGGCTTTCGGCTGGCCGCTATTCAATTGAAATCGCTGACGGATTTCATTCCGCTCCGAGCCGTCTTTCGCCTTTCGGATGCGCTCCAACTCACGATTCAACCAGCCGCTGCACGGGCGTGTGAGTCAGCGAAAGATGCTTTGATCGAAGTGCTCGACCCGCGGGAAGGGGTCATAGAAGTGGTGCAACAGCGCGCGCCACTTCTCATAACGCGCCGATTGCCGGAAGCCGATCGTATGGTCTTCGAGCTTCTCCCATTCGACCAGCAGCAGATAGCGGCTCGGGGTCTCGATCGAGCGCCGCACGGCGATCGAGCGGAAGCCGGGTGTCGCCGCGATCAGCGGCCGCGCTTCCTGCATCGCGGCTTCGAAGGCGGCCTCCTCGCCGGGCCTCACGTCGAGCAGCGCGGATTCCAGGATCATCAGAAGCCTCAGTCGAATGCGGTGGGATCGATCTCGGTCGGGCTGGCGAGCTGCCGCGCGATGAGCGCCGGGAAGCCCAGGATCCAGGCGCCCAGCAGCGTCGCGGCGACGGTCTGGCCGATCAAATACGCATACTTGATCGTGGCGACGTAGATCTGGAGGTCTTCGGTCAGTTCCACGACGGCCATGATGACGCGAAAGAAGATGAAGGACGTAGCGCCGAACAAGAAGAAACCAATGACCACGAAGCAAGCAAAGCCGAGAACCAGTCCGAAATCCCGGCCGCGGCCGAGTTGCCAGGTGCGTTCCGCCGCACCGCGCCAACCTTGCGTGGCCACGATCGCCGGCAGAAAACAGAGCCTGGCGAACAACCATATTCCCGGCAGGGCCAGCACCAGGCTGCCGATCCAGAACCACCACCCGTTGGTCAATGCGGTCAGATTGCCGCCCGCGATGATCAGATAGGCCATGGTGAAAGTCAGCATCCAGACCAGCGTCGGCCCGAGCAGGGCGGCGACCGCCGCAACGGCATAATCCGGGCTGCGCCTGAAACTCCGCACCAGCCAAGGCCAGATCGGCTCATCGGCGCGCTGCCCGACGCAGCGTTGCCAGGCACAGCCCCAGAAGGCCAGGAATGGGATGGCGAGGAGGCCGATTGCCCAGAAGTGGTCCGGGTGCGCGGTCACGCCGAACAGCGGCATGCCGTAGATCGCCTGGCTGGTGGACATTGCGCTGAGCGCGGCCGCCACCGGACCGACCAGCAAGAGGCGGAGCGGGTATTCGACCGGCAGCACGAGCGCGCGGGCGAAAGCTGGCAGCGTAGCCAGGCGCGGCGATGCGGCGAGCTGTGGTCCCGCCGGGAGCGCGGCTTCCTCCGCCATCAGATCACCACCTTGCCCGGTTCCGGGGCGAGGTCGCCGGGGATGACGGCGACCATCAGGTGTTCGACCCGGCCGTCGCGTCCCAGCGGCAGGATCAGGGTCTCCTCGTCGAAGCTCTTGGTGTCGAACGCGCCGTGCTTGCGATAGGCGTAGGGCTGTAGGCGGTCGACCACGCGGTCGTAGCTGGCGGCGACGAAGTCGATGTAGTCGGGCAGGCCGAGCTGATCCAGATAGCGGCCAGTATAATCCATGCCTGAGAGCATGGCGAGGATCGAGCCGTCGAGCTTGAATCGGTAGCGCCGCGGCGTGAGCTCGACCTCGACCAGGGTCACATAACCGAGGATGTAGCGGAAATCGAGCGGATCGACCCCGGTGCGCGCCGGCATCGCGGCATCCGCGCAGCGGCCGCGCCAATAGTCCAGCAGCCGCTTCAGGCGCGGATCGTGCAGGTCGTCCAGGCAGTCGGCAGGCAGGATCGCATCGTTCACCGGCCGCATTCTCCACGCTCGTCGGTGCTTACGCCTCTCATCACTCCGCGCCGGATCGGCGATGTCAAGTCGGGCCGCTGCCGGGGTGCAGGGCGCTCGTTCATAAGATTGAAATTGGCGCCTGATGTAATGCCCCCACCCTTGCGTGACGCCGAATGGCGCGTTCGCGACGGTTTGCCGCTTGCGGCTGGGCCGGATTCTTTTTAGGGTCGATTCCAAGGCCCAGAAACTTCAAATATAGGCCGTTTTCCACCAGCCCCCCGAGGAGTAAAGCGCCATGGCCCAGAATGGACAGGACGTCGTCATCACTTCCGCCGCGCGGACCGCGGTCGGCGCTTTCGGCGGGGCTTTGTCCAAGCTGCCGGCCCATGAGCTCGGCAAGGCGGCGATCGTCGAGGTGCTGAAGCGCGCGAAGATCGCGCCGGGCGAGGTCTCGGAAGTGATCCTCGGCCAGATCCTCGCCGCGGGCGAGGGCCAGAACCCGGCCCGCCAGGCCGCGATCGGCGCCGGCATTCCCTTCGAGAAGACCGCCTATGGTATCAACCAGCTCTGCGGCTCCGGCTTGCGGGCGGTGGCGCTCGGCTTCCAGGCGATCCGCAACGGCGATTCCGAGATCGTGGTCGCCGGCGGTCAGGAGAGCATGAGCATGGCGCCGCATTGCATGCATCTCAGGAACGGCACCAAGATGGGCAATGCCCAGATGATCGACACCATGATCACCGACGGGCTCTGGGATGCCTTCAACGGCTATCACATGGGCAACACCGCCGAGAACGTGGCGAAGGCGTTCCAGATCACCCGCGAGCAGCAGGACCAGTTCGCGGCCGCCTCGCAGCAGAAGGCGGAAGCCGCGCAGAAGGCCGGCAGGTTCAAGGACGAGATCGTCCCGATCGTGGTCAAGGACCGCAAGGGCGACGTCACCATCGACAGCGATGAGTATCCGAAGCACGGCACCACGGTCGACACGCTGGCCAAGCTGCGCCCGGCCTTCCTCAAGGAAGGCGGCACGGTGACCGCCGGCAACGCATCGGGCATCAACGACGGCGCCGCGGCGGTGACCCTGATGTCGGCGGAAATGGCGGCCAAGCGCGGCCTGACACCGCTCGCACGGATCGCATCCTGGGCGACCGCCGGCGTCGATCCGGCGATCATGGGCACCGGCCCGATCCCGTCCTCGCGCCTCGCCTTGCAGAAGGCCGGCTGGAAGATCGACGACCTCGATCTCATCGAGGCGAACGAGGCCTTCGCGGCGCAGGCTTGCGCGGTCAACAAGGACTTGGCCTGGGATCCGGCGAAAGTGAACGTCAACGGCGGCGCCATCGCCATCGGCCATCCGATCGGCGCTTCGGGCGCGCGCGTGCTGGTAACCCTCTTGCACGAGATGCAGAAGCGCAACGCGAAGAAGGGCCTCGCCACGCTCTGCATCGGCGGCGGCATGGGCATTGCGCTGACGGTCGAACGCTAAAACAACAACGAAGACGTCGAACAGGGGAGGAAACATGGCACGGGTGGCAGTGGTGACTGGGGGAACCCGCGGCATCGGCGAGGCGATCTCGGTCGCCTTGAAGAATGCCGGCTACAAGGTCGCGGCGAACTACGCCGGCAACGACGCGGCAGCCAAGGCCTTCCAGGAGAAGACCGGGATCGACGTCTTCAAGTTCGACGTCGCCGACTTCAAGTCCTGCGAAAAGGGCGTCGCCGAGATCACCGCCAAGCTCGGCCCGGTCGAGGTGCTGGTCAACAACGCCGGCATCACCCGCGACACCACCATCGTGAAGATGACGCCCGAGCAGTGGGAGCATGTCATCCACACCAACCTGACCTCCTGCTTCAACATGTGCCGGCTGGTGATCGACGGCATGCGCTCGCGCGGCTTCGGCCGGATCGTCAACATCGGCTCGATCAACGGCCAGGCCGGGCAGTACGGCCAGGTGAACTACGCCGCCGCCAAGTCCGGCATCCACGGCTTCACCAAGGCGCTGGCCCAGGAAGGCGCCTCCAAGGGCATCACCGTCAACGCGATCGCGCCGGGCTATATCAACACCGACATGGTGCGCGCCGTGCCGCAACCGGTGCTCGAGAAGATTGTTGCCAAGATACCGGTCGGCCGTCTCGGCGAAGCCTCGGAGATCGCCCGCGGCGTGCTGTTCCTGGTGGCCGACGAGGGCGGCTTCGTCACCGGCTCGACGCTCTCGATCAACGGCGGCCAGCATATGTATTGAGCAGGAGTGCGCGATGGCCGATACCGTGATGGCGACCTTCCAGGTCAAGGCCGGCATGGTCGATCGGCTCTCTCTCCTGCTCGACAAGCATTTCGCCACAATTTCGCGGCTCGGTTTCGGCGGCGGGCCGAAGCCGGTCCGCGTGGTGCTGGAACAGCCGACCGGTCCGATCCTCTACGACATCTTCGACTGGAACGAGGGCGCGATCGGCAAGGCCCATGACAATATCGAGGTGCAGGCACTCTGGCGCGAGATCGACGCCTGCTGCGAGTCCCGCGGCGGCAAGCCCGGGCTCGATTTTCCGCATGTGAAACGCCTCAGCAGCTGAGGCCTCTCTTCCAATAAGGAGTATTTCCCGTGGCCCTGATGCCGTTCATCGAGGAAGCCGACGCCTCGCCCGAAGTGAAGGCCGTCTACGAGGATATCAAGGCGACCCGCAAGGTCGACTGGATCAACAATTTCTGGAAGGTGCTGGCCAACGATCCCGTTACCTTGAAGCGGACCTGGGAGGATCTGAAGCAGATCATGGGCCCGGGCACGCTCGACCCGGTCACCAAGGAGATGCTCTATCTCGCGGTCAGCATGACCAATTCCTGCGACTACTGCATTGTCAGCCACACCGCGGCCGCGCGCAAAGCCGGGATGAACGACGCGATGTTGGCCGAGCTGGTCTCGATCGTCGGCATGGCCAATGCCACCAACCGCATGGTCGCCGCCTACCGCACCGAGCCTGACGAGCGGCTCATCAAAGCGGCGGCCGGCGGGAAGAAGAACTAACGCTTCCCGCTCACCCTTACAGCGCCCGCATCTGCTTGATGTAGCCGTCCACTTCCTGCTCGATCAGGGTCGCCTGCTTGGCGACTTCGCGGGTGGCGCCGATCACGTGGCCGGAGGCTTCGCCGGTGCGCTCGGAGGCGCCGCCCAGGGTATTGATCTGCCCGGAGAGCTCGACCGCGCCGTTCGCCGTCGCCGAGGCATTGGACGAGATTTCTCGGGTCGCCTGGTTTTGCGCGGCAATCGCGGTCGCGACCTCCTGCGACAGCGTGTTGATGCGCTGGACGATGCCGACGAAGCTTTCGATCGAGGTCGAGGTGCCGTTGGCAGCCGACTGCATGGTGGTGACCTGCGCCTCGATCTCCTCGGTGGCGCGGGCGGTCTGGGTGGCGAGCGCCTTTACTTCCTGGGCGACCACGGCGAAGCCGCGACCCGCCTCGCCGGCGCGCGCTGCCTCGATCGTGGCGTTCAGGGCCAGGAGGTTGGTCTGCTCGGCGATCCCGCGAATGAGGTTCACGATCTCGCCGACCTTGGCGGCGACGTCGTTCAGGGTGCGGACGGTGGTGGACGTCTCGTCCATCTGGCCGACCGCCTGGGTGCTGATCTTCGAGGATTCGTCAACCAGCTGCGAGATCTGCTCGATCGAGCCGGCGAGCTGCTCCGTCGCCGAAGAAATGCGCTCGACATTGCCGGAAGCCGAGTGGGCGTTATCCTTGGCGCCGGCGGCGAGGCTGTTGGTCTGCTTGGCAAGACCTTCCATCTCTTCCGCGGTGTTGCTCAAGGTCGAGCAGGCGCCGTTGACACCCTTCATCAAGTCCTCGATCCGCTGCGAGAAGGCGGCGCTCAGGCGCTCGATCTCCTGCTCGCGCGCGGCGCGGGCCGCGGCCTCCGTGGCCTTGTCGGCGTTGATGCGCTCTTCCTGCTCGCGCTGCTCCTTGAGGGCCGACTGCATGCGGTCGAGGGCGCCCAGCAGCTGGCCCACCTCGTCGCGGCGTTTCGATTTCAACTCGTTGGTGAGGTCGCCCTTGGAGATGCGCTCCGCCGTGCCGACCGCGACCCGCAGCGGCTTCGAGATGTTGCGGGCGAGCAGCAGCGCCGCCATCAGGCCGATCACGAAGATGGCGCCGGTGATGATCAGGTCCTTCTTGTGCTCCTCGGCGACGCGTTCCGCGGCGTTGTCGCGGGACTGGAAGCCGTCGGCGAGGATGGTCTCGGTCAGCCCGTCGAGGGTGGTGCCGACCTTGTCGCGCAGCGCATCGGTCTGGTTGCTGTCGATCACGGTGAGGGCGCCGCCCTCGGTGCCACCGAGCTGGATCAAGGCGGCCTTGCGCCATTCCTCGATCAGCGCGGTCGCGCTCTCGACCGACTGCTTGGAATCCTCGGACGCGGCACGTTCCTTCACGATGGCGAGGTTCTCCAGCAGCGTGTCGATCTGCTTGTCGAACTCGGGAACCGCCTTCTTCCAATCCACCCGGTTGTCGAATTGCAGCGTCCGCGCGAGGAAGGCATTGGCATCGGCGAAGTTCCGCGCCGAGATCTGCACGTAGTTCACCGACATCACCGGACCGTCATACATGTCGGTCGCCAGCGCACCCAGTGCATCGAGGCTCTTCGAGGTGTAGAAGCTCTTCGCGCCGAACACGATCAGCAGCGCGAGGAAGATGGTGATCAGCTTGGTGCGCAACGACATGGCGATACCCGTTTCTCTTTCCCCCAAAGATCCCCGTGACTACTGCACGGTGACCGTCATCTTCATGCCCGGATGAATGGCGCAACGCACGTCGTACACACCGGGCGTGGTGAATGTGGTCTTCCTGTCGTCACCCGGCTTGATGGTGCCGAGGCTGAAGTCCTCCGGCGCGCCCTTGGTGAAGACGTTATGCGCAATCTTGTCGTCGTTAACGAAATCGATGGTGTCGCCGGACTTGATGGTGACGGCGGCTGGGCCGAAGGACTTGTTGGCCTGGCTGACCTTGATCTCGTCGCCGATCGAGAGACCGGCCTTGGCGATGACCATAAGCGCAGCAAGAGCGAGAATCCGGATCACGTGAAATCTCCCCGTCTGTCGATGATTCAAGGCAGGACCGGCATCGTCATCGGCCGGTCCTCGCTGGTGAGGGTCTTCAAGAAGGCAACGACGTCGCCGACATCCTGGTCGGACAGCGGCACCGGCTTGATCGCGGACGAAAGGCTCGGCCGGGAGACGATGCCGTTGACATAGTGCTTCAGGACGTCTTCCAGGGTCGCGACCGAGCCGTCGTGCATGTAGGGCGCGCGCTGGTCGATGTTCCTGAGGCCGGGCGTCTTGAATGAACGCTCGAGCTCGGCGACGCCGGTCACGATCTCGGCGCGGCCGAGATCGGTGGTGGCGGGCAGGCCGATGTCATGGAAGCTGTCGTCGGTGAAGGTCCAGCCGGAATGGCAGGCGGTGCACTGGCCGGTGGTGTTGAACACCACGAAGCCATGCTTGGCCTGGTCGGAGATCGCGGCCTCGTCGCCGGCGATCCAGCGGTCGAAGGGCGCCACGCCGGAAACGATGGTGCGCTCGAAGGTGGCGATCGCCTTGGCGATGTTCTCGGCGGTGATGCCCTGGCCAGGGAAAACGACATCGAAGCGCTGCTGATAGCCGGGGATCGCCTTCAGCCGGTCGAGCAGCACCTCCATCGGCATGTTCATCTCGGCGGTCGAGGTGATCGGGCCGGTGGCCTGCGCTTCCAGGCTGTCGGCGCGGCCGTCCCAGAAGAAGGCCTGGCCCCAGGCGCGGTTGAGGATGCTCGGCGAGTTGCGGCGCAGTGCCACCATGTTGTCGCCGACCGCGGTCTTGCGCCCGTCTTCCCAGCCGAAACTCGGGTTGTGGCAGGAGACGCAGGCCTCGACGGCGACGCGGGAGAGGCGCGGGTCGAAGAACAAGGTCTTGCCGAGCTCCGCCTTCTCCGGCGTATAGGGGTTGGTTTTCGGAAAGGGGATCTCGGTCGGTCGGGCATAGAGCGCCTTCAGCGCCGCGACGTCGGCCGGCGGCTGTGCCGTGCTGGCGGTCTGCGTCGGCGCCGCGGCAGTGCCGTCGGCGCCAGCGGAGAGAGCCGGGCCGACGAGCGACAAGACTGTCGTCACAGCCAGCAGCAGTCGATTGCAATTCATTCCGAAGCCCCCGAGAGAAATCCCAAGACTGTGGGGATTTAAACCCGCGACTTTGAATAAACTGTTAAGTGGAGTTGCCTCTGTGCGAAGTCACGCATACAGGAATACACCTAGTCCCGCTTGCGCGATGGTTGCATACAGTACGATGCATCGCGCCCTATCGCTGCGGTGGTTCTCTTGAAACGCTTGGAAGATCTGTCATCCGGCGCCGATCCGCGGCTTTTTAGGCAAATGCGTGGTCTTCGCACCTTGTTAACCGTTCCGGGGCAAGATTTTTTTGTGGAGGAACGCAACGATGGCGAAACCGGAAACCGAGAAGACCGAGCCTGAGGCCGAAGGCGAAGCCGAAGAGCCTTTGGTGGCGAGCGAGCTCGACGAGCGCACCCATGCCGAGATGCTGATGTTCTACCACGAGGCAGTGAAGACCAGCCGCTTCGGCAAGTTGCAGCAATGGCGCTCGATGGCGATCGGCCTGGTGGCGATTTTCGGATTGGGCGTGCTCGGCGCGCATGTCTCCGAAGATGACTTTCTTTTTCGTCTGGCGCAGTTCCTGGCGGTGGTGATCGCCCTTGCCGCAATCTACCTGATCGTCTTCTATCAGTTCTGGCAGAACACCGAGCGCGAGAAGCTGGTGCGCATCATGGCGCGGTTCTCCAATCTTTCGCGCTCGATCCGCGGCATGTCGTCCGGGCGCGAGGCGAGCCTGCGCCGCTTCGTGGTGCTGGGCTTCATGATCCTGGTGATCGTCGGCGCCGCTGCCCTCACGATCATCTACCTGCAGCAGCTGCCGCGCTGACGCCGGCTACTTGCCGCTGCCGGCCACGTCCTGGGTGTCGCGGGTCAGGTAATAGGCGAGCAGGATCGGGCCGAAGGTGATCACCATGACCATGACCGCCGCGACATTGGTCACCGGGCGGTCATGCGGGCGGGACAATTCCTTCAGGATGAAGATCGGCAGGGTGTTCTGGTTGCCGGCCGTGAACGTGGTCACGATGATCTCGTCGAAGGAGAGGGCGAAGGCCAGCATGCCGCCGGCCAGCAGGGCGGTCGCCAGGTTCGGCAGGATCACGTAGCGGAAGGTCTGGAAGCTGTTGGCGCCCAGGTCCATCGAGGCCTCGACCAGCGCCGGCGAGGAGCGCCGCAGCCGGGCGATCACGTTGTTGTAGACCACCACCACGCAGAAGGTCGCGTGACCGAGCACCAGGGTCCAGAAGCTGAACGGCATTCCGGCGATGTCGAAGGCGGCGCGCAGCGACATGCCGGTCACGATGCCGGGCAGCGCGATCGGCAGCAGGATCAGCAGGGTCACCGTCTCCTTGCCGAAGAACCGGAACCGGTACATCGCCGCCGCCGCCAGCGTGCCGAGGACGAGCGCGATCGTCATCGAGATGAAGGCGACGCGCAGCGACAGGCCGAGCGCCGCCCAGAGGTCCTGGCGGGCAAAGGCCTTGCCGAACCATTCGGTGGTCAGGCCCGGCGGTGGAAAGCCGTAGGACCGGTCGTCGGTGGTGAAGCAGTAGAGGATGATGAACAGGATCGGCACGTTCAGGAACAGGACGCCGAACCAAGCCGCCGCGGTCAGGCCCCAGCCTGCTCCTGCCTTGCCCGTATCAGAGCGCATCGAAGGCACCGAGGCGTTTGGCGGCGGAAAGATAGAGCGCCATGATCACGATCGGTACCACGGCAAACGCCGCCGCGAGCGGCAGGTTCGAGGCGGTGCCTTGATACTGATAGACCAGCTGGCCGATGAAGGGCCGCGACGAGCCGACCATGTTCGGGATGATGTAATCGCCGAGGGTCAGCGAGAAGGTGAAGATCGAGCCGGCGGCGACGCCGGGGATCGAGAGCGGCAGGATCACCCGGCGGAAGGTGTCGCGGGGATGGGCGCCGAGGTCGCTCGAAGCCTCGATCAGCGACCTGGGCACCCGTTCCAGCGCCGCCTGGACCGGCAGCACCATGTAGGGCAGCCAGATATAGACGAAGACGATGGTGGTGCCGATCATCGAGGTGCCGAGCGAGGCGCCGCCGACATCCGGCGTCGCCAGCACCCAGTCGAGCGATCCCTGCAGGCCAAGATGCGCCAGCAGCCAGGTGACCGCGCCTTCCTTGGCCAGGATCAGCTTCCAGGCATAGACCCTGACCAGGTAGTTCGACCAGAGCGGCAGCATGACCGCGATATAGAACACCGCCTTGGCGCGCGGCCCGGCATAGCGCGCCATGTAGTAGGCGAGCGGGAAGGCGATCGCGGCGCAGAACACCGTCACCACCGCCGCGGTCAGCAAGGTCCGGCGGATCACCGAGATGCTGGTGTCGTTGAACAGGCCGGCATAGGTCGCCAGGGTCGGCGTGTAGACCACCTTGCCCGTGAAATCGTCGACCGAGAAGAAGCTCTGCGCCAGCAGCGAGAACAGCGACCCCAGGTAGATGATGCCGAGCCAGAGCAGCGGCGGCAACAGCAGCAGGAGCAGCAGCAGCCGCGGCCGCACGTAAAGCGCGGTGGAAAGGCGGTGCAGCAGCGAAGGCGCGGTGTCGGTGGCCGTGGCGGCGGGCAAGATCAGGTCCCCGGAGTCGAATCCCGTGCTATTGAGCGCGGGCTCGCTCCAGGGGTCAAGCTGTTATCGGCTCAGCGGCCGTCGCCCATGGCCAGCCACCAGGCGCAGTCGGCGCCGAGCTCGGCCAGCGCCTTGGCCTCGTAGGCCTCGACCTCCTCGGCCGAGAGCGTGTCGCGCCAGCGGCCGTTGGTGCCCTTGTTGACGAAGGTCTGGGCGCCGCCCTGCCATAGCACGCCGCCCAGCGGCGCCACCTTCTCGGCATGGGCCTTCATGTAGTCGAAGCTGCAGTGGTGAACGATCTGCGGCATGATCGCCTCGTCGATCCCGATGTCCAGGAAATCGGCGATCCGGCGGATCGCGCCCGGCAGGTCGCGCTTCATGTCGTTGAAATGCAGCATGAGCACGTTGGGCAGGTGGCGGATCTCCCACCAGGAGCGGATGTTCTCCCAGAACGGCCAATACGGCTCGCCGTTCTGCTCGAACCAGCGGGTGAAGAAGGCGTGCGGGTCGTTGGCGCCGCGCTCCAGCCGCGGCCCCTGGCGGCCCGGGCAGTCGTTGAAGGCGGCGAAGAAGGCGTCGGTCGCGTTGACGTGGTGATTGAACAGGCTCCAGATCGCATCGCGCCCGTCGCGGCCGATGTAGATGTATTTGGCCTTCGGCGAGAATACCAGCGCATCGACCGGCAGATGGGTCTTCAGCACCCGGCGATGCTCCTGCAACTCGAGCCCGTCGATCGCCGCCTTCGGCATGATGCGGAGATCGACCCAGGGCGAGAGCGCCGGCACATCGATCCCCTCGGCGCCGTTGAAGATCAGCTGCGACACGATCTGCTGGGTCCAGGTGGTCCCCGACTTGCCGTAAGTCGCGACGATCACGTCGTCGTTGCGGAACTTGAAATTGTTCCAGACCGTGGAGTCCATGTGGTGGTTGTGCATCTCCCGGCGCTTCACCGGCCAGGTGATCGGCGTCATCAAATTCATAGCTGCCCTCGAACTGAGATTTCCGCGTCCCACAACGGCTGGGCGCCTCAATCTCTCTTCTTCGCAGCTCGGGCAAGCCTGGATGCAGCCGGGTGAGATGGGCGTCACACGGTTGGGCGCGGAGTCCTCGCGTTATCGATAGCGGCGGTCAGGCGACCGGCGCGCCGTGGGTCGCCGACGCCACAGTCAGCAAGGTGCCGAGGTCTTCCTTGGCCATCGGCTTGCCGAGCAGGTAGCCCTGCACCAGGTCGCAATTCTCCTGCTGCAGCAGGTTGAGCTGGGCGGCGGATTCCACGCCCTCGGCGGTCACCTTGATCCTGAGCGACTTGCCGAGCGCGATGACGGCGCGGATGATCGACATCGAATCCGCGTTCTTCTCCATCTGCGCGACGAAGGAGCGGTCGATCTTGATCTTGTCGAACGGAAAGCGCTGCAGGTAGCTCAAGCTCGAATAGCCGGTGCCGAAATCGTCGAGCGAGATCCGCACGCCGGCATCCTTCAGGACCATCAGTGTCGCCAGCACCCGGTCCGGGTCGTCGATCAGCAGGCTCTCGGTTACTTCCAGCTCAAGCCGCTCGGCCGGCAGCCCGGTCTCCTTGAGGACCTTCAGGATCTCGTTGGCGAGATCGGCATGGCGGAACTGGGCCGGCGAGAGGTTGACCGCCACCAGCTTGTCCTTGGGCCAGGTCGCGGCGTCGGAGCAGGCGCGGCGCATCACCCAGGCGCCCAGCGGCATGATCAGGCCGCATTCCTCGGCCAGCGGAATGAACTGCGCCGGCGAGATCGGGCCGCGCTCCGGATGGGTCCAGCGCAGCAGCGCCTCGAAGCCGACGATCTTGCCGCCGCCGCAATCGGCCAGCGGCTGGTAGTGGACGCGCAGCTGTTCCTCCGCCAAGGCCTGGCGCAGGTCGCGCTCCAGCAGCCGGCGCTCCTGCAAGCGGACATCCATCTCCGCCTCGAAGAAGCGGAAGGTGCCGCGGCCGGCTTCCTTGGCGCGGTAGAGCGCGGTGTCGGCGGCGCGCACCAGGTCCTCGCCTTCCTCGCCGTCGCCGGGATGGAGCGCGATGCCGATCGAGGTGCCGATCATGGTCTGCTGGCCGCCGAGGTCGAACGACCGCCCGATCGCCTTCACCATGCGCTCGGCCATGATGCCGGGGCCGTCGGGATGGGCGACGCCGACCTGGATCACGGCGAACTCGTCCCCGCCCAGGCGGGCCGCGGTGTCCTCGGTGCGGATGCTGTCGCCGAGGCGCTTGGCCACCTGGCGCAGCAGCTCGTCGCCGGCAGCGTGGCCGCCGAGGTCGTTCACATGCTTGAAGCGGTCGAGGTCGAGGCAGAGCACCGCGACCGTGGTGCCGTCGCGCTTGCTGCGCGCCAGCACCTGGGTCAGGCGGTCCATGAACATGCGCCGGTTGGGCAGGCCGGTCAGCGCGTCGTGATGCGCCATGTGGCGGATCCGCTCTTCCGCCTCCTTGCGCTCGCGGATGTCGCGGACCGCCAGCACCCTGGTGTCGTGCCCGTTGCCGTGCTCGGTGCGGATGGTGCGGGCCAGCACCTCGGCCGGAATCAGCGTCCCGTCGGCATGCTTGAGCTCGATCTCGCAGGCCGCGTCGATGTCGTCGCTGATATATTTCCGGAGCATCGGCCGGCTGGTATCGGCGACGCAGTCCATGATATCGCGGCCGACCAGCGCCTCCTGCGGCACACCCATCAGCTCCGCCATCGATCGGTTGGTATCGACGATGCGGCCGCCCTGATGCATCAGGATGCCTTCGAAGGTCGCCTCGGTGAGCGCGCGGAACCGGGTCTCGCTGGCGGCCAGGCGCTCCGCCTCCTTGGCCGAGCGGCTGACCAGATGCTCGTCGAGGATCGAACCCG
Source organism: Dongia sp. (assembly GCF_041905885.1). Lineage (NCBI taxonomy): Bacteria > Pseudomonadati > Pseudomonadota > Alphaproteobacteria > Rhodospirillales > Dongiaceae > Dongia > Dongia sp. The sequence goes on along the minus strand of NZ_JAYRKD010000008.1, from coordinate 212,166 downwards.
CGAGGCTGAAGCAGAGCACCATCAAGGTGACGGCAGTGACCGCGATCGCCAGCGCGATCGGCGAGACTGCCTGCTCCGGCACCGGAACGGTGGGGTCGGGGGTGATCGAGGCGCCGGCCATGCCGGTAAAATGCAGGCCGCAGATCGCCAGGGTCAGCAGGATTGCGGCGCTCAAGCGATGGGTGGTGTCGAACTTGCGCAGGCCGACCACCGCGGCGATGCCGCCGCCGAGGATGCCGATCAGCAGCGAGGCGACGACATAGCTCTTGTCGTAGTCGACGATACCCGGCACCGCCAACGCCGTCATGCCGACGTAGTGCATCGCGCCGATGCCGGCGCCGATGATGGCGCCGCCCAGCAGCGGCATGCCGATCTTGCGCATCATCGAGACCGCCAGGCCCAACCCGGAGACCAGCATCGCGACCAGGATCGAGAGCAGCGTCGGGCCGAGCGTGTAGCCGACCGACATGTTCGGCTGGAACGCGATCATGGCGATGAAATGGGTGGCCCAGACGCCGCTGCCGGTGGCGACCGCGCCGGCGCCGATCCACCAGACCCGCGCCTTCGGCCCGGATTCGATGGCGCGGCCGATCAGGCTGAACGCGGTATACGCCGCCAGGAAACAGATGAACCCCGCGACGATCACCAACCGGAGGTCGTGCTGCTGGGTGATGCTGTTATAGATTTGGAGCATTCCGGACGGTTCCTCCGCCGACTCCGCTCGGCCCCTGGGCGCGGGCGGTCCTCAGGTCCACCCGAGTCCGAAGGGCGCAAAGTCGTTGCCCTTCAACCCGATAGCTGTAATCGCCCCCGTTCTAGGCTTGGAGCCATTATAGGATGGTTAAACCCGGCGGCCTAGCGGCATCGCTCACACGCGAAGTTGGGTTTTCGAGAAAGACTGGTGCCGTGTCAGGACTGAAAGCGCATCAGGTGCCGGGCTTCCCACCACAGCCGGACCGCATCGCCCTGGGCCGGGGCGAAATGCGCATCGCGATTCTGCAGCAGCACGGTCAGTTCGCCGCCGCCCTCCAGCACCACCAGGTAGCGCGTGCTCGCACCGAGATAGAGAATGCCGGAAACCACCCCGGTGACGGTCTGCGCTTCGGCCGGCGCCGCGGCTTGCGCGGATTCCAGGTGGATCTTCTCCGGCCGGACCGAAACCGGCGTCGCGGCGCCGGTCAGCCGCTCGGCCAGCGCGCCGCCGACCAGGTTGGAGATGCCGACGAAGCCGGCGACGAAGGCGGTCCGCGGCTGCTCGTAGAGCTCGGTCGGCGCGGCCATCTGCTCGATCTTGCCGTGGTTGAACACGGCGACCCGATCGCTCATCGAGAGCGCCTCGCCCTGGTCGTGCGTCACGTAGATGAAGGTGATCCCGACCCGGCGCTGGATGGCTTTCAATTCGACCTGCATCTGCTCGCGCAGCTTCAGGTCGAGTGCGCCCAGCGGCTCGTCCAGCAGCAGCACGCTCGGCCGGTTCACCAGCGCGCGCGCCAGGGCGACGCGCTGGCGCTGGCCACCGGAGAGCTGCGAAGGCTTGCGGCCGCCGAAGCCGCTGAGCGCCACCATGCTGAGCATCTCCTCGGCGCGCTGCACCCGCTCCGCCTTCGGCACCTTGCGGATCATCAGGCCGTAGCCGACATTCTCCAGCACGGTCATGTGCGGGAACAGCGCGTAATCCTGGAACACGGTGTTGACATCGCGATCATAGGGCGGGATGCCGGTGACGTCCTGGCCGTGGATCGCGACCGTGCCGCTGGTCGGTTGCTCGAAACCGGCGATCAGCCTGAGGCAGGTGGTCTTGCCGGAGCCGCTCGGGCCCAGCATGGCGAAGAACTCGCCGTCCTTGATCTCGAAGCCGACGTCGTCAACCGCCTTCACCGCGCCGTAGTGGCGCGATACGTTGCGGAACGAGACCGCGACGCTTTGTCCATTCGCCATGATGTCTTTCAGAACCCCCAAAACAGAACGGGCGGGCCCAGCCGAATGATGGGCCCGCCCGCGCTCAGATCATATCAGATTATTGGCCGCTCTGGATGCCGTTGAAGGCCTCGGTCCAGGTCTTGTAGTCGACGCAGGTCCGGCCGCCGCCGCAATCCTTGATCGGCGTCTTCCAGAAGTGGAGCTTGTCGAAGAGATCGGCGCCGTTGGCCGCGCAGCCCCCGTCGCCCAGCAGCTCCTGGCCCTTGCAGGCCGCCGGGACCGCCGGGACGCTGCCGAACCAGGCCGCGACGTCGGCCTGCGTCTTCGGCTGCAACGAATGCTCCAGCCAGAGATAGGAACAATTGGGATGCGGCGCATTGGCCGCCATCATGGTCGTATCCGACCAGCCGGTGGCGCCTTCCTCCGGGACCGTGCCGGCGACCTTGATCTTGGCGTCCTTGTCGCCCGAGAGCAGGTTCACCTGCAGCGGCCAGGAGGTCGCGGCGACGATGCCCTCGTTCTTGAAGTCGTCCATCTGCGCCGTGTAGTCGGTCCAATACTTGGCGACCAGCTGGCGCTGTCCCTTCAGCAGATCGACCGCGGCGGCGAACTGCTTCTCATCGAGATAGTAGGGATCGGTGATGCCGAGATCGGGATTGTGCTTCATGAGATAGAGCGCCGCATCGGCGATGTAGATCGGGCCGCCATAGGCCTCGACCCGGCCCTTGTTGGACTTGCCGTCGGCCAGGGTCATCTCCTTGAAGACGACGTCCCAGGACTTCGGCGCTTCCTTGAAGGCCGCGGTGTTGTACATCAGCACATTCGGCCCCCATTGCCAGGAGGTGCCGTAATGCTTGCCGTCGACCGTGTGCCAGGGCGCGTTCTGCAGCCGCGGGTCGATGGTGGAATAGCCGGGCAGGAGCGCGGTGTTGATCTCCTGGACCGTGCCGCCGCGAATGAGCCGCATGGTGGCGTCGCCCGACGCCGTCAGCAGGTCGTAGCCGCCGCCGTTCATCAGCGTGACCATCTCATCCGAGCTGGCGGCGATCTTCACCGTCACCTTGCAGCCGGTTTCCTTCTCGAAGCCGGTCACCCAGTCATAGGCCTTGTCGCTTTCGCCGCGCTCGATATAGCCCGGCCAGGCCACGATCGCGACCTCGCCTTCGCCGGCGCCGACCTTCTGCAGCATATCAGCCTGTGCGAAAGTCGCGCCGACGGCGATGCCCGCGGCGGTCATCAGTGCAAGTTTGCTGAAACGAGACATTTCCCTCTCCCCGTTCATTGGGTTCGATTATTCGGCTGCCGCCGCGACGTTCTCACTGCGTTCGCGTGCAGCAACCTGACGAAACGGTAGCCCGGCGCCTACGGTCTTGAATAGGGGGCTTTTGTACCCCTTTGCCGGCGCGAAATCAGCCCGCTTTCGGCGCGAAGAAGCTCTTGAACGAGGTCTCGATGGTCCCGCGGGCGATGTCGCGCGTGATGAACACGATGCGCGAATGCCGGTCGGAATCCGGCCAGGCGGGCAGCGCGATCGGCGGGTGGAAAAGATGCTGCACGCCGTGGATCGCAATCGGCGAATCCTCGCCGGCGACGTTCAGGATGCCTTTCAACCGCAGCAGGTTCTCGCCATGGCCGGTGATCAGCATCTCGATCCATTCCACGAAAACCGACCAGTCCAGCGGCTGGTCCCAGTCCAGCGCGAAAGCCGCGATCCGCGAATCGTGGCGGTTGACGTCATGCGGGTCCTGGCCATGGTCGTGCCCGTGACCGTGGGCATGCCCATGGTGATCGTGTCCGTGATGATCTTCCGAATAGGCCTCGGCTTTCAGCCAGCGCCGCACGTCGAGACTCTTGGTCTCCGGGTTATAGAGCCCGGCATTCAGCAGTTCCGCGGCATCGATCCGGCCATCCTGGATCGGGCGGATCGGCGCGGCCGGGTTGAGCTTCCGCAAGCGTTCCTGCAGCGCCTCGACCTTGGCGCCCGGCGCGAGATCGCTCTTGGTGAGCAGCAGCCGGTCGGCGACCGCGGCCTGCTTCACCGATTCCATCTGCTTGTCCAGCTGGTCCATGCCGTTGACCGCATCGACCGTGGTGATCACGCCGTCCAGCCGGTAGCATTCCGAGACCAGCGGGTCCTGCATAAGCGTGTGGAGCACCGGCGCCGGATCGGCGAGACCGGTGGTCTCGATGACCACGCGCTTGAACTGCGGGATCGCCCCCTTGCGCCGGCGCAGGAACAGGCTGCGCAAGGTGTCCACCAGGTCGCCGCGGATGGTGCAACAGAGGCAGCCGCTGGAAAGCACCACTGTGTCGTCGCTGGAGTTCTCGACCAGCAGGTGGTCGAGCCCGATCTCGCCGAACTCGTTGATGACGACGGCGGTGTCGGCCATGGCGGGCTGGGGCAACAGGTGCTTCAGCAGCGTGGTCTTGCCGGAGCCGAGAAAGCCGGTGATCACCGAAACCGGAATCCGCTCCGTCGAGGGCGCGTCGCTCATGCTTCGGCTTCCATCCGCTTCAACCCATGCAGGGCAAAGAGTGTCGCACTCAACAGGATCACGGCGCCACCCTGATGCGCGACCGCGAGCGGCAGCGGCACGACTAGGACCAAGGTGCTGATGCCGAGCCCGACCTGCAGGATCAGCGCCAGCAGCAGCAACAGCATGCGGGTGCGGACGGGGTCCGGCACCGCGATGCGCCAGGCGCGCCAGACCAGGGTCAGCAGCGCGATCGTCACCAGCAGCGCGCCGATCCGGTGCAGGAATTGCGCTCCGCCGGGATTCTCGGTGACATTCGCCCACCAGGGCGAGAGTGCGAAGACATCGGGCGCCACCAGGTCGCCGTTCATCAGCGGGAAGTCGGTGTAGATGAGGCCGCCATGCAGGCCGGCGACCAGGCCGCCCAGCGTGAGCTCGACCGCGACCAGCACCAGCACCAGGATCGCGTGGCGCTTGAGCGGCCGCGCGGTCGCGGCGCTGCCGCCGATCGCCCGCGGCTGCAGGAGATCGAGCGCCGCCCAGAGGATCAGCGCATAGATGACCAGCGCCAGGCCGAGATGCAGCACCAGGCGATACTGGCTGACGGCATCCCGATCCTCGAAGCCGCTCGCCACCATGTACCAGCCGATCCCGCCCTGCAGCGCGCCGAGGAGGAAGATCGCGCCGAGCTTCGGCGCCCAGGCTTTGCGCAGATAACCTTTCGCAAGGAACCAGAGAAAAGGCAGGAAGAAGACCACGCCGATCAAGCGGCCCCAGAGCCGGTGGCTCCATTCCCACCAGAAGATGCCCTGGAACTCGGCGAGGCTCATGCCGTGGTTGACGTTCTTGTATTGCGATATCCCGCGGTAGAGCGCGAAGACCCGCTCCCACTCGGCATGGCTCATCGGCGGCAGGGCGCCCATGATCGGCTTCCATTCCATGATGGAAAGCCCGCTGCCCGAGAGCCGCGTGATGCCGCCCAGCAGCACCATCGCGAAGATCATGGCGGCGCAGGCGAGCAGCCAGAGGCCGACGGCGCGGTCATGGCCTTCGCGCGGCGCCGCGCCGGAGTCAGCCAGTCGGGGCGAGGTGAAAACTTCAGTCATGGCGGCGGAACATAGCCGGATTTGGCTGGATTGCCACCGCTGGCGACGCGGCAAATGGCCCCGCAACGAATTTGTGGCACCCCCACCCCAGCCCTCCCCCGAAGACGGGGGAGGGAGAAGCAAGCGCGGCGCAAAGCCCTCCCCCGTCTTCGGGGGAGGGTTGGGAGGGGGTGCCCCAGAAAGGTTCTATCTAGCCCTCGAAGCTGGGATCGATGCGATGCACCTTGCGCAGCAGGGCGCGGAAGATGTTCTCGCTGACGCTGTTCGGTCCGAAATTGTCGGCGTCTTTCTGGCAGCGCTTCCGCACCTCATCGGAAATGAGGTTGTCCGGACCGGCCATGGATTCGGCCGCCAGCTGCACCTCGGCCGCGCGCTGGAAGCGCCACATGTTCCAGAACGCCTCGCCGATCGAGCGCCCGACGGTCAGGACGCCGTGGTTGCGCATGATCAGCACCGTGTTCTTCGCGCCGAGATTGGCGAGGATGCGCTCCTTCTCGCCTTCGTAAAGCGAGAGCCCCTCGAAATCGTGATAGCCGATGCGGCCGACGAACTGCGAGGCATAGATCGAATTGAGGTTGAGGCCGTTGGCCTTCATCGAGACCGCCTGGGCCGCGGTGGTGTGGGTATGGGCGATGCAGATCGCGTCCTCGCGTCCGGCATGGACCGCGCTGTGGATCACGAAGCCCGCCGGGTTCACCGGCCAGTCGGAATGGCCGACGATCTTGCCCTGGAGATCGATCTTCACCAGGTTCGAGGCGGTGACCTCGTCATAGGTGAGGCCGTAGGGATTGATCAGGAAATGATGCTCCGGCCCGGGCACCCGGACCGTGATGTGATTCATGATCGTCTCGCTCCAGCCGAGATGCTCGAAGATCCGGTAGCAGCCGGCGAGATCGACTCGCAGCCGCCATTCCTCGGCGCTGCATCCGGGATTCTGGGGGGCGGGGGTCTGGACGTTCATGGGCCTGTCCTCGAACTGAAAATTCGAGGGATTCCCGCATATCCAATGCCGGGATGCAACTCCCGGCACGGCGAGGAAATCTAGGGCTTGCGGCGATACTTGTCGGGCAGCAGCGCCTCGACCGGGCGGCGGTGGAGGCCTTCGCCGCCGTCGAGCAGAACGGCGGCGCCGGGCGCGAAGTCGTTCAGCATTTCGCGGCAGATGCCGCAGGGCGAGACCAGCTGCGGCTCGCGGTGCTGCTCGCGCGGCCGCGGATGCCGGACCGAGACGATGGCATCGATCTCGGTCTCGCCGGCGCTCATCGCCTGGCCGAGGGCGACGGCTTCGGCGCAGACCGAGGCACGGCCGACATAGGTGTCGAGATGGATGCCGGTATAGATCCTGCCGCTCTTGCCGCGCACCGCGGCGGCGATGTGGTGCCGGTTCTCGCGATAGCGGGCCGTGATGAGCTCGACCGCGGCGTCGATCAGGGCATGATCGTCGGCGGAGACGCCGGGCTTGCTCATTGAACTCCCTGGGTCGACCGCTGGGTCGGCCGCTCGGCCATTCCCTCGGCGATCTCGATCAATCCGTCGAGGTTGCGGATCGTGATCGCGTTGTTGTGCTCGATCCGGATATGGCCGGAGGATTTCAGCTTGGTGAACTGGCGCGACACCGTCTCCAGCGAGAGCCCGAGATAGTCGGCGATCTCGCTGCGGTTCATCGGCAGGTCGATCGCCCCCCCTCCGATTCCGTTGGCGTCGATGCCCCGCGCCTTTGCCTTCTGGGCCAGCAGCAGCAGGAAGGTCGCGAGCCGCTCCTGGGCGGTCTTGCGGCCGAGCAGCAGCATCCATTCCCGGGCGAGATCGAGATCTTCATTGGCGAGCGTCAGCAGCCGGCGCTCGAGATTGGGCATCTCGTGGATCAGCCGCTGGATCGCCGGAAAAGGGAACAGGCAGAGCTCAACCTTGGTCAGCGCCTCGGCGAAGCCGTGCGTGGTTTCCTGGGTCGGCGAGCCGATGAAGTCGCCGGGAAACAGGAAACCGATGATCTGCTGCCGGCCGTCGGCCAGCAGCTTGAAGCATTTGATGGTGCCCTGGACCACGGTGCCGACCAGGGTCGCGGCCTCGTCCGCCGCGAACAAGGTGCTGCCCGGCTCGAAGAGCTTGGTGACGGCGATTGAGCGCAGCCGCTCCAGCTCCGGCGCGGAGAGCGCCGTGCAAACCGCGATCTCGCGGACCGCGCATTGCGCGCAGTCCTCCGGCACCGCAGCGATCTCATGGCGGGCGCAGCTATTGCCGACGACCAGCTTCATCCATGGCTCCCGGGAGGCTTGCCCCGCATCTTCAGGCCTTTCATCGTCCCTTGATAAGGGTCAAGTCAAGGCAATGGACCTGCGGCAAATCTACCGGGTGGGTCCTACCATCTCTTAAAGATGAAGTAGGCGGCGGCACAAAGGAAAGCAAAACCGACTAAGTGATTCCACCTAATGGTCTCGCCTAGGTACAGCCAGGAGAAGATCGCGAACACCACCAAGGTCACGATCTCCTGGATGGTCTTCAGCTGCGCCGGCGAGTAGATCGCGCTGCCATAGCGGTTGGCGGGAACCGCGAAACAGTATTCGACGAAGGCGATGCCCCAGCTGACCAGGATCACGGTCCAGAGCGGCACTTCCTTGAACTTCAGGTGGCCGTACCAGGCGAAGGTCATGAACACGTTGGAGCAGAGCAGCAGCGCGATCGGCGTCAGCGGCGCGGTCAGGGCATTGGCGAACATGGGGGATCCGGGGCGGTTGGTGCGGCGGGACGGGCGAGTTACCACGTTCCCGCCCTGCCCGGCAGGGGCCGCGGCATCGGGGCACCCATGCTGAAACGCGCGGCTGCCCGCGAACCGTCGGCCGGATCGGCGGGGCGTGGGGTCGCACGGCGTAGTGCGACCCCCGGTCGGCATCCCGGTCCGGGCTACAATCCCTGCATGCCGGGCCACCGGCCAGTGAGCCGCGGGAACCAGGCGGGGACGGCGGCCAGATAGGCGAAGAACGCCGAGCCGAAAGTCCGCGCCGCGTCTTCATCCTCGCGGTGGGCCAGCCGGACATACATCGCGGCCAGCAGGGGGAACATCACCAGGATCAGGACGGTCGGCCACTGGATCAGGAAGCCCAGCATGATCAGGATGAAGCCGGCGTATTGCGGATGCCGGATTCGGCCATAGACCCCGGTGGTCGCCAGTGCATGCTGCTGCTGGGCCCGGTAGAGCACCTTCCAGGCGGCGGAAAGCAGGATGAACCCGCCGGCAATGACCAAGCCCGAGACGATGTGCAGCGGCCCGAAATGCGGGTCGCCCTTGATCCCGAACAGCGTCAGCCAGAGATGCCCGGCGTCGTGCGACAGCAGATCGATGCCGGGATATCGGCTCTGCAGCCGGCCGGAAAGCAGATAGATGGTCAGCGGCACGCCGTATATCTCGGTGAACAGCGCGACGAGGAAGGCGCTGAAGGCGCCGAAAGCACGCCAGTCGCGCGGCGTGCTGGGCCGGGAGAAGCTGAACGCGAAGATGATGAACACCGCCGCGTTCAGCACGACCAGCAGCCAGAGATTCATAGGCCGGTGCTTGCTCAGTCATGGCTCTCCTCCCTGACTGGGTCCGGGCTGGTGCCGGTGCTTGCCATGGCCGTGATGCATGAAGAGATGCATCAACGGACAGGCGAGCAGCAGCAGCCAAGGGAGAGCGCCCACCACATGCGCCCTGTGCTCGCCGCGCGGCCTTCGTGTTGCGATGTCATGGCGTCACATCCTTGCGAGATGATCGGCCATCAGCCGGTCCGCCAGCCGCTTCTGCGCATCGGTGAGGACGGCGTAGAGCGCCGCCGCCACCTCCTGCGCTCCGGCGATCGCCTTGCTCTCCGCAGCCAGCAGTGCCGCCTTGCTCTTCAACTGCTCGGGAGCGGTGGGAAGGCCGGTCATGGCACCGGCCGGCGCGGCATCGCGCATCAGCTTCGCGCCGGCCCGCAGGCTCTCGGCAAAGGCCTGCCATTGCGGCATCTGCGCCTCGGTGATGCCGAGCGCCTGCTTGTAGCCGGCGATCAGCACCTCGACATCCTGGCGCGGCTGCATCGGAGTCGCCTCCGCCAAGCCCGGCCCTGATTGCATCATCTGCATCATCTGCATCATCTGCATCATCTGGGTCATCTGCATCATCTGCGACGACTGCATCATCTGCATCATTTGCATCATCTGCATCATGCCGCCCATGCCTGGGCCCCGTGCGCCGGTGGTTCCGGGGTCCATCATCATCGGCCCGGGGATTCCGGGGGTCGGTGCCGGCAGGGTCTGCGGCGCGGCATCGTCATGATGCTCGTCGGTGCTTTGCGCCGATGCCGGCATGGCGGCGAGCGCGACAAAGGCGATGAGCGGCAACGCCTTCAAGAAAGCAAATCTGGTCATGTTTGTGCTCCTTTCAGGGTTAAGCGTTGGCATAGGCGACTTCGGTCATCATGCCGGTCGCCATGTGGTAGAGGTTGTGGCAGTGGAACAGCCAGCGGCCCGGATTGTCCGCGTCGAAGGCGAGCGTCACGCTTCCCTGCACCGGCACCAGGACCGTGTCCCGGACCGCGCCCGAGAGCGGCTTCCCGTTCAGCGCCGTGACCTGGAAGTGATGGCCGTGCAGATGCATCGGATGCGCCATCATGCTCTGGTTCACCAGCTCGACGGCGACGCGCTGGCCGGGCTTCACCGCGAGCGGCAGGTGATCCTTCCAGGTCCTGCCGTCGAACGACCACTGATAGGGCATCATGCCGCCGGTGAGGTTGAGGCGATGCGTGACATCGACCGGCTTTGCGGCGAGCGGTGACGCCGCGACCAGCCGCGCCTCCAGCAAGTTGTCGATCGGCGCCGCGGCCTGCTCGGCCTGGTCGGCGAGCTTGGCGATCGCCGCGCCCGGCGTCGCCAGGATGAAGCCGGTGCGCGCCGCGTCGCCCTCGCGCTGCGCCAGGATCGGGAAGGCGCCGGCCTCCTTCAGCTCGATCAGCAGGTCCAGGCGCTGGCCTTGCGCCATCGGGAAGCGGCGACCTTCGACCGGCTTGACCGGATTGCCGTCGGTGGCAATCACCGTGCCGCTGAGCGCGCCGAGATCGATCCAAAAAGCGGTCGATGTGGCGCCGTTGATCAGCCGCAGATGCACTCGGCCGGCGCGCTCGACCTGGAAGATTTCCGGATCGGCGAGCGTGCGGTCATTGGCGAGGAAGGCGTCGTAGGCGACGTCATTGAGATCCATGCCCGTCATGCCGCCGCCGCCCATGTCCATGCCCGGCATGCTGGACATGCTGCCGTGATCCATCGTTCCGTGGTCCATCGCCATGCCGGAGCCGCCGGTGAGGCCGGCCAGGATCTCGGCCGGGTCGCGGAAGCTGAAATCGTGCAGCAGCACGACCACCTCCTGCGCGTCGCGCCGGCGGTCGTCCTCGGTTCGGACGATCAGCGGCGCCGCCATCAGGTTCTGCTCCTGCAGCCCGTGGTGCGAATGCATCCAGTGGGTGCCGCTGCGCGGCGCGAAGTCGTAAGCCTGCCGCGCACCCGCGGCGATCGGCTGCACATAGCCGGTGTCGGTGACTCCGTCCTGGTCCGGGCTCGGCGTCTGGCCGTGCCAATGCACGATCAGGGCCTCGTCGATCTCGTTGGCGAGGGCGAGCTTGAAGCGCTGACTGGGATCGAGCGCGAGGCCCGGCCGGCCGTCCGGCCCGACCAGGCCGAAGACCGAAGCCGCCTTGCCGTTGACCTCGATGCTCCGGCGCACGGCGCGCAGCGCTTGTCCCGTCTCGGCGCGCGCGGGGAGTCCCGCCAGGCCGAGGCCGGCAGCCAGCGTCGCGGTCGACGCCAGGAAACGGCGTCGCGAAAAGTTCTGATTCATGAGTTTCATCCAACCGAATGCCTAGGGGTCCGCGTGCGCTCTGCCGCGGATCGAATCGTGCGATGTGTTCGCTATGGATTCAGGCGAAAGGCTTGGGGGGATGAGGCAGCGGGGCGGCGGTGATGCTGGCCGGCTGCAGCAGCGTATGGAGATCGTAGCCCCGCGTTTCCGACGCCGCCTGGGCATTCACGCCGGAGGGCGCCGCGGGCAGTGCCAGTGTCATGGCACAGACATTGACCATGCAGCAGGCGTCGATACCGGGAAGATGCCGGGCCGGCGCTGGACCATGGCGCTCCTGGTTGCAGTCCATGGCGGCATGTTTCGACGCCGGATCGGCGGGCGTCATTGCGAACGAGCCCGGCGCCGCAGCGCCGATCAGGCCGGCCAGCAGGGCCAGGAGCGCGAGACAGCGCGCCAGTTTTCCACGCAGACGTGACACCAAGGAGCGTCCAGGCAGCCGAAGTCCGCCTAGATATGGGCGCTCATCGACGGAAAGGCAAATGACGATCGCGGGGTGCGGTGCTCGATCGCAGTCCGCTCTCAGGCCGCCGGTTCCTCGGGCGTCTCTAGGTTGGCGGTGACGACGCGGTTCCGGCCGCTGTTCTTGGCCTGGTAGAGCATGCGGTCGGCGAGATCCAGCAGCTCGTTGGCGCCGACGTTGCGGCTGGGGCGCGCCGAGGCCAGGCCGACGCTCAGGCTGAGGAACTGCCAGCCGCGCGAATGCTCATGCGGAATGGCGAGGCGCCTGACCGCGAGCAGCAGGCGGTCGGCCACCAGCGCCGCTTCGTTGGCGCCGGTATCGGGCAGCAGGATCACGAATTCCTCGCCGCCGTAGCGCGCGACCAGGTCGTTCGGGCGCAAAGCGGCGCTGGTCAGCGCCTTGGCGACCCGGCGCAAAGCCTCGTCGCCGGCCAGATGGCCGTAGGCGTCGTTGAACTGCTTGAAGTCGTCGACATCGGTCATCAGCAGCGACATCGGCGTGTTACGCCGGATGGCGCTGCGCCATTCCTTCTCCAGCGCCTCGCCGAAGGCCCGGCGGTTGGCGAGCCCGGTCAGGCCGTCCACCGCGGAAAGCCGCCGCAGCTGGTCGCGCTGGCGCTTCAGGTCGATGTGGTTGCGGACCCGGGCTTTCAGGATCGGCGTGCTCAGCGGCTTGGTGATGTAGTCGATCGCGCCCAGCTCCAGGCCCTTGGCCTCCTCGCGCTCCTCGTCCATCGCCGTCACGAAGACGACAGGGATCTCGCGGGTGACCGGATCGGCCTTCAGCTGCTTGCAGAACTCATAGCCATCGACGCCGGGCATGCGGATGTCGAGCAGGATCAGGTCCGGCTCCTCGGCGAGCGCGATCTTCATGCCCGTGGCGGCCTCGGAGGCCGTCAGCACGCGGTGCTCGCCGCCCAGCATGGTCTTGATCAACTCGAGCGTATTGGCGGTGTCGTCCACCACCAGGACCGTGCTCGACTGTTGCGCAACAATATTCATCAACGGCGTCGACTCGACTGCCCCCGCTAGCGTTGTCGGGCGAGGCTACCGGATCGGCCCCCCCGGAACAACGACCAAGGACGGGCCGCCGGGAGCCCGCAACCGCCTCGATTGTCGTCAGCCCGGAAAATCGGACTTTCGAGGGGTCCTTTAGGAAAAATACCCGCGTATTCAGAACGAAGTTCGCCAGTATTCTCGGTGCGATTACTGGTGCGTTTCGCTTCGGAATCTCCGATACGAAACAGCATCTTAACAGGTTTACCCGATATTTACCCGCATTCGATATAAACTTGGCAATTGTTCTTTACTAATTATTCAGCAATGCTCATGCATATCAATACATAAGCATGTGGGCGCTGCCGTCGGATTTACTTGTGGACGCAGGAAGGACGCTTATCCTTTGTGACGTGGGCCGGAGGCGATCTGAAGACGGGAACGTCGCCCGCGACCGACAAAGCGAGACCGCATGGTGCGGGTCGCTGCTTTACGAGGAGAGACCGATGAAGCGCATGAAGAAGTTCTTCAAGTCGGATCTTGGCGCGACCGCCATCGAATATGGTCTGATCGCCGCCCTGATCTCCGTTGTCATCATCGCTGCGCTGCAGCTGACCGGCAACAGCCTGAAGACCGTGTTCAACAACGTCGGTGGCACGCTGAGCTCGGCGGCCAACTAACGGCGTCACGCCGCGGCCTCGCCTGCGGCGCATGAACAGGGCGGCCCTCCTCGCGGAGGGCCGCCTTTTCATTTGCCTGAATTCTTTCCTGAAGAACCGCCGCTCAGGGATTCGCCGCTTAGGCGTTCACTTTTTCCGACTTGAACTCGAGCGACTTGGCCTGGTTGCGGCCCGCGGTCTTGGCCGCGTAGAGCGCGTCGCCGGCCAGCTTGAACAGGCCGGCCCGGTCGTTGTCGCGATGCGGGAAGCAGGAGGCGACGCCGATGCTGATGGTCACGATCGGCGCGGCGTCGGAATGCGCATGCGGCAGCGCCAGCGCGCGGGTCGCGGCCAGCAGCCGGTCGGTCACCACGGTCGAGCCCTTGGCATCGGTGTCCGGCATCAGCCCGACGAACTCCTCGCCGCCGTAGCGCGCGATCACGTCGCCCGGGCGCATCATCGATTTCGCCAGCGCCTGGGCCACCATCTTCAGGCAGTCGTCACCGGCGAGATAGCCGTAGGCGTCGTTATAGGCCCGCAGATGATCGATATCGGCCAGCAGCAAGGTCAGCGGCGCCTGGTGGCGCGCGGCGCGGCGCCATTCCTTGTCGAAATCCTCTTCGAAGCTGCGGCGGTTGGCGACGCCGGTCAGCCCGTCCACTGAGGACAGGCGGCGCAGGAAGTCGCGCTGCTTCTTCAATTCCAATTGATTGCGCACCCGCGCCAGCACGATCGGCGGGGAGACCGGCTTGGCGAGGTAATCGACCGCGCCCATGGCGAGGCCCTTGGCCTCCTGGCGCTCCTGGTCCATCGCGGTCACGAACATGACCGGGATGTCCTTGGTGAACGGGTTCGCCTTGAGGCGGTCGCAGATTTCATACCCGTCCATGCCCGGCATCATGATGTCGAGAATGATCAGGTCGGGTTCTTCCGAGGCGGCGAGGTTGAGGGCGTCCGGTCCATTGGTGGCCGTGACGACGTTATAGACCTCGCGCAGGACGACGTTGAGGATCGCAAGGTTGGTGGGCGAATCGTCGACCACCAAGATCAGTTCCTTTTCCCTGGTCATGCCGAGTGATGCTCTCCCGAACCCCGTTCCGCCCGCGACTTGTATCATCTTCCGGACCGATGCGAAACCGCCGAGCCGCGAAAACAACAGCGCCCCGGCGCCGCCGAATATCGGCTAATCTTCCCGCGATCTGGTGGATTCGCCAAGGCCCGGCAGCAGCAATCTGACGATGTCGCAATCGGTCGACCTGAAATTGGTCTCAAGGTTCGCCGGGACCTTGCCCGCTGCGCTGCTGCGCAGCTTTCTGCCCTCGCTGCGCGAGCATGCCCTGTTGATCGCGATCGTCGCCGTGCATCTGCTGGCCGGTTTGGCCATGCCGAGCCTGCTCGGGCGGCCGCTCGCCTTCCAGCTCGATCTCGGCAAGGTGGCGGGCGTGATCTGGCTGATCGGTTTCTGGAGCGTGCTGGTCGCCGCCCTGGTCGGCTTCGCCGCCGCGGCGATCCGCAGCCGCGGGGTCCGGCCGCTGGCGGCCGCGTTCGCCTGGCTGCGCGACGACTTGCTGCGCGCTGACCGGATCTGGGGCGGCCTCATCGTCTTCGCGCTGCTGCCGGTGTTCGGCTGGAACTTCGCCTACCTGCAGGCGCTGATGCCCTTCCTCCACGATCTCGACTGGGACCCGACCTTCGCCGCCTGGGATGCAACGCTGCATTTCGGTCGGCAACCGTGGGACTGGCTGCAGCCGCTGCTCGGTTATCCGGCGCTCACCTCGCTGCTGAGCCTCATCTACGCGCTCTGGTTCTTCGTGCTCTACGCGGTCAATGCCTGGCAGGCCTTCGCGCGCCAGGATCCCGTGCGGCGCATGCAGTATCTGCTGTGCACAACATTGATCTGGGCGGTGCTGGGCAACGTCTTCTGCACGCTGCTCGCGTCCGGCGGCCCGGTCTATTACGGCCGGCTCACCGGCCTGCCGGATCCCTTCGCGCCGCTGTTCCAGTATCTCGATTCCGCGCATGGCCAGTGGCTGAACTTCTCGCGCGAGATCCAGGAGAAGATGTGGGCGCTTTTTCTGGTGAACGGCGAAGGCGGCCGGATCGCCGGCGCCGTGGCCGCGATGCCGAGCCTGCATGTCGCCTCCGCCTGCGGCTTCTACCTGGGGGCCCGGGCCACCCACCGCTGGCTCGGCTGGGCGTTCCTAGGATTTCTGGCATTGATGCTGCTGGGCTCGGTCCATCTTGGCTGGCATTACGCCATAGATGGCTATGCAGGAATCGGCGGGACCCTGCTGCTCTGGTGGGGCTGCGGGCGCTTGCTGCGCTGGCCGTGGATGCGCCGTCTGCTCTGGGGGGCGCATCCGCTTTCTAAGACCGGTGCCGGTGTCACGCGGCGGAATCAATCCATGCCATGAAACCGGAGGGTTAACCTGCTGACTTGCGGCGGACGGTTAAAACCGGTATCTATTGTACGGATAATCTTCCGCAGGTGGGGCCAGAATCGCCGGGTTCCCGCCAAGCGGCTTTTTGCGTGATTCTGGCGGCGAGCAGAGGAAGAAACATCGATGTCGAAGATTCGCAAATTCTTCAAATCTGATCTCGGCGCCACCGCGATCGAATATGGCCTGATCGCCGCCCTGATCTCGGTCGTGATCATCGCCGCGCTGCAGTTGACCGGTAACAGCCTGAAGACCGTGTTCAACAACGTCGGCGGCACGCTGAGCTCCGCGGCCAACTGATTCTCACGTGTCTAAGCCGCTCGACGGCGCGGCCAAGCCCGTGCGCAATGGGTTCGGCCGCGCCGAGACGGGCGCCACGGCGATCGAATATGCGCTGATCGCCGCCCTCGTCAGCGTTTTCATCGTGACCTCGGTCGCCCTGACGGGAAACGGGCTTACGGCGGTCTACAACGTCCTCAATTCCGCCATGGTCGGGGTTTTCGGCAACTGATGCCGGCGGGCACCCGCGCAGCCTCCATCCTTCCCCCCTGTTGGTCCCCAATCTTTCGATGGGCAGTCCGTCGATGAGCAGTCCGCCGATGAGCGCCTGGCCATGACGCTCGATCTCGCGCTCATCCTGGAACTGGGATTCCTGCTCGCCATGCTGGTCGCGGCCTGCCGCGACCTGGCGGCCTGGTCCCTCCCGAACTGGCTGACCATCTCGGTCGCGCTCGGCTATTTCGCCTGGGCCTGGGCCAGCGGGGCAAGCTGGAGCGCGGTGGGGTTGGCGGTCGCGGCGGGCGCGCTGGTGCTGGCCGCGGGCTACCTGCTGTTCGCGATCCATCTCTGGGGCGCCGGCGACGGCAAGATGGCCGCCGCGGTGGCGCTCTGGATCGGCCTCGGCTTCAACTTCGACCTGTTCCGCTTCTTCCTGGTGGTGTCGCTGGCGGGCGGGGTCCTGGCGATCGCCGCCCTGGCGATCCACTTCGCCACCGGCCAGCCGCAGCTGCCGCCCGGCGACGATGCCGGCCGCGCGGCGGCGCACCGCAACCCGCTGAAGGCCAAGGCGCGCTATGGCGCGGCGATCGCGATCGGCGGCCTCGACTTCTGGCTCTGGCACAGCCAGGCCGGCCTGTTGCTGCGCGGCCTGGTCGGGCTCGGCTAAGCCCGCGGTCCTATCTGAAATGCCCGCCTGCCCAAAGGGTTAACATTTCGACCCCGCGATCGGGCCGCGCGCCCAGGAAACCCAGGGCAACCGCCAATCTGCTTGTTAACCATGCCCGGATATGGTTAAGGCGCGCGAACAACGAGAGCTAGGCCGTTGATTTGGGATACTGAATTGCAATCAAGCCCCTAGCTTATTTGCTAACAATCCGCGATACTGACGTTAGCGTGGCTCGGATCGGGGGTGATTCGGGGCGTCGCCTTGGGCCATGCATGGAGGGGATTGACTATGCGGCCAATTGTTATCGTCTTGATCGTCCTTGCTCTGGGGACAGCGGCTATTGCCGCCTTTCTGGTGAGCCAGTTCCTGGCCTCACAGACCACGACGGCGCCGACCACGCAGACGATGCAGGCCGGCACGCAGAACGTGCTGGTGGCCGCGCGGGACATCGTGCCGGGCACGGTCCTGTCGGCGGACGACATCCGCTGGGAGCCCTGGCCCGAGACCCTGATCGACGATCGTTTTGTCGTGCAACCGGCCCAGGTGGAGAACCAGGCCCCGAGCGCCGACCCGCAACAGGAATTCATTGACCGGATTGCCCGCCGCTCGATCATGGCCGGCGAGCCGATGAGCCGCGAGATGGTGATCAAGCAGGGCGACAGCGGCGTCACCGCCGCCAACATCGCCCCCGGCATGCGCGGCATCACCATCAACGTGACGCCGAACCAGGGCGTCGCCGGCCTGATCCTGCCCAACGACCATGTCGATCTCTTGATGGACGTCTCCGTGCGCGAGCTGGTCGGCCTCAACGGCTGGAAGGACGTGGTGCTGAAGTACGGCGCCGAGACCTTCCTGCGCGACATCCGCGTCGTCGCCATCAACCAGAAGCTTTCGCACGACCCCAAGGAAGGCGTGGCCGAGCCCGGCAACCTGGTGACCCTGGAGGTCACGCCGGACCAGGCTGAGCGCATCCTGATCGCACAGCAGGTCGGCACCGTCAGCCTGACCTTGCGCAGCCTGGTGCCCGGCCTCAACGACAAGGACAAGAGCCAGACCTTCACCATGGACGTGCGCGCCTCGCGGGCGCTCTCGTCGCTGGTCGCCCTCGACCTCGAGCAGGACGAGGCCGATATGCCGAAGACCGCGGCCGACGCGGTCAAGATGGCGAAGGAGCGGGCCAAGCGTAGATCCGATGTCAAAATCAATCGGGGTGGCTCGATCGCCGTCCAGAAGTTCGGTCAATAAGATGCACAAGCATAAACTCGCTGCCATCGTCCTCGCGGTTGCTCCCGCGATGTTGGGCGTGATCCCGGGCGGCTCGGGGGCCTTCGCGCAAACTGTGGTGACGACGCCTTCGGGCGAGGCGGCGGCCGGCCCGTTCCAGGACCTGGTGAAGTCGCTGACCGGCACGCCGAACGAGGTGGTGCCGCTGACCTTGAACAAGACCCTGGAATTGAAGCTGCCGAGCGCGGTGCGCGACGTGATCGTCGGCAGCCCGGCGATCGCCGACGTCGTGGTCCGCTCGCCGACCCAGCTATTCCTGGTCGGCAAGGCAGTCGGCGACACCAACGTCTTCCTGCTCGACGCCGGCGGCAAGATCATCGAGCGGTTCGAAGTGACCGTTCATGCGGACACCGATTCCGTGAAGAGCACCCTGTCCACCCTGTTGCCGGGCGAGCCCATTGAGGTGACCGGCGCCGGCAATTCGATCGTGCTGTCCGGCACGGTGAGCTCCGACGGCGTCGTGACCCGCGCCCAGGAAGTGGCGCGGCGCTTCGTCGATGAGGATCAGAAGATCGTCAACATGCTGCGGGTCGCCAACGAGCAGCAGGTGATGCTGCGGGTCCGCGTCTCGGAAGTCAGCAAGACCGCGATCAAGCAGCTCGGCATCGACTGGAACCTCAGCAACATCGCGCTCGGCGACGGCGTCATCAACGCGGTGCTGCCCGGCGCCACCGCGCTCACCACGCCGGCCACGATTGCGGGTGCCGCCACGGATCTCGGTCCGATCGGCTCGCTCGACGTGACGTTGAGCATGCTTGAGCAACAGAACCTCGCCAAGAACCTGGCCGAGCCGAACCTGGTCACCGTTTCCGGCGAAGTCGCCAACATCCTGGTCGGCGGCGAGACGCCGATCCCGACCGCGCAGGACGGCATCAGCTCGGTCACCGTCGAGTTCAAGCCGTTCGGTGTCGCGCTTTCCTTCCTGCCGGTTGTGCTGGATTCCGGCCGCATCAGCCTGAAGGTCGGCACCGAGGTCAGCGCCCTCGACACCACCAACCAGGTGACGCTCTGCGCCGGCTGCTCGCCGGTGAGCGGCCTCAAGGTGCGGCGCGCCAACAGCGTGGTCGAGCTGCCGAGCGGCGGCAGCCTGATGCTGGGCGGCCTGCTCTCGAACGACATCACCAGCGGCATCGCCGGCATCCCGGGCGCCATGAACCTGCCGATCCTCGGCCAGCTGTTCCGCTCGAACGCCTTCCAGCACAACGAGACCGAGCTGGTCATCACCGTGACCGCCTTGCTGGTGAAGCCGGTTCAGCCCAAGCTGCTCGCCGTGCCGACCGACGGCTTCGCGCCGGCCAGCGACCTCGACAGCTACTTCCTCGGCCATCTGCAGAACATCTACGTCAAGCAGCCTGTGCCGACCGGCCACAACGCCCCGGCGTTGCAGGGGCCGATTGGCTATATCATTCAGTGAGGAACGCGAAGATGGCAGCTTCACGATTGCTGATCCCGTCTGCGCTGCTGCTGGCGGCGCTGCTCGGCGCCTGCAACTCGCCGGATCTCGCGTCCTATGACCCGCACGTCAAGTTCGGCGCGGACGTGGTGCAGAAGACCGCGGTCCTGTTCCTCGAACCGGCGGCGAACGGCGCGGTGCAGAGCGAGGATCGCGCTCGGCTGGCCGAGTTCGGCAAGGACTTCCGCGACCGCAACGCGGGCCCGATCGGCATCGCCATCGGCGCCACCTCGGCGGTCGATCCGGCCGCCGTCGCCTTCGCCGGCCATATCCGCGACGCCTTCGCGGCCCAGGGCATTCCGGCCGCCGCCGTCAACGTGACCTTGCATCCGGAATGGAGCTCGGGCGCCGCGCATCGCGCCACCGTCATGTTCCCGATCTATGTTGCCGAGGTCCCGGATTGCGGCATGACCAACGAGTATCCGGAGATCAACTTCTACAATCAGAATATGGGCAACTTCGGCTGCGCGACCGAGCGCAACGTGGCGCTGATGGCGGTCAACCCGCTCGACCTGGAGCAGATGCAGCCGCCGTCTGGGCGGTGGGGCCAGCGCGGCTATGATGTTATCACCAAGTACTCGACCGGAGAGGTCATCGCCAGCCCGATCGAAGCCGAGCCGAGCTCGACGACGGCCGGCACCCAGTAAAGGAATAGGAGCGCCCGCGTGATTCATCGCTTCAACATCGAAGCGTTTCCGCTGAGCCGGGAGACCGAGGCGGCGCTTGAAGGCCTGCGCGCGGAACGCGAGTTCTCTAAGGTCAAGCTCGCCATCCTGTTCGGCGGCCTGCCGCGGGCGGTGAAGCATTACGCCGACAACCCGAGCCCGCGGGTCATCATCGTCGAGGACCCGAGCGGCATCGACCAGCTCATGAAGAACCTCGAGCAGATGGCCGAGGTGGTGGAGCCGGGCCGCAAGGTCATCGTGATCGGTTCGATCAACGACGTGCAGGTCTACCGGCGGCTGGTCAGCCAGGGAATCTCCGAATATCTGGTCGGCCCGGTCTCGACCCAGGAGATCGTCGAAGCGGTCGTGGAATCGATCCGCGACCCATCGCAGAAGGAACAGGGCCGGCTGATCTCTTTCATCGGCGCCCGCGGCGGCGTCGGCAGCACGACGGTCGCCTGCAACGCGGCCTGGGCGCTGGCCGACACCGCCAAGGACGAGACCATCCTCGTCGATCTCGATCTCAACTTCGGCACCGCGGCGCTGTCGCTCAACCTCGATCCGAAGCAGGCGGCGGGCGATGCGCTCATCGACACCGAGCGGCTGGACGCGACCTTGGTCGAGCGCTTCCTGATGGAGCATGACGAGCATCTGAGCGTCATCTCGACGCAGGGGACGCTGAAGGAGCTCTATCGGCCGACTTCGGAAAGCGTCGAGCGGCTGATCGACATCACGCGCCAGATGGCCTCGACCGTGGTGGTCGATTTGCCTCGGCAATGGACCGACTGGGTCTCGAATCTGCTGGTGCTCTCCGACGAGGTGGTGATCACCGCGGCGCCGGACTTGAGCAACCTTCGGGATGCCAAGATGATGGTCGACTGGATGCGCAGCCGCCGCGGCGAGCAGGCCAACGTCCGACTGGTCCTCAACAAGCTCGATGCCGGCAAGAAGACGCAGCTTTCGGTGAAGGACTTCCAGGAATCTCTGCGCTTGGTCCCGGTCGGCGTGCTCTCCTGGGAGCCGCAGATCTTCGGCCAGCTCTCGAATAACGGTCAGGTATTCGGAGAAGGCGCGCGCTCCCACAAGGCGGCGGCGACCTTCCGGCAAATCGCCACCACCCTCGGCGCCCGGCAGTCTCCTGCCGCAAAGACTGGCGGCGGCGGGGGCGACAACTCACTGCTCGGCTGGCTGAAGAAGAAGCCGAAAAAGCAGGCGAGTTGACAGTCGGCGCTTCCGGCCCGAAGCTTGAGCCTAAATGGCTTTTTGAAGCGAGGAGCCTGAACAGGGATGTTCGGCAAGCGTAGTAATACACCGGCTGCTGGCGGCAATCGCACACCCGCGGTCGCGGAAGCCCCGGCAGCGCCCGCGCCTGCACCGGCGCCCCGTTCTCCGGCGGGCGGCGTCGGTGGTCGCGGCGGCGAGCTCGATTCCCGACTGGCGGAGATCAAGCTCAACGTCTTCAACGACCTGATGGCGACGGTCGATCTCGGCGAGTTCGCCAAGCTCGATCACAAGTCGGTCCGCGACGCGATCAGCGAGATCGTCTCCGAAATCATCAACATGCGGAACCTGACGCTGTCGGCTGCCGAGCAGCAGATGGTGATCACGGAGATTTGCAACGATGTCTTGGGCCTCGGGCCCTTGGAGCCGCTGCTGGCGCGCGACGACATCGCCGACATCATGGTCAACGGCGCCGACAAGGTCTACATCGAGACCAACGGCAAGATCGAGCTGACCGACATCCGGTTCAGAGACAACCAGCAGCTGATGAACATCTGTCAGCGCATCGTCTCGGCGGTCGGCCGGCGCGTCGATGAAGCGAGCCCGATCTGCGACGCGCGCTTGGCCGACGGCAGCCGTGTCAACGTGATCGCGCCGCCGCTCTCGATCGACGGCCCCGCGCTCACCATTCGTAAATTCCGCCGCGACCGCCTGACTCTCGACAAGCTGGTGAAGTTCGGCTCGATCACCCCGGCCGGCGGCCGGCTGCTCGAGATCATCGGCCATTGCCGGATCAACACCATCGTCTCCGGCGGTACCGGTTCGGGCAAGACCACGCTGCTGAACTGTCTCACCAACTACATCGACCGCACCGAGCGGGTCATAACCTGCGAGGACGCCGCCGAGCTGCAGCTGCAGCAGCCGCATGTGGTGCGCCTCGAGACCCGCCCGCCGAACCTGGAAGGCGTCGGCCAGGTCTCCATGCGCGACCTGGTCAGGAACTGCCTGCGTATGCGCCCCGAGCGGATCATCGTCGGCGAGGTCCGCGGACCCGAGGCTTTCGACCTGCTGCAGGCGATGAACACCGGCCATGACGGCTCGATGGGCACCATCCACGCCAACAACCCGCGCGAATGCGTCTCCCGTATGGAGAACATGATCGCGATGGGCGGCTACAACCTGCCGGCCAAGACGGTCCGCGAGCATATCGCGGGCGCCATCCAGGTCGTGGTCCAGGCGGCCCGTCTCAGGGACGGCTCGCGCAAGATCACCCATGTCTCGGAAGTGATGGGCATGGAAGGCGAGGTCGTGACCCTGCAGGATCTCTTCGTCTACGAGATCACCGGCGAGGACGCGCAAGGGCGCATCACCGGCCGTCACCGTTTCACCGGCTTGCGCCCCGGCTTCTGGGACCGCGTCCGCTACTTCGGCAAGGAGCGCGATCTGGCCGAGGCGATGGAGGCCGGCAGTGCCTAACATCGCCGCGAATCCCCAGCTCCTGATCTACGGGATTGCGGGGCTGGCGGCGGTGGCCATGCTTCTGCTCGGCTTCGGCATCTATGCCGCCGTGACCGCGCCGCAGGCGCGGCTGAAGCGCCGTATCAGCACCGTCGTCGGCGACCCCTTGCCGGTGCTGGCCATGCCCGGCGGCGCCCGCAAGGATGTCAACGCCGCCGGCAAGCGCAAGAAACAGATCCAGGAGCGGCTGAAGCAGGCCGAGGAGTCGCGCCAGAAGCGCCGCGGCTCAAGGCTCCGCGAGATGCTGGTCTTCGCCGGCCTCAAGATCACGCCGCAGCAGTTCATCATGTATTCGTTGCTCGGCGGCGCCATCCTGATGGGCATTGCCTATTATTTCGGTGTGCCGCCGATCCTGCTGCCGGCCGTCGGCCTGGTCGCCTTCCTCGGCATCCCGAAATTCGTCATCAATTTCCTGATCAAGAAGCGCCTGAAGAAGTTCATTGCCGCCTTTCCCGATGCGATCGACATCATCGTCCGTGGCGTGCGTTCGGGTCTGACGGTCGGCGAGTGCCTGGCGATCATCGCCCAGGAATCCCCGGATCCGGTCGGCCCGGAATTCCGCCTGGTGAACGAGGCGATCAAGCTGGGCCAGCCGATGGCCGACGCCCTGCAGCGGATGAGCGATCGCCTGCCCAGCCCGGAGTTCCGCTACTTCACCATCGTGCTCGGCACCCAGCAGACCACCGGCGGCAACCTGGCCGAGACCTTGGCCAAGCTCTCCGACGTGCTGCGCCAGCGCAAGAAGATGAAGGACAAGGTGCAGGCCATGTCGAGCGAGGCCAAGGCCTCGGCCGGCATCATCGGCTCGCTGCCGCTGTTCGTCATGGGCGCGCTGACCTTCCTGGCGCCGGACTACGTGGCGCTGCTGTTCACCACCGAGACCGGTAACTTCCTGCTGGCGATCTGCGTCGTCGTCATGGGCACCGGCGTGATGGTGATGCGCAAGATGATCAACTTCGACATGTAGCGACCGCCGCCCCGCGCAGCCAGCGCGCGCCGCGTCGCACGGAGACCTCGGATGCATATCTTCGACAACTGGGAATTCGGTTTCGATCTTGCGACCGTGATCATCATCGTCGCCTTCATCGCCGCCTTCGCGTCGGTGATGGCAGTGGCGACGCCCTTCCTGCAGAACGACAAGTTCGCGGCCCGCCGCAAGGCCGTCGCCTTCAAGCGCGACGAGCTGCAGATCCAGCAGCGCGAGGGCTACAGCAACCGTCGCCGGCTGCAGCCGACGCGCTCGGAAAGCGCCATGCGCGGCGTCATCAAGCAGCTTCGGCTCGAGGACATGCTGGAGCAGAAAGACCTGAAGCGGCGCCTGATCCAGGGCGGCTACCGCACCACCTCGGCGCCGGTCACCTTCACCTTCGTGCGCCTGGCCATGCCGATTGCCCTCGGCGTGCTCGCCTTCTTCTACAGCCTGTCGCTGTTCCCCGACTGGACCTGGCAGGGCAAGACCCTGGCCGCGGCGGTCGGCGCCGCCTTCGGCTGGCTGCTGCCGACGATCTTCCTCACCAACGCGGTCCAGAAGCGCCAGAAGATCCTGATGCGCGCGCTGCCGGACGCGCTCGATCTCATGGTGATCTGTGTCGAATCCGGCATGTCGATCGAGGCCGCCTTCAACAAGGTCTCCGAGGAGATGGCGGAAACCTCGCCGCTGATGGCCGAGGAGATGGGGCTGACGGCGGCGGAACTCGCCTATCTCGGCGATCGCCGCGGCGCCTACGAGAATCTCGCCGATCGCACCGGCCTGGCGACCTTCCGCTCGCTGACCACCACCCTGCTGCAATCGGAGAAATACGGCACCCCGATCGCAACCGGCCTGCGGGTCATCGCCCAGGAAAACCGCGACGCGCGCCTGAACGCGGCGGAGAAGAAGGCGGCGGCGCTGCCCGCACAGCTCACCGTGCCGATGATCATCTTCTTCCTGCCGGTGCTGTTCATCGTGATCGCCGGACCCGCCGGGATCCAGGTCGCCGAGCTGATGAAGTAGGGCGCGCGCGCCTGAAGCGCTACTGAACCGCCGAGCCGCCGGCGGGCGGCGCCGCCGCGGCGGCCTTGGCCGCGTTGGAGATCATCCGGAAATAGGCGTTGTTGTTGTCGGCGACTTCCGGCGGCAGATCCTTGCGCGCCAGCCGCTCGGCCGCATCCGGATCGCCTTTCAGCGCCATCAGCAAGGCCAGGTTCTGCCGGGTCTGGGCCGAGGCGGTCGGCTGGTCGATCGCCTGCTGCAGGGTGGCGATGGCGCCGTCGAGGTCGCCGCTCGAAGCCTGCGACAAGGCGAGGTTGTTGAGCACGGTCGGGTTGCTGGGCGAGGCGATCAGCGCCTGGGCATAGGCTTCGCGCGCATCCGCGTAGTTGCCCTGATAGTCATAGGCGACACCGAGGGTGGACAGGATCTCCCAGTCGTTCGGCAACTGCTCCTTGGCTTCCAACAGGGTGGGCAGCGCCAGGTTGTCCTGGTCGGCCGCCAGATAGGCCTTGCCGAGCTCGGTCAGGAGATGCGGGGTTCGGCCCTGCTTGGCGATCAGCCGGCTGATGACGGCGATGGCGCTCTGCGCCTGGCCGGCGAAACGCATATTCCGCGCGAGATTCATCGCCAGGTCGGGGTCTTCGGGATGCTGCGCCAGCAGGCCCTGGTAGATGCCGACCGCGTCGCTGTAGTTGTAGCTGGCCTCGGCCTGCTGCGCGGCCTTCAGCTGCGCGTCCTGCAGCGCGGCCGCGTCCGGCTGCATCTGGGTGGGACCCGGGGTGCAGCCCGCCAACAGCAGGCCGGCCGCAACCGTGCCCAGCAAGGCATTGCGCCGGCTGTTCCGGCGCGCTCGCCGTGTCATCCCGACCATAGGGTTCTCCCCCGGTGGTGGGTCTGCCGTTTCCCGGACCAGCTCCGGGCCCCGAGGCAGGCCGCAACCAATTGATGATCTTATACATTTTCTGCGGCAGCGCAGCAAGCGGCATCCCAAGGCCGAGGCTTCTCATGCAAACTGCATTGCCGCAGGGCAGCTTCTCGGCTAAGATTAACAAATACCGGTTAGTGGGTTGAGTCCGTTGCCGAACGGACCGGACCGGTGCGGAGGGGAAGATGCGCCGTCTGTTCGTTCTGGTGCCGATGCTGGCGGCATTCGTCATGGCGAGCACCGCGATGGCGGATGGGCTCAACATCAACTGGCGCGAGGCGCGCGTGGTCCGGCTCGCCAAGCCGGCCACCAGTGTCATCATCGGCGACCCGACCGTCGCCGACGTCACCCTCGACACGCCGAACACCGTCATCGTCTTCGGCAAGACGCCGGGCGAGACCAACATTCTCGTCCTCGCCGGCGACCAGGAGCTGCTGCTGGATTGGCCGGTGGTGGTGTCGCCGGTCTCGGCGCGCCATGTCAGCGTGCTCAACGCGGTGGCGCCCGATGCGCCGACCGAGGTGCTCTACGCCTGCGGCACCGAGCGCTGCAGCCGCGTCCTCTCGCCGACCGACGTCGAGTTCTCCTCGTCGTCACGCAGCCAGACCACCAGCGACACCGACGCCAGCAAGTCCGCGACCTCGGCGGAAAGCAGCTACAGCTACGGCGTGGATCTCAATCAGAACGTCAACCAGAGCACCACCACGACCAACCAATAGCCCCTGGTTCGGGTGTGAGGTATTCCTGGCGGCGCCCGGAATCTGTATGGCCGCATACATAGGTGTTGGCGTCTGTTATTAATCCCAGCTAAATCAACGATTTAACCCGATAGGCCCGATTGTCTAACGGGCGCTTCGCTCGTATCATGTCGGGGTGGGGCGAGAGAGGATCGGACCATGTCGCTGCGTCGTGTTGCGTCTGAACTGAAGAACCGCCTGGCCGCTTGGGCCGCCTGGAACCGGGACACCTACCGCCGGTACCGGCGCGACGAGAGCGGCGCGATCGCCATCTATTTCGGGCTCTCCTGCATCGTGTTCATCGGCGTGGCCGGTCTCGCGGTCGATGCCGCGCGCGGCTACCTGGTGAAGGCGCGCCTCTCCGAGGCGATCGACGCCGCGGCCCTGGCCGGCGGCAAGGCGCTGCAGACCGCCGGCGATCCTCTGAACAACAAGGTGAAGGCCGACGCGCTTGCCTTCTTCAACGCGAATTTCCCGAACGGCGCGATGGGCGCCAACGTGGTGACGCCGGTCATCAACGTCATCAACAACAACACCCTGGTCACCGTCTCGTCGACCGCCACGATCCCGACCACGCTGATGCGGGTGCTGGGCTTCCAGCAGATGACCATGGCCGCGGCCGGCACGGTGGCGCGGGCCCAGAGCGGTCTCGACGTGGTGTTCTCCTTCGACGTCTCGGGCTCGATGGGTTCGCCGGCCTCGAAGATGACGGCGCTGAAGAGCAACGCGAAGTCGCTGGTCACTTCGCTGTACAAGCCGTTCACCACCGGCGGCCAGACCCAGATTGTGACGGTCAGCGGCGTCGACTACTCGCTGCTGAACATCGGCGTGGTGCCCTGGAGCTCCAAGGTCAACGTGTTCACCTATCCGGCGACCACCCCGGGCGCCATCACCGGCCCGACCGGTTCCACCTACACCCACCCGATGGGCGGCCGCAAATACGCAGCCCTTACCGCGCCGTTTGCGCTGACGTCGACGCGCCCCGGCGTGTATAAGGCGGCGAATTCCCAGGTTCCGCTGCTGCTCAGCCCGGCCCTCTCGAACGAGATGCCCGGCGGCTGGCGCGGCTGCGTCTACGCCCGCTACTGGGAGGACAGCCTCGAAAGCACCGACGCCGACACCACGCTCGGCGCCACCGCGGCTTGGCCGGGCTGGGAGCCGATCCCGACCAACGAAGGCGAGGACTACAGCAACTTCCGCAACTGCTACGGCGCCTATTGGAACAACAACCAGGATGCCAGCGTCTCCGGGCCGGATATCCCGGCGCCGAATCCCGGCTGGTGGGTCCCGCCCTTCGGCGCGCGGGATGGCGGCGACTGCGCCGACTGCCCGGCGATCGGCATCCTGCCGCTGCAGACCACCGCCACTTCGGTCAACGACATGATCGACGACCTGTCGCCGGGCGGCGCCACCGACGCGCCGCAGGGCCTGTTCTGGGCCTGGGAAGTGCTGATGCCCGGCGCGCCCTTCGATGAAGCCAAGGTCAACCCGCCGTTCCAGCGCGCCCAGGCCATCGTGTTCATGACCGACGGCCAGAATTGCGGCAGCAACGGCGACGCCTATCACGGCTGGTTCGGCGTGTGTGAAGACGCCGGCACCACGACCAGCAAGGGCAACATCACCATGCCCGACGGCACCAGCGTGAAGAACAACCTCGACAACAAGTTGCTGCAGCTGGCGGCGAAGATCAAGGGCACCAACCCGCTGGATCCTTCGGCGGTGAAGATCTACGTGATCCAGTACGTGGAGCCGAACGAGGACCTGAAGACCCTGCTCAAGGCCGTCGCGACCCAGCCGCAGGCGCCTTACTACTACTTCGCGCCGGACAGCGCGTCGCTCGCCACGGTCTTCGACCAGATCGCCGCCAGCCTCTCGGCGCTCCGCATCGTCAAGTAGCGCAGCGCCGGCTGCGAAATGAAAACGCCCGCCGTGCCGGTCAGGCTTGGCGGGCGTTGCTTTTTCCGGCCGGCGTCAGCGCGGCTTCAGCATTGCGTCGCGGGGGGCGTGCAGCTGAGCGGCGGTGGGGTCATCAGGTTCTTATTGCGCGGCCGCGTGTAGGAAACCCGGTACAGCGTCGAGCCCGTGTAGATCAGGGTCGACAACACCGGCTGGTAGGTGAAGTAGACCTCGGCGGCCAGCACTTCTTCGTTGGATGCGGGGGCGAGCGCGGCGGGAATGCTGGCGCCGGTGGTGATCTTGCTGGCGGGCCCGGTGCCGCCGTTGTTCCTCTGCCAGGTCAGCGCGACGCCCGCGCCGCTCGGATTGTTGATCGAACTCACATAGATCTTGCCGTTGGTGACGATGTCATAGGGCTGCATCATCACCTTGCCGGCGTTGAAGATATCCGTCAGCTGGTTCTTCTGCAGCGGCTCGTCCGCCTGGGCCACCAGGTCGGCGACGCCGGACGAGGTCCGCGAGATCTTCTGCACGATCAGCACGTAGCGCGGCACCTCGAAGCAGCCGAGCAGGATCAGCAGCACCACCGGCAGCACCAGCGCGAACTCGATCGCGGTGACGCCGCGCTCGTCCTTGAGGAACTTCTCGCCGGCGGCGAAGCGGCGCAGGCGGGCCGGAAATGCTTGGGCAATGAAGCGGCGCATCAGTCGCATGCTCAGCTCTTGCAGAAGCTGCTGCCGGAAAGATTGGGCTCGTTCTTGACCACGATGCTGGAGCTCATCGGGATCATGTAGCGGCCGGGGTTGCTGGGGTCCGGCTTGCCGAGCCACTGGCCGATGATCGGGGTCAGGATCTTCCAGTTGTAGTTCACGGTGTAGACCACGATGTTGCCGGCCGCGCCCACGCCGCTGCTCGCCGCGCCGGCCCCGTCCCGCACCCCGTTGCAGTTGGTGTCGGAATAGGGCTCGCCAGTGTTGTAGACGCCGTTGCTGTTGAGGTCGCTATAGGGCTCGCCGTCCTTGACCGCGCTGAAGCTGCTGTAGACCTGGGTCGTGATGGTCGCCGCGTTGAGGTCGATCAGGTCGAGGGTGTTCTGGTTGAGGATGTAGCCGATCGTCATCAGGCGGTTGTCGTTGCCGACCTTGAAGGCGGTCGGCACCTTGTTGGTGTCCGGCGGCGCGTCCGACTGCGAGGTGATGCCGTAGCGCGAGGCTTCCTTGAGGCCGCCCTCCAGGGTCACCAGGCTGGCCATGCACAGGCTGATCTCCATGATCCCGAAGGTGATCATCAGGACGATCGGGAAGATCAGCGCGAATTCGATCATGGTCGCGCCCTCGCCGTTTCGGGCGAAGCGCTGGACCCTGGCTGGAGAGAAATGGCCTTGCATGGACCCTTACCCGCGGCGGACGAAGCCGGACCGTTAACCTGCCCAATCTATGGCTGGGCGGGCTTAAAGTCCAGTTAGCACCCTGAATTTCCTAGCAAAAACGCCGAATCTCGCACCGTTATGTGATCTGGGTCGCCCGACTGCGCCCCCCGGTTCAATCCCTGGATCAGCGCCAATCAAGCCCGGGCGGTCTCCTGCCACTTCCCATTGTCGCCCTGCTGGAAATAGACGACCGCATGGCCGGCTTCCTTGCAGGCCTTCCACTGGGTCCGGGCGTCGGCGACCGCGGTTTCGTCATGCCCGTCGAACAGCGCGCAGACCAGCTTGAACTCCCCGACCCGGGGATGCCGGGCGCCGTCCGAGAGAATCAGCACCTGCGCGGCGTTGGGGTTGTCGGACGGGTCCTCGGCGGTGGCCAGGTAGATCGGCTGGCGGGCCGCCTCGCCGTCCCGGGCGGTGCCGTGGGGCAGGAAGCTGTCGGGCCGGTAGGTCCAGAGCAGGGCGGCCAGCGCCTCCACCCGCTCGGTCGAGCCGGCCAGCACCAGGACGCGCTCGGCCCGCTGCTGGCAGCGCTCGAGGATGACCGGCAGGACCTCCTCGAGCCGCGCCCGCTGCAGATGATAGAACCGGACCTCGGTCATTTGTCCTCATAGTGGTCGGCGACCAGCCGGTCGAGCAGCCGCACGCCGTAAGCGGTGGCACCCTTCGGCACGGTCGGCGTGTCCTTGTCCGACCAGGCCATGCCGGCGATGTCGAGATGCGCCCAGGGCGTGCCCTTCTGGATGAAGCGCTGGATGAACTGCGCCGCGGTGATGCTGCCGCCGAAGCGCCCGCCGATGTTCTTCATGTCGGCGGCGGGGCTGTCGATCAGCTTGTCGTAGGCGGCACCCAGCGGCATGCGCCACAGCAGCTCGCCGGTATCCTTGCCGGCCTGGGTCAGGCGATCGCTCAGCGTGTCGTCGTTGCAGAACAGGCCGGCATGCACCTGGCCCAGCGCCACCATGATGGCGCCGGTCAGGGTCGCGAGATCGACGATCGCCACCGGCTTGAAGTTCTCCTGGGTGTACCAGAGCGCGTCGGCCAGCACGAGCCGGCCCTCCGCGTCGGTGTTCAGGACCTCGATGGTCTGGCCGGACATCGAGGTGACGATGTCGCCCGGCCGCTGCGCGTTGCTGCCCGGCATGTTCTCGACCAGGCCGACCACGCCGACCGCGTTGACCTTGGCCTTGCGGGCGGCGAGTGCGCGCATCAGCCCGATCACGGTGCCGGATCCCGCCATGTCCCACTTCATCTCTTCCATGCCGGCGGCCGGCTTGATCGAGATGCCGCCGGTGTCGAAGGTGACGCCCTTGCCGACGAAGGCGATCGGCTTGGCCTTCGAATCGTCGGCGCCGTTCCAGCGCATCACGACCAGCTTCGACTCCCGCTCGCTGCCCTGTCCGACACCGAGCAGCGCGCCCATGCCGAGCTTCTTCATCTCGGGCTCGCCCAGCACCTTCACCTCGACGCCGACCTCGGAGAGGGTCTTCGCCTCGGCGGCGAGCGTTTCCGGGTAGATGATGTTGGCCGGCTCGGAGACCAGGTCGCGGGTCAGGAAGATGCCTTCGCCGATCTTCTCCAGCGGGTCATAGGCCTTCTTCGCCGCGTGCGCTTCGGCGGTGCCGATGGTGAGTTTCTTGAGACTCGGCTTGTGCTCCGGCTTCTCCTTGGTCTTGTACTTGTCGAACCGATAGGAGCGGAGCTGCGCGCCATAGGCGATGTTGGCGGCGAGCTCGGCCTCGGCGAGCGGCGCGCCGGGGATCGCTTCGATCAGCACCGTCGCTTCCTTCTCGCCGGCGGCGTTGAAGGCGGCGACCAGCCGGCCGCCGATCGCCTGCGCGCTCAGGGCATCCAGCTTCTGCGCCGTGCCGAGGCCGATCAGCAGCACGCGGTTGACCGTGATGCCGGCCGGCGCCAGCAAGGTCAGGTGATCCTCGGTGCCACCCTTGAACCGGCTGGCGCCGATCGCGCGGTTGACCGCGCCCTTTGTCAGCTTCTCGACTTGCGCGGCATGGGATCCCAGCTTGCGGCCGTCCATGACGCCAACGGCCAAACTGCCGGTCTCCGGCAGTTCCGGCTTCGCGAATGCGATTTTCATGCTTTCCTCGGCGATTGCGACCGGCGATCTCCGGCCATTTCTTCTGAAAGTCCGTCGATTTGAAATCGGCTCAAGAGTTAGCATGGCGAGGCCGCGTCGCCAACGGCCCCGGCGACGACTCGCAAGTCCATGAAATCAGTGGACGAATGGGCTTAACGTGCTAGTTTACCGGCCAATGAGCGCGGCCGGATTCCGGCCCTTCAAGGCCGCCGGCGAAACGGGGGAAAGCCCGGGGCGAGTCCAAGGGCTGTCGGCCGCCTGAATAAGTCCATGAGGGGATCTTCGGGGTGGCGGCGTGAGGCGGCTCGAGCCTTCCAGCGGGTTTGCAGCGAGTGAGCAACCGACGGCGAGACCGGCGGCCAACCGGCGCGCGCGCCGGCTGCGCCGTTTCCTGCTCGGCGCCACCGCTTTGCTCTGCCTCTGGCGCCTCGATCTCGCTGCGGCGCAGGCCAGCGACAGCCCCGTCAACCTGATCGCCGACGAGGCCGGCTACGACCAGGAGCTCGGCGTCTATGTCGCGCGCGGGCATGTCGAGATGGCGCAGGACGACCGCGTCGTCATGGCCGACACCATCACCTACAACGAGCGCTCGAAGACGATCAGCGCCTCGGGCAACGTCACCTTGCTGATGCCGAGCGGCGACACCGTATTCGCCAACTACGTCGATCTCTCCGACGATTTCCAGAACGGCGTCATCAAGAGCTTCCGCGCGCTCTTGAAGGACAAGTCGCGCCTGGCCGCTTATTCCGCGCACCGCGTCAACGGCACCAAGCAGATCCTGAACAAGGCGGTTTACACGCCTTGCCTACCTTGCAAGACCGATCCCACCCGCCAGCCGGTCTGGCAGATCAAGGCCGACCAGGTGGTGCGCGACGAAGAGGCGCAGACCATCACCTATCACGGCGCCTGGATGGAGATGTGGGGCGTGCCGGTCTTCTACACCCCGTTCTTCCAGCATCCGGACGTGGACGTGAAGCGGCAGAGCGGCCTCTTGAATCCGACCTTCTCGGTCTCGTCCGGCCGTTCCGGCGTCCAGCTGCGCCAGCCCTATTTCGTCACCATGGGCGACGACAAGGACGTGACCATCACGCCGATCGCCCGCGTCATGGGCGAGCCGGATCCGGCGGGCGGCGTGCTGATGGGCGAGTACCGGCAACGGGTGCCGAACGGCGTCTTCACCTTGGCGGCATCCGGCACCTACGAGGCCGAGCCGGAGGATGACGACGAGGACAACCGCAAGCTCCGCGGCCATGTCGCCGGCCAGGGCCTGTTCGACTTGAGTCGGGACTGGCGCTGGGGCTTCAACTTCAAGAACACCACCGACCGCGACTACCTGCGGCAATACCATCTCGGCTCGCGCCGCTGGCTCGAGGACACGCTGTGGAGCGAGGGCTTCTTCGGCCGCAGCTATTTCGAGGCTCGCGGCTACGGCTGGCAGACCACCGACGACGACTT
This sequence comes from Dongia sp., assembly GCF_041905885.1. Classification (NCBI taxonomy): domain Bacteria; kingdom Pseudomonadati; phylum Pseudomonadota; class Alphaproteobacteria; order Rhodospirillales; family Dongiaceae; genus Dongia; species Dongia sp. The sequence continues at coordinate 178,433 of NZ_JAYRKD010000008.1, read as the reverse complement.
GCGCGACGACACCGCGCCGATCATCGCGCCGCTCCTGAACTACAACTTCACCAGCGAGCCGGGCGCGGGCGGCGGCTACTGGGGCCTCGATGTCGGCATGATGAACCTGGTGCGCCGCGAGGGCCGCGACGCCTTCCGCGTCTCGATGCACCCCAGCTGGAACCTGCCCTATACCAGCTCCTGGGGCGACGTCTGGGAGCTCAACCTCTCGGTCGCGGCGGATCTCTACGCGACCAACCGCACCGATCCCGAGAGCGACAACTTCGACGCCTCGGAGGACACGCCCACCTTCGACGGCGTCACCGGCCGCGTCTTCCCGCAGGGCAGCCTGAAATGGCGCTATCCCTTCGTGAAGCCGGGCGAGACCTTCACCCAGGTCTTGCAGCCGATCGTGCAGCTGGTGATGTCGCCCGATTGCTGCAACACCGGCAAGATCCCGAACGAGGACAGCCGCGCCTTCGAATGGGACGACACCAAGGTGTTCGCGCCCGACCGCTTCACCGGCCTCGACCGCGTCGATGCCGGGTCGCGCGTCAACTACGGCTTCGACTGGAGCGCCTACAACAACAGCGGCGGCCGCGCCGAGGTCTTCCTCGGCCAGAGCTACCAGTTCATCCGCAGCCGCGACGAGCCGGAGAACAGCGGCATCCGCAGCGACCTCACCGACCTGGTCGGCCGGGTCGCACTGCAGCCGAACGAGCTCCTGAACGCCACTTATCGCTTCCGCTTCAACGTCGAGGACGCGAAGATGAAGCGCCAGGAGGTCAGCCTCACCGCCGGCCCGCAGGAATTCTACGGCTCGGTCAACTACATCCACCTCTCCGACAACGACGACTTCGGCAGCCGCGAGCAGATCTATGGTTCGCTGAACACGAAATTCCTCGACTATTGGTCGGCCTCGGCCGGCGCCAGCTACGACCTGGTCGAGAACGAGGTGAACGGCCTTTATGGCGGCTTCGGCTATAATGACGAATGCTTCGGCTTCAACATCAACGCCCAGTACAGCCCGGACGGCGATACCGACATCTCATCGGGCAAGTTCGCCGCTTTCGTGACCTTCACCTTCAAGAATCTCGGCGACATCGGGGCTTCTTTCTGACGATGCCGGCGGATCTTGCGAGTTGGGCGGAATGTCGCGGGCCGCGGTGCCGGATTCGGTCGGGTTCGGCCGGCGGATTGCGTTATCGTGACGGACTTGGTTGACTGCGCCAGCAGGATGGGCCGCAACGACCGGCCGGACGGAGTGGGAGAACGGATTGTTCGCTAGCTTGCAATCGCGAAACGGATCGCGGGGCGCCGCCTGGACGGCGTCGCTGCGGCTCCTTGCCGTCCTCTGCCTGCTGGTCGCGGCCGTGGCCGGCGGCCGGCCCGCCCTGGCCCAGGACGAGCTGAAGATCGCCGCCGTGGTCAACGACGACGTGATCACCCAGCTCGACGTGGTCGCGCGGCTGCGCGCCGCGATGCTCTCGGCCCGGCTGCAGGATACGCCGGAGAGCCGGCAGCAGTTGCTGCCGAGCATTATGCGCCAGCTGATCGACGATCACCTGAAGACCCAGGAGGCGCGGTTCCAGGGCGTCACCGTGGGCGACGGCGAGATCAACAGCCGCATCGCCGGCCTGGCCGCCCGCAACAACATGTCGCGCGACGAGTTCGAAAGCTACCTCAGCAGCAACGGCATCCTGGTCTCGGCGCTGGCCGACCAGATGCGCGCCGACATCGGCTGGAGCCGTCTGGTGCAGCGCAAGCTGAGACCGACCATCCGCGTCAGCGATGCGGAGATCGACGAGGCGCTGGCGCGGGCCAAGGCCGGGCAGGGCAAGCCGGAATACCGCATCTCGCAGATCTTCCAGGCGGTCGACTCGCCCAAGGATGCGCCCGGCGTCCAGCAATCGGTGCAGCGACTGGTGGACCAGCTCAGCGCCGGCGCCGACTTCGCCTCCCTGGCGCAGGAATTCTCGCAGGACACCAGCGCCGCCAACGGCGGTGACATTGGCTGGCGCCGTCCCGATCAGGTCGACCCGGCGATCGCCGCCCAGCTTGCCCCGCTCGGCAGCGGCGACGAGGTGCGCGGCAAGGTGCTTGGCCCGCTCCAAGGGACCGGCGGCTACTACCTGATCCGGATCGAGGACGTGCGCACCGGCAGCGACGCCGCGGTGGCGCCGGGTTCCGTCCACATGGTGCGCCTGCTCTGGCCGCTGACGCCGAACGCCTCGGCGCGTGAGGCGGAAGCGGCGCAGGAGCAGGCCGACGCCTTCTCCCAGAAGGAGGCGCATAGCTGCGAGGAGTTTGAGCGGCTGTCGCAGGACGCGAACCCCGCGCGGTTCCAGGACATGGGGCGGCCGAAGGTCGATGACATGCCGCCGGAGATCCGCGACATGGTGATCAACCAGCCGGTCGGCGAGCCGACCAGCGCCATCAAGGGCGACGGCGGCGTGGCGATCTTCGTGGTCTGCGACCGCGGCGATAGCAACGAGATCTCGCGGGTCGCGCTCGCCGACCGGCTCGCCGCCGAGCGGCTCGAGACGCTGGCGCGCGGCTATCTCAGCGACCTGCGTCGCGCGGCCTATATCGACATCCGGCTATGAGCGGCGAGAACGCTGAGCTGCTGGCCAAGGATGGCCTGCCGCCGCTGCGCGAGGTCCTGCGCCGCCACGGGATCGAGGCCAGGCGCCAGCTCGGCCAGAACTTCCTGTTCGATCTCAATCTGACCCAGAAGATCGCCCGCGCCGCCGGCAAGATCGATGAAGGTACGGTGATCGAGGTCGGCCCCGGGCCCGGCGGGCTGACCCGCGCGCTGATGATGGAAGGCGCGCGCAAGGTGATCGCGATCGAGCGCGACGCCCGCGCGCTGCCGGCTCTGGCGGAGGTCGCCGCGCGCTACCCGGGCCGGCTCGAGGTGGTCGAAGGCGATGCGCTGAAGGTCGACGCCGCCAAGCTCGGCGAGACCCCGCGCCGCATCGTCGCCAACCTGCCCTACAATGTCGCGACACCCTTGCTGCTGAACTGGCTGGAGCAGGCCGAGCAATTCGCCTCGCTGACTCTCATGTTCCAGAAGGAGGTCGCCGACCGCCTGACCGCGCAGCCCCGCAGCAAGGATTACGGCCGGCTCTCGATCGTGACGCAGTGGCGCTGCACCGCCAAGCAGCTGTTCGACATCCCGCCGCGCGCCTTCATCCCGCCGCCGAAGGTGACCTCGACGGTGGTGCAGTTGATTCCGCACCCGCAGCCGCTCTACCCCGCCGACCCCCGCGACCTCGAAGCCGTCGCCGAAGCCGGCTTCGGCCAGCGGAGGAAGATGCTGCGCCAGTCGCTGAAGACGCTCCCGGTCGAAGCGAATGCCTTGCTCGACCGCGCCAACATCCGCGACACCGCCCGTGCCGAAGAGCTCGACATCGAAGAATTCTGCCAGCTCGCCCGCGCCTTCGGCGAGATGCGCAGACGCGGCCGAAGCGGCTAAACCTCTTCTCCTTCCCCTCGGCGTCCGCCGAAGCCTTGGCGAAGGCGGATCAGGGGTAAGGTCGCCTTTCTTCTCCTTCCCCCTTCAGGGAGAAGGTCGGGATGGGGGCACGTGCCGCCGCGATGTCGTAAGCGTTGCGCCCCGGAAGATCCAGCCCTCCGGATTCCTGCTGCATACTCCAGAATTCACCCAATGCAGCGAAGACGCGCGGCGCCGATTGTGGTATGCTTGCCGTGCTGTTTGACATTGTGAATGTAGCATCGGAAGACACGTCCGAAGCGACGTCCCGTGATTGCTGCTCCGCAACCCCCACCCAGCCCCCACCAACAAAACGGCGTGCAAATTCAGCATGACGCGACGCATTCATCATCGGCGCCTGCATGGCTCTTCAGGCTCGGCGTAAACTGTCGCTCCGGCGCCGACGCAGACCGGACGCAGACGGAATCAGCAAGTGAGGCCGGCTGCTGCGTCGGCAACCCGGACCGGACCCGGACAGAATTGAAAGATGCCCGCCGTTTGCGCCGCAACGCAGACCGGACGCAGACAGAATAAGGAATTTGGCGCCTGCGCCGATGGCGAAGCGTGTTCCGGCTCAAGGGGTTGAGCGGATCTTCTGGATTGAAGCTGTCTGTGTGCCGGTGCAGCGGCGGTGGCGCCGCAGCACCACCGCCCCGTCCGTTACTGCCGGACCAGTGGCTTGTACTTGATCCGGTGCGGCTGGTCCGCGTCCGAGCCCAGGCGCTTGTGCCGATCGACCTCATAGTCCTGGTAGTTGCCTTCGAACCATTCCACATGGCTGTCGCCTTCGAAGGCCAGCATGTGGGTGGCGATGCGGTCGAGGAACCAGCGGTCGTGGCTGATCACCACGACGCAGCCGGCGAACTCGGTCAGCGCTTCTTCCAGCGCGCGCAGGGTATCGACGTCGAGATCGTTGGTCGGCTCGTCGAGCAGCAGCACGTTGGCGCCGGACTTCAGCATCTTGGCGAGATGCACGCGGTTGCGCTCGCCGCCGGAGAGCTGGCCGACCTTCTTCTGCTGGTCGGTGCCCTTGAAGTTGAAGCCGGCGACATAGGCCCGGCTCGGCATCTTGCGCTTGCCGAGCTCGATCTCCTCATGGCCGTCGGAGATCTCCTCCCAGACGGTCTTGTCGTCCCGCAGGCTATCGCGCGACTGGTCGATATAGCCGAGCTTCACCGTATCGCCGACCTTGAACGTGCCCTGGTCCGGCGTCTCGCCGCCGGTGATCATGCGGAAGAGCGTGGTCTTGCCGGCGCCGTTCGGGCCGATCACGCCGACGATGCCGCCCGGCGGCAGCTTGAAGGAGAGGTCTTCGATCAGGAGCTTGTCGCCGAAGCCCTTGGTGAGATGCTGCGCCTCGATCACCAGATCGCCGAGACGCGGGCCGGCCGGAATGTAGATCTGCGCCTGCTCGACGCCCTTCTCGTTCTGCTGGGCGAGCAAGGCTTCGTAGGCGTTGATACGCGCCTTGGACTTCGCCTGCCGCGCCTTGGCGCCCTGGCGGATCCATTCCAGCTCGCGGCTGAGGGTACGCTGGCGCGAGCTCTCGCTCTTCTCTTCGATCTCCTCGCGCTTGGCCTTCTGCTCCAGCCAGCCGGAGTAGTTGCCTTCATAGGGAATGCCGCGGCCGCGGTCCAATTCCAGGATCCAGCCCGCGGCATTGTCCAGGAAGTAGCGGTCGTGGGTCACCGCGACCACGGTGCCGGTGTATTCCTGCAGGAACTGCTCCAGCCAGGCGACCGATTCCGCGTCCAGGTGGTTGGTCGGCTCGTCCAGCAGCAGCATGTCGGGATGGGAGAGCAGCAGCCGGCAGAGCGCCACGCGGCGCCGCTCGCCGCCGGAGAGCTTGGTGACATCGGCATCGCCCGGTGGGCAGCGCAGCGCGTCCATCGCGATCTCGACCTTGCGGGTCACGTCCCAGGCATCGGCTGCGTCGATCTTCTCCTGGAGCTCGGCCTGGCGCGCGAGCAGAGTGTCGAAATCCGCGTCCTCCTCGCCCATGGCGTTCGAGACCTCCTCGAACTCCTTCAGGAGCGCCGCGGTCTCGCCGACGCCTTCCATCACGTTGCCGAGCACGTCCTTCTCGGGATCGAGATGCGGCTCCTGCGCGAGATAGCCGACCGAGACGCCCTCGGCCGCCCAGGCCTCGCCGTTGAAGTCCTTCTCGATGCCGGCCATGATCTTGAGCAAGGTCGATTTGCCGGATCCATTGTGACCGAGCACGCCGATCTTTGCGCCGGGCAGGAAGGAGAGCCAGATGTCCTCCAGGACCTTCTTACCGCCGGGATAGGTCTTGCCCAGACCCTTCATGACATAGATGTACTGATAGGCGGCCATTCCGCGCGCTCCGTGATGCAAATTCCAGGATTTGCGCGGTCTTTTAGACCATCGGGCGGGAAAGCAAAAGGGCCCGGCGCGGGCTGCGGCTTCAGGCCAGTTTTTCCAGGAAATCCGCGGCGGTCTCCAGCACCGTGCCGGTGCGCTCGCGATAGGGCGCATGGCCGCAGCCGGCGAGCTCCAGCCGCCGGGTCGCCGGCACGACCCGCGCGATCCGGTCGAGCTGCCCGAGGCTGAAATAGGGATCGTCCTTGCCCTGGATCAACAAGGTCGGCGCGCTCACCCGCGGCAGCAGGTCCTCGATGCTCCAGTCGGCGAAAGCCGGATCGAGCCAGGTCTCGGCCCAGTGGGCGAAGACCCGGTCGGGATCGCGGTGATGCCGCGCGAGCTTGGCCCGGAGTTCGCCACGCGCATAGGCGTCGCGCGCCGCGACAATCGCCGCCGTCGTCTGCGGCTCGACCGTCACATGCGGCGCCTCGAGGATCAGGCTGGCGACGCGGGCTGGCGCGATCGCCGCCGCGATCAGCGCGATGGCGGCGCCGTCACTGTGCCCATAAAGATGCGCCCGCTCTAAGCCTAGGGCGTCCAGCAGCCGCGGGAGGCGCGCCGCTTCTCGATGCAGATAATCGGGGCCGGGCGGCGCGGGCAGGGGATCCGATAGCCCGAAGCCCTGCCGCGACCAGGCGATGACCGGACGTCCGGTCCGCGCCGCGAGCCGGTCCGGATAGTCGCGCCAGGTGGTGGCCGCACCCAGGGCTTCGTGCAGCAGCAGGATCGGCGTCCCGTTGCCGGGCCACCGATGGAGATCCAGATTGATGGAGTCGACTTGAACGCTTTCGCTCATCGCCCCAAGACGTGCCGCAGCACGCCCGGGCTGGCAAGTCCCGGGTCAGATTCGGGCGTTGCTGCCCAGCGCGCGCGCCACGTCCTTGGCCACCGGCCCGACCTTGCGCACCGCGGCCTTCACTTCCCAATGGGTCACGCCGAGCTTGGCCGACCAGTCTTTGAGCGCGTATTCCTCGTTGACGTCGATGCGATCGGCGCCGCTCTTCTCCCAGCTGCGCTGAATGGTCCCGGCAGTCGCGTTTTCTTCCGCCATCGTGCTCAACTCCTCAACTTGCCCCCCATTAAGTGCGGTCGGCTGGAAATGTTCCCGCAACCGCGAGACGGGAAAACCCGCTTGGAGCCAGGGGTATTTGGCGGGCGGCCAAGAAAAGCCCCCGTCCACGCGGGACGGGGGCTCGAGAAACGCCTCGGCTGGCCGAGGAACCGAGGGGACTGGGCCCCCGGTCGGCCAGGCGCCTACCAGACGTCGATCTTGTGGTCCTTGGTCTCGTGGATGAAGATGAAGCCGATCACGGCGGTCATCGCGGCGACCACGATCGGGTACCAGAGGCCGTAGTAGATATCGCCGCTGGCCGCCACCATGGCGAAGCTGACCGTCGGCAGAAAGCCGCCGAACCAGCCGTTGCCGATGTGATAGGGCAGCGACATCGAGGTGTAGCGGATCCGGGTCGGGAACAGCTCCACCAGCATCGCGGCGATCGGTCCGTAGACCATGGTCACCAGGATGACCAGCAGCACCAGGATCAGCAGCACCATGGGCTTGTTCATCTGCGCGGGATCCGCCTTGGGCGGATATCCCGCCGCGGTGACCGCGTCGGTCATCGCCTTGGTGAAGGCCTCGGTCTGCGCCTTCATGTCGTCGGGCGACAGGCCGTGGCCCTCGAAGCCGGGGATCACGGTATCGCCGATCTTGACCGTCGCGACAGTTCCGGCCGGCGCGGCCTCGTTCTCGTAGTTCACCGCGGCTTTCGCCAGGAAGCTCTTGGCGATGTCGCAGGAGGTCAAGAATTTCGCCGTGCCCACCGGGTTGAACTGGAACGAGCAGCGGTCCGGATCCGCCACCACGGTCACCGGTGCCGAGGCCTGTGCGGCATAGAGCGCCGGGTTGGCATAGTAGGCCAAGCCCTTGAACAGCGGGAAGTAAGCGAAGACCGCGATCGCGCAACCGGCCAGGATGATCCGCTTGCGGCCGATCTTGTCGGAGAGCGCGCCGAACACGATGAAGAACGGCGTGCCGATCAGCAGCGATCCGGCGATCAGCAGGTTCGCCGTCGTCGCATCGACCTTGAGCGTTTGGGTCAGGAAGAACAGCGCGTAGAACTGTCCGGTGTACCAGACCACCGCCTGTCCGGCGGTCAAGCCGAGCAACGCCAGGATCACGATCTTCAGGTTCGGCCAGCGCAGGAAGGACTCGGTCAGCGGCGCCTTGGAGCCTTTGCCCTCTTCCTTCATCCGCTTGTAGACCGGGCTCTCGTTCAGCTTCAGCCGGATCCAGACCGAGATGCCCAGCAGCAGGATCGAGATCAGGAACGGAATGCGCCAGCCCCAGTCGCCGAAGGCTTCCTCGCCCATGCTCAAGCGGCAGGCCAGGATCACCAGCAGCGACAGGAACAGGCCGAGCGTCGCCGTAGTCTGGATCCAGCTCGTCATCAGGCCGCGCTTGCCGGCCGGCGCGTGCTCGGCGACATAAGTCGCCGCACCGCCGTACTCGCCGCCGAGCGCCAGGCCCTGCAGCAGGCGAAGCGCGATCAGGATCACCGGCGCCGCGATGCCGATCGAGGCATAGCTCGGCAGCAGGCCGACCACGAAGGTCGAGAGGCCCATGATGGTGATGGTGATGAGGAAGGTGTATTTGCGACCGACCAGGTCGCCGACCCGGCCGAACACCAGCGCGCCGAACGGCCGGACCGCGAAGCCCGCGGCGAAGGCCATCAGCGCGAAGATGAAGCCCGCGGTCGGGTTCACGCCGGAGAAGAACTGCTTGCTGATGATCGCCGCCAGCGATCCATAGAGGTAGAAGTCATACCATTCGAACACGGTGCCGAGCGACGACGCGAAGACGACGGTCTTCATCTCGCCTTTCTCGCTGCTTGCACCGGCGGAACTGGCGTAAGCGGTCATAGCCTGATCTCCCCAAAGATGTTTCATCCCACCGGCGTCCCTGGTTCTTCTTTCGGCGCGCGCAAAGGCGCATTCCGAGGCCGGACGCCAGGTTTTTTGATAGTCCGCGCCCCCGCAAATGGAACCCTAGACATTGGTCGTAGCCTTGCGCCGCCCGATGGACAGGCTCTTAAGCCTATGCATTAATTGGCGGAAATGGCCCTCAGCCACGTCATACTCGCGCTCTCGCTGGTCTATCTCGGCCTGCTGTTCGCGGTCGCGCATTTCGGCGAGCGCCATGCCCTGCGCTGGTCGCGGGGGAGACTCGGGCCGATCATCTATTCGCTGTCGCTGGCGATCTATTGCACCTCCTGGACGTTCTACGGATCGGTCGGCCGCGCGGTCACCAGCGGCTACGACTTCGCCCTCATCTATGTCGGTCCCGCGGTGGTGATGATCGCGGCGCTGCCGCTGATGCGGCGCATCGTGGCCGTCGCCAAGCGCCAGAACGTGACCTCGATCGCCGACTTCCTCGGCGCCCGCTATGGCCGCAGCCGCGGCGTCGCGGTGCTCGCCACCCTGATCGCCGTCATGGGCGCGATGCCCTATCTGGCGCTGCAGCTCCAGGCGGTCTCCTTCAGCTTCGCGGCGCTCTCCGGCAATGCGGATGGGACGGGCCCAATCGGTGCCGGCACGCCGGTCTGGCTCGACACCGCCTTCATCGTCGCGCTGATGATGGCCGCCTTCACCATTCTCTTCGGCGTGCGCCACGTGCAGGCCAGCGAGCAGCACCGCGGCATGATGCTGGCGATCGGCTTTGAATCCCTGATCAAGCTGTTCGCCTTCCTCGCCGCCGGCATCTACATCGTCTGGCATATGTTCGACGGGCCCGCGGACCTGGTAGCGCAGTCGCAGGCGATTTCCGGCGCGGGAAAGCTCGCGACCTCCGGCTTCAACGCCAACTGGCTGGCGATCACCTTGCTCTCCGGCTTCGCCTTCCTCTGCCTCGACCGCCAGTTCCACGCCGCGGTGGTCGAGCACGATCATCCGGCCAGCCTCTCGACCGCGCGCTGGCTGTTCCCGCTCTACCTGCTGCTGATCAACGCCTTCGTGGTGCCGATCGCCATGGCCGGGCAGGTGCTGTTCGGCGCCAGCGGCATCCCCGACACCTATGTCCTCTCCCTGCCCTTGAGCGACGGCGCCAACTGGCTCGCCACCTTCGTCTTCATCGGCGGCCTCTCGGCGGCGACCAGCATGGTCGCGGTCGCCTGCATGGCCCTGAGCGGCATGGTCGGCAACGAGCTGGTGATGCCCTTCCTGCTGCGCGGCCGGCACCAGGATGCCGATCTCGGCCGCCTCGCCTTGCTGGTCCGCCGCATCGCCGTGGTGGTGATCCTGCTGGCCGCCTATGCCTTCTACAAGACCATCGCCGGCCTGCTGCCGCTCGCCACCATAGGCCTGGTCTCCTTCTGCGCCGTCGCCAATCTCGCCCCGGCCTTGATCCTCGGCCTCTATTGGCGCGGCACGCATCGGCATGGCGTGATCCTCGGCCTGTTCGGCGGATTCGTGGTCTGGCTCTGGGCGATCCTCTGGCCGACCATGCAGCCCGGAGAGGCCGCGCCACTGCCGCCCTGGGGCGTACTGGCTTGGTTCGACCCGATGCCGCGCGGCTTCGTGCTGAGCCTCATCGTCAACATGGCGCTCCTGGTCCTGGGCTCGCTGCTGGCGCGCCAGACCGCGCGCGACAAGCAGCAGGCCGCTGCCTTCATCGACGAGGCGACGCCGAAGACGCGCGCTCAACCCACCGCGCCCAAGGACGAGTTGCATCAGCTGCGTGAATTGGCCGCGCGCTTCATCGGGCTCGAGCGGGCGGAGGAAGCCTTCCACGGCTTGAACCTCTCCGGCGCCGCCGCGGCCGAGTTCACCGAGCGCCTGCTCTCCGGCACCATCGGCGCGGCTTCGGCGCGGGTCGTCGTCACCATGTCGCGGCGCAAAGGCGCCTGGCTCCCCGGCTGGCTGCCGGGCTCCGTGCGCGAGATGCTGAACGAGGCGACGGCGGCGATCCGCTACAACGCCGACGTGCTGCGGAAGACTCTCGACCATATGGGCCTCGGCATCGCGGTCTTCGACCCGACCGGCAAGCTCGAGGTCTGGAACGAGCGCTTCGCGGTGCTGACCGGATTGGATCGCGCGACCCTCGCCGCCGGCATCGATGTCGCGACTCTCTCTCGGGCGGCACCCGCGCTCGCCGCCTTGGCGCCACCGGAGCCGAAGCCGGTCAGCGAGATCCGCCTGGCCAGCGGCGCCGTCACCGAGCTCCGCGTCGATCCCCTGTCCGGCGGCGGCATCGTCGTCACCGCCAACGACGTGACCGAGCGCGTGCGCACCGCGGAAGCCCTGCGCGACAGCGAACGGCGGATCCGCATCGTCACCGACAACGTGCCGGTGCTGATCGCCTATGTCGATCGCGACCAGCGCTATCGCTTCACCAACAGGCCCTATCAGGCGGCCTTGCGTCTCCGCCCGCACGAGGCGGAAGGCCAGCGCGTCGCCGACGTGCTGGGGCCGATCCGCTACGGCCGGCTGAAGCCGCATATCGACCAGGTGCTGAACGGCCGGCCGCAGAATTTCGAGATCGACTTCCCGACCAATGACGCGAAGATCGAGGTGGCGCAGGGCAGCTACATCCCGCATTTCGACGACCGCGGCCAGGTCGTCGGCTTCTTCCTGCTCTATGTCGACACCACTGAGCGGCGGCGTGCCGAGACGGTGCTCAGGACCTTGAACGAATCGCTGGAGAAGCGGGTGGTGGAGCGCACCGCCGAGCTCGAGACCGCCCGCGAGCGCGCCGAGGATGCGAATATCGGCAAGACCCGCTTCATCGCCGCCGCCAGCCACGACCTGTTGCAGCCGCTGCATGCGGTGCGGCTGTTCGTGGCCGCCTTGTCCGAGCGCTATCGCGACGAGGAATTGGTGCGCAAGGTCGATCTGGGTCTGGGCGCGGTCGAGGCTTTGCTCGACGCCTTGCTCGACATCGCCAAGCTCGACGCCGGTGCGATCAAGCCGGAGAAGCGGCCGGTGCCGATCGGCCCGCTGCTGCAATCGCTGACCGAGGCCTTCGCCCCGGTGGCGAAACGCAACGGCATCGAGCTCCGGCTGGTCGGCAGCGCCGCCTGGGTCGATACCGACGTGGCGCTGCTCCGCCGCGTGCTGCAGAACTATCTCTCCAACGCGATCCGCTATGGCCGCAGCGGGGGCCCGCGCCCGCGCGTATTGCTCGGTTGCCGGCGCCGCGGCGGTTCGCTGCTGATCGAGGTCTGCGACAACGGCCCCGGCATTCCCGAAGCGCAGCAGGCCACCATCTTTCAGGAGTTCACGCGCCTGCGCCCGACCGATGACGCAGGCGAGCGCGGGCTGGGGCTGGGCCTGGCGATCGCCGACCGCATCGCCCGCATGCTCGGCCACGACCAGCATCTGCGCTCGGCCGCGGGGCAGGGCGCGGCCTTCGGGATCGAGGTGCCGCTGGCCCTGTCCGAGACCCGCGCCCGCCTCGCGGCACCCACGGAAGAGACGCGCGCCGACGCGCTCACCCGCGCGCCTTTCGTCGCCTGCATCGACGACCACGCCCAGGTGCTCGAGGCCATGACGGCCTTGCTGGAGAGCTGGGGTTGCACCACGGCGTCGGCGCATGACGCCGACCAGCTCCTGCAGAAGATCACCGGCGGGGAGCGCCCCGACCTGCTGCTGATCGATCTCCACCTCGGCGACGACCGCCCGGACGGCATCCAGGAACTGACCAAGCTCCGCACCGCCTGGGGCCCCGGCGTACCGGTCGCCCTGATCACCGCCGACCGCGACCCCTCGGTCGCCGCACGGGCGCGCGCGCTGGGCCTGGATGTGCTGCTGAAACCGGTGAAGCCCGCCAAGCTCCGCGCGCTGCTGGCGCACCTCAACGTGAAGTCTGTGGCGTAACGACTATTCCTCCGCCGCCACCACGGCCTTCTGCACCGGTTCCAGCGAGAGGCGTTGCGCAGCGATCACCGCCTGCGTGCGCGAGGTGGCGCCGAGCTTGCGCAGGATCTCGGTGACATGCGCCTTCACCGTGGGCTCGGTGATCTGCATTTCATAGGCAATGAGCTTGTTGGGCTTGCCCTCGGCCATCAGCAGCAGCACACGGTGCTGCTGCGGCGTCAGGCGCGCGGCCTTGGCGGCGATGTCGCGGTCGTTGGCGGCCAACGCCTGGTCGCGGGCTTCGGGCGGCAGCCAGATGACGCCGTCGAGGATGGCGCGGATCACTTCCAGGAACCGCTCCGAGGGTGCCAGCTTGGGGATGAAGCCGGCCGCACCCATCTCGATGGTCTGGCGCATCGCCGCGGGATTGGTGGTGGCCGAGACGATCGCGATCGGGATGGTCGGGAAGGCGCCGCGCAAGGCCGCGAGGCCCGAGAGGCCCTGCATCCCCGGCATGTCCAGGTCCAGGATCAGGAGGTCGGTCTCCGGCGCCGCGCCGAGCGCCGCCTGGGCTTCCGCGAAGCTGCCGGCGAAGGTGATCGCCGGCGCGCCGAAGGCGCTGCGCAACGCCGAGGCGAGCGCATCCCGCACCATCGGATGATCGTCGGCGATGACGAATGACAGTCCGGCACCGACCTGCGTCGGGTCCACGCGGCTCTCCCCTCCCTGGTTGTCCCAAGCTTACACATCCGGGCCCCGCGCGGAAACCGTAACCCGCGATTTTGCGCTGCGGCGTGAATCGGTTAGAGGCGGGATGCGACCAAGGCCGGGGGCTGATATGCTGCCCGGCGGAGTGCCCGAATCATGAACCGGTAAGCAGCCAGCCCTTGCTCCAGAACAGCCCCGGCGAAACCAAGTTGGAAGACGAGGAGCTCCGCCTCGCCGCGGAACTCTCGCGCTCCTTCGCCTCCTCGGACAATGTCGATGCGACGGTCCGGCTGGCACTTGGCAACGTGATGCAGCTCTTGAAGGTGGAGGCGGGCAGCCTCTTCCTGGTCGACGAGGCCAAGGGCGACCTGGTCTGCCGCGCCAGCCTCGGCCCCAACAGCATCGAGGGCCTGCGCGTGCCCGCCGGCCACGGCATCGTCGGCCGTTCGGTGATGGAAGACCGGATCGAGGCTGTCGAGGACGTCTCGCGCGACGCCGGCTTCTTCGCCAACGCCGACGCGACCTCCGGCTTCGTCACCCGCTCGATCCTCTGCGCGCCGATGAAGGTCGGCAAGCGGCCGATCGGCGCGGTCGAGGTCCTGAACAAGCAGAACGGCCAGCCCTTCGACCTGCGCGACCGCGACATGCTGCAGGTCATGGGCAATGCCGCCGCGCTCGCCATCATGAACGCGCGCCTCGCCGACCAGCTGGTCGAGCAGGAGCGCATCAAGCGTGAGCTGGAGCTCGCCTCCGAGATCCAGCGCAGCCTGTTGCCGCCCGCCGATCCCGACCTGCCGATCCAGGGCATCAACCGCCCGATCCGCGAGGTCTCCGGCGACTTCTACGACTTTTTCAGCCTGCCCGACGGTGTCATCGCCTTCTGCCTCGGCGACGTCTCGGGCAAGGGCATGAACGCCGCCCTGCTGATGGCCAAGACCGCGGCCTTGTTCCGCTGCCTGGGCAAGACCATCCGCGCGCCGGCGCGCCTGCTCTCGATCCTCAACCGTGAGATCTGCGAGACCACCAGCCGCGGCATGTTCGTGACCATGCTGGCCGGCCTCTATGATCCGGCCAGCGGGCTGCTGCGCTTTTCCAACGCCGGGCACCTGCCGCCGATCCTGCGCAAGCCGCATGGCGGCTTCAGGAGCTTCGAGGCCTCGGCGCCGCCGCTCGGCATTCTGCGCGACGTCGCCTTCCCTGAAGAGGAGGTGCGGCTTGAGAACGAGATGTTCCTGGTCTTCTCCGATGGTGTCACCGAATACCGCTACGGCGACCGGGAGGAGCTCGGGCCGGAAGGCATCGACATGCTGCTGAGCCTCTCCGAAGGCAAGCCGCTGCAGGACCGCCTGGAAGGCATCCTGACCGAACTGAACAGCGGCGGCTGGCGCGCCAAGGACGACATCACCCTGCTGGCGATCGACGATTCGCTGGCCGGTCAGATCTGGCGGCGGGTGCCCTCGATCGCCAGCGCCGAGAGCCGCTCCGACTTCCTGTTCGGCCTGACCATCCCGGCGGAGGCGGACCGGCTGAAGCTGATGCGCCCGGTCCTGGCGGCGGCCGGTAAGGCCGCGGGCTTCTCCGACGATGAAGTGGCGGATCTGGAGCTGGCCGCCAGCGAGGCCGCGGAGAACATCATTCTACACGCCTATGGCGAGGGCCAACGCGGCGATATCACACTGGCGGTGCATCGCCTGGAAGACGGCTTAATGTTGAGAATCAGGGATTTCGCCCCGAAGGTCGATCAGGCTAAAATAAGGCCGCGGCCGCTGGACGAGGTCCGGCCGGGGGGCCTTGGCACGCATTTCATCCGCGCGGTGATGGACGACGCCAATTTCATTCCCCTGCCGGACGGCGAGGGGAATCTGTTGGAATTGGTCAAGCGCCGGAAGAAGGATTGAAATGGCAGTCGCCGGCATCACCGAGAGCGAAGGACGCCTGATCGTCGCCCTGGAAGGGGAAATTGACCTGGAGCAAGCTGGGGCGGTGCGCCGCGCGCTGCTGGATGCCCTGAAGAAGGGCCGCAACGTGCTCGTGGACCTCTCGCAGGTGACCTATATCGACTCCTCCGGCATCGCCAGCCTAGTCGAAGGCCTGCAGGTCGCGAAGAAGCAGAAGAGCGAACTCGCTCTGGTCGCGGTCAGCCAGCGCGTTCGGCGCGTATTGGAGCTGGCCCGGCTCGACAAGGTCTTCCAGATCCACACCGACCTCGCCGCGGCGACCGCCGCGAACGCGGGCTCGTCCGGCCATTGACGCTGAAATGTCATGAACGCCGCAATCCGGGGTTTTGAATCGGTCGGCCGGCGCTCTGCCGGCTTTTTCGACCAGATCGGCTACGGCGCGATGCTGTTCCTGGAGGCGATCTACTGGCTGCTGGCCGGCTGGCGCCGCCGTCAGCCGGTTCGGATCCGGATGGTCTTCCACGAGATGCAGCAGATCGGCGTCGCCGCTTTGCCGATCGCGACCCTGCTCTCCGGCACGATCGGCCTGATGCTGGCGATCCAGTCGCTCTACTCGTTGGGCCTGTTCGGCGCCGAGGCCTACGCCTATATCGGCATCGCGCTTTCGGTCGCCCGCGAGTTCTCCCCGCTGATCATGGCGATCCTGGTCGCCGGCCGCTCCGGCTCGGCGATCGCGGCACGGCTCGCCACCATGACCATCAACCAGGAAGTCGATGCGCTCCAGGTGATGGGCATCAACCCGGTACGTTACCTGGTTTCGCCGGTGGTCGTGGCCCTGGCCATCATGCTGCCTTGCATCGCCATGTGGGCCAACCTGGTCTCGGAGTTTACGGCGGGCTTCTACGTTTCCGCGGCGCTCAATTCGTCATTCGGCGCCTTCGTGAACGATTCGCTGACGGTCCTGAAGATCGGCGACATCTGGCACGGCATCGGCAAGGCGGCGTTGTTCGGCGTTCTGATCGCCCTGGTCGCCGTGGTCAACGGCTCCAGCGTCTCCGGCGGCGCCGAGGGCGTCGGCAAGGTCACCACCATGTCGGTCGTGCAGTCGATCTGCATGATCGTCGTTGCCGATATGCTGTTCGGCTACATCGCGACGCGGTGACGGCATGGAAACATCCATAGCGACATCGCCCGAAGCCCAGCAGCAGGCGCTGGCGCATATCGCGGCGTTGCGCGCGGAATCGACCGCGCATCGCCCGACCGAGGCCGAGCTGATGGCGCGGCCGAAGGTGGTCGAGGTCAACCATCTCGACTTCTCCTTCGGCGCGCGCCAGGTGCTGTTTGATATCAATCTCGACGTCAGGGCCGGCGAGATCATGGTGATCATGGGCGGCTCGGGCTCGGGCAAGACCACCTTGCTGCGGCACCTGGTCGGCCTGATGCCGCCGCAGCCCAACAAGGTGAAGCTGCTCGACAAGGACCTGGGCGCGCTGAAGCCCAACCAGCTCCTGGACTTGAAGCGCAAGATCGGCGTCGCCTTCCAGTTCGGCGCCCTGTTCAGCTCGATGACCGTCGCCGAGAACGTGAAGCTGCCGCTACGCGAGCTCACCAAGCTCGAAGAGAAGACCATGGACATCATGGCGAACATGAAGCTCGAGGTGGTGAATCTCTCGGGCTTCGGTGCGCTGATGCCCTCGGCGCTCTCCGGCGGCATGGTGAAGCGCGCCTCGATCGCGCGCGCCATCGTCATGGACCCGAAGCTGCTGTTCCTGGACGAGCCGTCGTCGGGCCTCGACCCGGTGGTCTCCTCGGCGCTGGACGATCTCATCCTGAAACTGCGCGAGGCGATGGACATCTCGGTGGTGGTGGTCAGCCACGATATCGACAGCGCCTTCAAGATCGCCGACCGGATCACCGTGCTGGACCACGGGCATATCCTGGCGAGCGCGCGGGTCGAGGAGATTCGCAGCTCGACCAACGAGCGGGTCCAGAATCTTTTGAACCGCCGCTCGGTCGAGAAGGAAGTCGACCCGGCGGAGTATCTGCGGCGCCTGACGGGTGATTAACGGAACCGGCGACTGAGGCGAGACTAGGGGAACAGGGGTCGATGCGGAACTACTCCATCAGCTATGTGACGGTCGGCGTCTTCGTGACGGCGATGATCGCGGCATTGATCGTGACCCTGACCCTGATCGCCGGGCAGACCGGGCCGCGCGACCACTACCGGGTCTTGTTCGACAACGTGACCGACCTCAAATACGGCACCGTCGTGCGCTACGAGGGCTTCCCGATCGGCACCGTCGATAAGATCGTGCCGAGCTATGAGAACGGCAAGTATCGCTTCGGCGTGATGATCGGCGTGCAGAAGGACTGGAAGTTCCCGGCCGATTCCAAGGCCGGCATCCGCGCCTCCAGCTTCCTGGCGGCGAAGACCATCGACATCTCCGGCGGCAAGTCCGCGGACCTGATCGCGGTCGGCGGTGACATCCCCGGCACCGGCGCCGGCGACATGTTCGCGCTGATGTCCGGGCTGGCCGGCCGGGTCGGCGCCCTGCTCGACAGCGGCGTGGTGCCGCTGATCGAGCAGCTGAAGACCTCGATCAAGACCCTGACCGAGACCGCCAACAGCCAGATCGGCGGGGTCGGCGGCGATGTGCGCGGCCTCATTGCCAATGCCAGCGGCCATCTCGACACCATCTCGGCCAACGTCACCGAGTTGACGGCCAGCATGCAGGTCAGTGTCGATCAGCTGCAGAAGGTCCTCTCCGACGGCAATGTGAAGTCGGTCGATCAGATCCTCAGCAACCTCGACAAGGCCAGCCTCAATGCCGACAAGACCCTGGCCCAGCTCAACCAGCTTTCGGTCGAGGTCAACGGCGTCGCGGAATCGATCCACGCCATGGTGAACCGCAACGCCAAGAACGTCGACAAATCGACCGCGGACCTCGAATACATCCTGCGCACGGTCTCGGCGAATATCGATGCGATCACCAACAATCTCGAAGGGACCACGCGGAACATGAACGAGTTCAGCCGTCTGATCCGGCAGAATCCGGGCTTGCTCATCTCCGGCGGCAGCCCCGAGGCCGACAAGGGCCTGACGCCCGTGCCGAACGGAGGGCAGTGAGATGGCGCGCCTCCTGAAGCTCCTGCCGTGCGCCGCCTTGGTCCTGGTTGCCGCCTGCGCGGCGCCGACCGTGCCGAAGGAGCAGTATTTCCGCCTGGTTGCCGCGCCCGCGACCGAAACGCTGGCGCATCCCTTTATCGGCATCGTCGAGGCGGCGCCTTTGGGCGCGGATGGTGTCACCGGCGAGCGCCCACTGCTCTACACCGCCAATGGCGGCACCAAGCTGGAGCAGCGGAACTACGCCTATTGGACCGAGCTGCCGACCGCGATGATCCGCGACCAGCTGGTCGCCTATCTCCGCTCCGCGGGTGCGGCGGAACAGGTGGTGCCGTCGGAACTTCGGATCGGCGCGGGTTACCGCATCCAGGGCGACATCAAGCGCCTGGAGCAGTCGGCCGGCGACAAGGGCGATACCGGCATCATCGAGCTGGAGCTCTCGGTGATCGACCAGAGCACCGACCAGCTGATCATGAGCAAGGTCTACCGCGCCGAGACGCCCGCAGCCGACCACTCGATCGACGGCGCGGTGGCGGCGCTCAACGCCGGCCTGCAGGACGTGCTGAAGCGCTTCGCCGCGGATATCGACGCGCGCTAGCTTCCGGTAAAGCGCAGCGAAATTCCGTCCAGCGGCAGGCCGACAACTTTCGTGGTCCAGGTTTCGCCCGGCGCCACCGGAAAGGCGCGGGTGACGGTGCCGGTGGTGATGATCTCGCCGGCGCGCAGCGGCGGGTTGGTTTTGTCCTTCGCCAGCACATTCAGCAGGTGACTGATGGTCGAGAGCGGGCCGTCCAGCACGTTCAGCGCCTGCCCGCGATCCATCACCACGCCGTCCTTGCTGAGCTCGATCTCGAAGCTCCGGAGTTTCGCCAGCCAGTCGGCGCGGTTCTGCGGCGTGAACTTGTGGCGCGGGCCCAGTCGATAGGCGCCGTGCAGCGCGTAGAAGGCGACCGTGTCGGGCGCCTGGAACTGCCAGCCTGGGAAAGCCGATTGCACGATCTCGAAGCCATGCGCGATCCATTCGGCGCAGCCGAGGATCATGGCCTCGCTCATGCCGGCTTGCGGTGCCGTCCGGAAGCCGAAGGCGATCTCCGGCTCGATCCGCGGCTCCAGCAGGGGCGAGAGGTCGAGCGTCCCATCGGTCGCGGCGAGATCTCGGAGCGTGGTGTCGTACATGTCGCCCCAGATCGGCGCATAGACCCCGTATTCCGGCCAGATGGTTCGGTTGGTGAAGCCGATCTTGCGACCGACCGTGCGCTCGCCGCGGGCGACCCGCGCCCGCCGGAGCGCCGCGGTGACGGCATAGGCGGCCTCGAGGTCGAAGCCGGGCAGGTCCGTGCTGAACGCGGCCATTTGCCGGCGCTCGGCCGAGGCCGCGAGCACCGCAGCGGCGATCCGGTCGGTTTCCCCGGGCGGCAAGTTCGACATTGTTGGTTAAGCCTCTGGTGAATCGGCTGAAATGGTGCCGTGTGCTCAGCCTATGTCAATGTTTTCTTTGCATTTACTGTGCTTGGCCGTTATCTCTGGGGCCGCCCGCGCACCGCCGGAGCTGAAGTTCAGAGCGTAGCCTTAGAGACCATGGCCGAACACGACGACCAACTCGCCGCCCTCCGGCGCCAGATCGACAGTGTCGATACCCAACTGCACGACTTGCTCATGCAGCGGACCGAGCTCGCGGTGCAGGTCGGCGAGGTGAAGGCCAAGGCCCAGCCGATCGGTCGCACGCCGAGCGAGGGTGCAAAATTCGTGCGCCCGGCCCGCGAGGCGAAGATTCTGCGCCGGCTGATCGAGCGGCACAAGGGCAAGCTGCCCAAGGCCGTGATGGTGCGGATGTGGCGCGAGATGATCTCGGCGCTGCTGCAGGTCGAAGGCCCCTTCGTGGTCGCGGTCTACAACCCGCCGGAAGAGCCCGGCTATTGGGACATCGCCCGCGATCACTATGGCTGCCGCGTGCCGATCCTCGGCTTCGACCGCTTGAACCACGCGATCTCCGCGGTGCTGGAAGGCCAAGCGACGGTCGCCGTGCTGCCGCTGCCGCATGAGGGCGACCGCGATCCCTGGTGGCGGCGCATTGCCGTCAAGCAGCCAAAGGTGCCGCATGTGATCGCGCGCCTGCCGTTCGGCGACCCCGGCAACCAGCGCGGCCGCGGGCTGCAGGCGCTGGTGATCGGCACCACGCCGAACGAGCCCACCGACCATGACCGCGGCCTGCTGGTCGCCGAGACCCGCGAGCCGGTCAGCCGCAGCGCGATCCGCGAGGCCCTGAACACGGCGAAACTGAAGCCGGTCTTCATCCAGGCCTTCCAGGAACTGGGCGGGCCGGAGCAGCAGGTGGTGGAGGTCGAAGGCTTCCTGGCGCCGGACGATGCCCGCCTCGCTGCCCTGGCCAAAGCGCTGGGGCCGGATTCCCGGGTGATTGCGATCGGCGGCTATGCCGTGCCGCTGACCGCCGCGGAGCTGGCCGGCGAGCCGGTGAAGGCGCCGGAACCTGCGAAGACGATCGAGCCAACGCCGGCGCCTGAAGCGACGTCGGGAGACGCCGCATGAGCCTCACCGTCCGCCCCGGCATTCTCGACATCGCCGCCTATGTTCCCGGCGAGCACGCGCTCCCCGGCGAAGGTCCGATCTACAAGATGTCCTCCAACGAGAGCCCGCTTGGCGCCAGCCCGGCGGCGATCGCGGCCTATCGCGAGCTCTCCGGCGAGCTGCACCGCTATCCCGACGGCGGCGCCACCGCTTTGCGCGAGGCCCTGGCCGCGACCATCGACGCCGATCCGACGCAGATCGTCTGCGGTGCCGGCTCGGACGAGATCCTGCAGCTCCTGACCCGCGCCTATGCCGGGCCGGGCGACGAGGTGCTCTATTCGCAGCACGGCTTCCTGGTCTATCCGATCGCGGCCCAGTCGGTCGGCGCCAAGCCGGTCGCAGCGCCGGAGAAGAATCTCAAGACCGATGTCGATGCGCTGCTGGCCCATGTGACGCCGCGGACCAAGATCTGCTTCGTCGCCGAGCCCAACAACCCGACCGGCTCCTATATCGGTGCGACCGAGCTGAAGCGGCTGCGCGACGGCCTGCCCGACCATGTGCTGCTGGTGGTCGATGCGGCCTATGCGGAATTTGTCGACAAGCCCGACTACAGCGACGGCACCGCGCTGGTGAAGAGCCATGACAACGTGGTCATGAGCCGCACCTTCTCGAAGATCCACGGCCTGGCGGCCTTGCGCCTCGGCTGGGCCTTCTGCCCGCCCGCGGTGGCCGACGTGCTCAACCGGATCCGCGGGCCCTTCAACACGCCGGCGCCGGCGCTGGCCGCGGGCGTCGCCGCCCTGGCCGACAGCGTTCATGCCGCCAAGGCCAAGGCGCATAACGATCACTGGCTGCCCTGGCTCAGCGCCCGGGTGAACGAGATCGGGCTGAAGGCGCATCCCTCGGTCTGCAACTTCCTGCTGGTGCAGTTTCCGAAGGATCCCAAACTCTCGGCCGACGCGGCCAACGAGTTCCTGAAGTCGCGCCGCATCATCGTGCGCAAGATGGGCGCCTACAGCCTGCCCGATTGCCTGCGCATCACCATCGCCGAGGAACCGGCGGTGAAGGCCTGCGCCCAGGCGCTGGCCGACTTCGTCAACCGGGCGGCCACACAATGAGCGTTCTTTTCGATCGGATCGCCATCGTCGGCATCGGCCTGATCGGCTCCTCCTTCGCCCGTGGGCTGAAGCTGAAGAACCTCGCGCGCGAGATCGCGATCCACGATGCCTCCGCCGATGCGATGCGTGATGCGAAAGAGCTCGGGCTCGGCCACCACTACTGCGCCAGCGCCGGCGAAGCCGTGGCAAATGCCGACCTGGTCGTGCTCGCGGTGCCGCTGGGCGCCTATGCAGACCTGGCGCCGATGGTGGCGGCGAACCTCAAGAAGGGCGCGACCCTCTCCGACGTCGGCTCGGTGAAGCAGGCGGTGATCCGCGACCTCGGTCCCAGCCTGCCCGAGGGCGTGCATTTCATCCCCGGCCATCCGCTCGCCGGCACCGAGCATTCCGGCCCGAAATCCGGTTTCGCGGAGCTGTTCCACGGCCGCTGGTGCGTGTTGACGCCGCCGCCCGGCACCGATGAAGGCGCGATCGCGCGGCTTAAGGCGCTCTGGATCGGATTGGGCAGCCAGGTCGAGATCATGGCCGCCGGGCATCACGACCAGGTGCTGGCGATCACCTCGCATCTGCCGCACCTGATCGCCTACACGATCGTCGATACCGCGACCTTCCTGGAGGATGAGACCAAGCAGGAAGTGATCAAGTTCTCGGCGACCGGCTTCCGCGACTTCACCCGAATCGCCGCCTCCGACCCGATCATGTGGCGCGACATCTTCCTCAATAACCGCGAGGCGGTCCTGGAGATGCTCGGGCGCTTCACCGAGGACCTGACCGCCCTGCAGCGCGCGATCCGCTGGGGCGAGGGCGAGAAGCTGCAGGAAGTTTTCACCCGCACGCGCGCGATCCGCCGCGGCATCATCGACGCCAAGCAGGCGTGAGCCGCGTGGTGAGACGGGCCGCCGCATGGACGCCGCGGCAATTTGACCTTATCTAACCGGGGATCGAAGGAGGAGACCGCGATGAAATCGGCCGCCCTTGCCAACGATGCCTCCGCGCTCCCGCGCTGCGCCGACATGAAAGAAGTCCGCGCCGAGATCGATGCCATCGACCGGCGCATGGTCGCCCTGATCGCCGAGCGGCTCCATTACATCGACGAAGCCGCGCGGATCAAAGCCGACCGCGACACCGTTCGCGACGACGCGCGGGTGGCCGACGTGCTCGCCAAGGTGCGGGCCGAGGCGCTGCGTCTCGGCTGCGATCCGGAAGTCGTCGTCGCCGCCTACCGGGCGCTTGTCGAAGCCTCGATCGCGCACGAGTTCACCGCCTTCGACGCCAAGCGCCGCTAGGGGTTTAGCGTAAAATTCTCTTGCGGGGCGGGTCGATTTCCCGTAACGGGACCCCTTCTGTCTTACTTAGAAGAGGTGGGGGATGACCGCCAAGTTCCCGTACAAGGGCCGCATTCTCATGATCGGCTACGGCTCCGTCGGCCGCTGCACCATGCCGCTGCTCGAGCGGCATTTCGACATGCCGATGAGCCGGATCACGGTCGTTGACGCGGTCGACAATTCCGCCGATGCCGCGCGCTTCATTGCCCAGGGCCTGAACTACGTGGTCAATCCGCTGTTCGACCACAACCTGGCGAAGACGCTGGCGAAGTATGTCGGCAAGGGCGACCTCATCCTCAATCTCTCGGTCGAGGTCTCGTCGCTCGCCCTCATCGAGTGGTGCGCAAAGAACGGCGTGCTCTACCTCGACACCTGCATCGAGCCCTGGGCCGGCTATTACGACAACGCCAAGATCCCGGAAGAGGAGCGCACCAACTATTTCCTGCGCCACTCCGCGCTCGAGCTCGGCAAGAAGTTCAGGAAGGGCAGCGCCTCGGCGCTGCTCACCCACGGCGCCAATCCTGGGCTGATCTCGCATTTCATCAAGCAGGCGGTGCTCGACATCGCGAAGTTCCGCGGCCTCGACGCCAAGAAGCCGACCACGCGCGAAGGCTGGGCCAAGCTGATGCAGAGCTGCGGCGTGAAGGTGATCCATGTCGCCGAGCACGACCTGCAGGTCTCCGCCGTGCCGAAGCGGCCGAACGAGTTCGTCAACACCTGGTCGATCCCCGGCTTCGTCGGCGAGGGCTGCCAGCCGGCCGAATTGGGCTGGGGCACCCATGAGAAGAAGCTCCCGGAGAATGCGGTCGAGCACAAAGTCGGCTGCAAGGCCGGCATCTTCCTGCGCCAGCCCGGCTGCATCACCGAGATGCGCTCCTGGACCCCGCATGGCGGGCCGATGATCGCCTACCTCATCACCCACGGCGAATCGATCAGCACGGCGGATTACTTCACCGTCACCGAGAAGGGCAAGCCGGTCTACCGCCCGACCGTCCATTACGCCTACCACCCGTGCAACGACGCGGTCCTGTCGGTGCGCGAGTTCCAAATGAAGAATTTCAAGATGCAGGACGACGTGCGCCTGCTCGGCGAGGAGATCGAGGACGGCATCGACGAGCTGGGCTGCCTGCTGATGGGCGATTTCGGCGCCTACTGGTACGGCTCGCAGCTCTCGATCCACGAGGCGCGCCGGGTCATGGGGCCGGAGTTCAACGCGACTTCGCCTCAGATCGCCTCTCCGGTGCTGGCCGGTGCGATGTGGCTGATCCAGAATCCGGATCGCGGCCTGGTCGAGCCCGAGGACATCGACCACGACTACATCATGGAGATCTGCCGCCCCTATCTCGGCCCGGTGGTCGGCTGCTGGTCGGACTGGACGCCCCTGAAGGACCGCGATGTGCTCTTCCCCGAGCCCAATCTCGACCGCAAGGATCCCTGGCAGTTCGAAAACTTCCGCGTCCGGCGCTGATCTGAGCTAGGCCGGCGGCGCGTCGGGCTTCGCCAGCGCGACCGCCTGCTGCGCCGCGGCCGCGACGCCGGCGCCTTCCGCGACCCGCACGGTCGGTGACGCGAAGCCGATGCCGTTGGCGTCGAAGGCGGTCTTGATCTCCGCCAGCGCCCGACGGCGGATGGTGAACTGCTCGTTCGGCTTGGTCATCATCTTCATCCGGATCTGGATGCCGTAGTCGCCGAACTGCTCGACGCCCTGCATCTTCAAGGGCTCGAGGATATGCGGCTTGAAGTCGGGATCGGCTGCCAGGTCCTTGCCGATCTGCTTGATCAGCTTCTTTGCCTTGGCGAGGTCGCTGTCATAGGTGATCGTGACCATCATCTTGTCGATCACCCAGTCGCGGCTCATGTTTTGCACCGCGCCGAGCTCGCCGAACGGCACCGTGTAGAGCGGCCCGCGGTGGTGCCGGAGCTTCACCGAGCGCAGCGAGAAGGCCTCGACCGTCCCCTTGTAGCTGCCGCTCTGGATGTACTCGCCGACCCGGAAGGCGTCGTCGAGCAGGTAGAAGATGCCGGAGATGACGTCCTTCACCAGGGTCTGCGCGCCGAAGCCGATCGCGACACCGGCGACGCCGGCGCCGGCCAGCAGCGGCCCGATCTCGATGCCCATCGAGGAAAGCACCATCAGCCCGGCCATGGTGAAAAGCACCACGAACAGCACGTTGCGGAGGATCGGCAGCAGCGTCTTCAACCGCGAGCGCTTGGCCGCGGCCGGCAGCCCCTCGCCGCTTCCTTCCTTGATCGTGTAGTCGATCAGCGCGCGGATGATCCGCCAGGCGATGTCGGCGGCGAGGAACAGGATGATCGCGCTGACGATGCCGCGCAGCAGCCTGGTCCCGAGCGTGTCGTTGGCGGTCAGGCTGGTGAGGTCGAAGTGCCAGGCATTGGCCAGCAGCAGCACCGCGCCGATGATCAGCGCGGCGCGCAGGCCGCGCTCGGCCAGGACGCGATAGGCGGTCGCCGCCTGCGTTTCCGGGCCGGCATTCGCCGCCGGCTCCGTCAGATGCGCCGCCGCCTGCCCGGCGATGCGCAACGCGGTCGGCAGCCCGAAGGCGAAGACCGCCAGCCAGAAGGCCGGCATCGCCCCCACCGCCCAGAGCAGCCAGAGCAGCGCGCCGTAAGCCGAGAGCAACAGATTGCTCACGCGGTGGCTTCTCGATGGCAGATTCGAATCACCGGGCCGCCGCCACACCGCCTCGAGCCAGAGCGCCAGCAGTACCAAGCCCAGTGCATAGGCGACCAGCTGCCGTCCGGGATCGGTGAAGCCAAGCCGCATCAGCAGCGCCGCCGTGACCCAGCCGAAGGCGAACCAGCCGACCAAGATCGCGATCCGGCGCGACCAGTGATGCGCTGCGGCGCTGCTCATCGGGACCAGGCGCAGCGGTTCGTCATCGGGCGCGGCCAGGAAGCGGCAGAGCAGGAGTGCCGCCCGCGCCAGCACGAAGACGATGAGATAGCCGGCCAGGATCTCCTGCATCAGCGGCGGCAGGTCGACCAGCGCGAAGATGAGGAAGCTCCCCACCGCGAAAGCCATGAGCTGCACGATGGCGGCTGCGAGGCGGAGCCCCGCGGCCTTCACCCGCGTCGCGGTCTGGCTCTGGCTCTGCATCCATGGCATCAGCCCGAGCGCGGAAGAGTGCAGCAGCCGCTCCGCCAACAGGCCGAGACCGACCGAGAGGCCGACCAGGATGAGCGCATGCCAGAGCCGGCCGCCCTGCAATTCGCCGCCGAGCGTCGCGGCGGCCATGGCGAACTGGCCGGGCAGCTCAGGCCAGGTGCGGACGAGGTTGTCGAAATGCTGATGCAAAGCGCCGATTCGCCTGGCGACATAGCCGGAGGGTGAAGCGGCGGCCTCGGCGGGCGCGGGTTCGGCCGAGGTTACCGCAACGCCCTGCGCCTTCAGCCAGGCCTTGACCTCAGGGTCCTCGAGCAGGCGGATCAGCTCTCGCACCTGCGGCAGGGCGGCTTCCGCATCCGCTGTCTGCGCCGTCGCGGGCAACGCGGTTGAAACGGCCAGCAGCAGGCCCAGGACCGTGATGAAAATCCGCAGCATTGCCACCCCATCGGCCGGCCGGACGCGCCCATCTCATCCTCGCCGGTTCTGGGCGGCGCCACGATGCTGTTACTGTAACCTACGCCGCGCCGGGGCCAACCGGGCCCAAAGGCCCGATCCGAAGCGCGGCGACTCGGGGATTTTTTCCGGTGGGCGTTGGACTTAGCGTGCTTTTCAGGGAAGTTGCAGAGCGACGGGCCTTTGACTATGGTGCCGCCCGCCGAACGGGCCAGCGATCGACCATGGGCCCCGTTCCGGGCCATCCCAGGCATTGGGGCGTAGCCAAGCGGTAAGGCAGCGGGTTTTGGTCCCGCCATCCCAGGTTCGAATCCTGGCGCCCCAGCCATTCCATGGGCCAATTGAGGAGGACAGAAATGTTTGCGCCCAAAACACGGATGTCTGAATCAAAGCGAGCAATGTCTCAAGCATGGCGTGATCCCGTGTCCGGATACCCGGCTAGAGTATCCCGGGTCGGCAGGAGCACGGCCGCGCCATCCCAATAGCGGACTTCGACAAGCCCGGCGGTCGTCCAGGCTCCCTCACATAAGTGCCGAGCAGTCTTGACCGATCCGCTGGCGCCGATACCGGGCATCTCTCGCCACAATCCACCCATCGGATGAGTCGGGGCGGCGCCGGCCTGCAAACGGGTTGCCGCGACGGCAGGTCACCGCAAGGGCAGGGGCAGGGCATGGATCTTTGGGCTATAGATCTCCGTAATCTCAGCAAGACCTTCACCGGCGGCCGCAAGACCCTGGACGATGTCAGCATGCGCATCGGCTCCGGTGAGATGGCGGCGCTGATCGGCGCATCCGCACAGGTGCCGGCGCGGTCAAGATCGGCGGCGACACTGTCCAGTTCGACGGTCGCCTCAGCGACGAGGTCCGCCCATCCGCGGCCGGGTCGGCTTCGTGTCCCAGCAGTTCAACTTGGTCAACCGCCGCTCGGTCATCACCAACGACGGTGACGCCGTCGTTGCGGTTCAGCTCGCTGAGCGACTCCAAGACGCGCCGCGGCCTCGGGATCGAACGAGGCGATCGGCTCGCCGGCCAGGCCTTAGACCCTGGCGCGCGCGATCGGGAGTGAGGTCTCCACCAGCGACTCTCAGCGATTGGACCAATCCGGAGTGTCTATTAGATCTCGAATGCTATTTTCGATTTGTGCCGTGACTCGCGCAAGGCTCGGAGTCCGAGTTGTAGAAGTTCCGGGTCGGTGGGGACGCTGCTGCAGACGACGCTGCCGGTGCGCTGAAACACCGGCGAGCCCCTGTCTCGGCTGAGCTGGCCGCTGCGAACCATCGTGTTGGTCATGCGCAGAGGCGAGTAGGCGCTCCCGCCGGAACGCAGTGTATAGCTCCGTGCGATGCTGCCCAGGCCTACCGCGATACCGGCTGCGAGGTAAGGAAAGGCCTCGTCGTGCCTGTGCTTGAAGATGTCGCCCCAGTCAACATAGACGTAGCCGCGCATGAACTTGCGCGAGCCTTCGCTGAACCGCCACTTATCCGCATCCTCTCCCGAGTAGAGCGTCGTCGCTTCCTGCCCGCGGCTCGCGGGGGAGTCCAGCTCGAGCGGCCGAATGGAAGCCTGGTGGTAAGGCAGCCCCATATGCGGCCTGCAAAAATGCTAGGGGAGGAAATTGGGGCCCGGAAACGAAAGTTTTCGTTCACCTCGATCGGCTTTGTCGATTGGCTCTCAGTAAATCCATCTTCTTGAAGCTGTAGCATTCGGGCGAGCTCTGGCACGCCGAGCGGGCAGCGGCGGTTAACGGCGCAGAAAAGACGTGAGGCCAACCAGCAAAAGTATCGGGCCTTTAGAAAATCTCGGCTAACGCTGCCTCGACCTGAGCCTGCACCCCATCTATCTTCAACTCTATGAATGAGAAGTCGTGCGGAGGGGGTATGCTGTCGTCCAGCCTGAAGCTTTGTCCGAAGGCAGCGCGCAAGCTGATCTTCGATGCATTGACCGGTGCAGGGACGCGTGCGGAGAACGCCGGGTACTTTGCCGATGCCATTCTCGATACCGAGCTCAGCGGGCTGGAGGGTCATGGATTCTATTGGTTGCAGCACTACTGCGAACATGTGCAGAGCGGAAAAGTAGACGGCAAGGCCGTGCCGAAGGTGGCGCGGATATCACCGGTCGCGTTCCGCGTTGATGCACGACGCGGGTTCGCACACCCCGCGATCGAGAAGGGTTTCGCGAAGCTGATTCCCGCGGCCAAGAGGAACGGCATTGCAGGCGTCGCAATTCACAACTCCTACAATGCCGCAACGCTCGGCTATCACACCGGATACCTCGCGAGGAAAGGACTTCTGGCCTTCGGCTTCACCAATGCGACACCGGCAATCGCGCCGGTCGGCGGCCGCAAGCCGGTGATCGGCACCAACCCGATTTCCTTCGCGGTGCCTGGTCGGGCAGGAAAGATCGCCTTCCTGATCGATCAATCCGCTTCGGCGGTGACCTGGACGGCGGTGAAGCTGGCGTCGGAGGAAGGGCGCGAGATCCCGCTGGGCTGGGCGCTCGACGCCAAGGGCCGGCCGACGACCGATCCGACCAGTGGCCTTGCGGGATCGATGGCGCCTGCCGGCGGCTACAAGGGATTCGGCATCGGACTGATCGTCGAAGTGATGTGCGCGGCACTCGCAGGTGCCAGGCGCGGACCAGAGATGGGCTCGTTCATGGCGAATGACGGCAAGCCGATCGGTTGCGGCCAATTCTTCATCGCCATGGATCCTAAGTCCTTCTCGGGAGGGACGTTCAACAGGCAGGTTGCGGCCCTCGCCCGGTCGATCACCGCGCAGTCCGGCGCGCGTCTGCCGAATGCGCAGCGTGCGGCGAACCAGAAACGGCTGGCGAAGGAGGGCTTGTCGATCGATCGCGCGCTCTACGAACGACTGAGCGGATTCGCTGTGAATAGGCGCCGCTAGAAGTCGGTCGCTTCGCCGCCTTCCGCGGTGCGGCGCGCGACGAATGCGTTGATGGCTTCGGCGGCCAGCGGATCGAGAAGCGGCTCTTGGTACTCGGCGAGGGCGCGCTTCCACAAAGTATTCGCTTTCTGTGCGGCCTCAGGCGAACCAGCCGCCTGCCATTGACTGAAGTTGCGCCAATCGGAAATCAGCGGCTGATAGAAAGCGGTCGCATAGCGCTCAAGGGTATGCTTTGCGCCGAAAAAATGGCCACCCGGTCCGACCTCCAGCATCGCGTCCAAAGCCATGGCGCTTTCGTCCACGACCACCGGCTGCAGGAATTCCTGCACCATCTGCAAGAGATCGATGTCGAGTGCGAATTTCTCGTAGGAGGCCGTGAGCCCACCCTCCATCCAGCCGGCGGCATGCACGATGAGATTGCCGCCGCCCATGATTGCGCCCCAGAGCGAGAACACAGTCTCATAGGCGGCCTGGGCATCGACCGCGTTCGCGGCATTGGTGCTCGAGGTTCGATAGGGTAGCCGGTAGCGTCGCGCCAGCTGTCCCGCCGCGATGCAGGCCTTCATGTATTCCGGCGTGCCGAAGGCCGGCGCGCCGGACTTCATATCGACGTTGGACGTGAACGCACCATAGACGAAGGGAGCTCCCGGCCGTGCGAACTGCGACAACGCCAGGCAGGCGAGGGCCTCGGCATTCTGCTCGACCAGCGCGCCCGCCAGGGTGACCGGCGCCATCGCGCCGGCCAGAGTGAACGGGGTCACGACACAGGCCTGGTTGCGGCGCGCCATCTCGATGATACCCATGCCCATCGGCCCGTCGAGCTTGAAGGGGGAGTTGGTGTTGATGACGGTGTAGGCGAAGGGCTCGCGCTCAAATTCCTGTTCAGAAACGCGACAGGAGAGCCGGACGATCTCCAGGCTGTCGAGCAGCCGGGCGCGGCCGGTCGAGTAGACGAAAGGCACCTTGTCGGAACAGCGCACCTTGTTGCGCATCACCTCGAGGTGCCGAATCGAGGCGTGAATATCAAGCGCGTCGACCGAGCCGTCGCCGACTGTGTGGATGCAGTTGAAGAACTGGCAGAGCTTCATGAAGTTGGCGTTGTCTTCCGCACTGCCGGGACGCCGGCCGCGATCGAGGTCGGAGCAGTTGGGCGGTCCGCCGACCGGCGCGAAGGCGATCCATTTTCCGCCGAGCCGCATATCATGCTCGGGGTTGCGCGACCGGATGGTGAACTCGGCCGGCGGCGTGGTCAGCGCCTGCTCGACGATGTCGCGGCCAATCCGCACCCGCTCGCCTTCAACCAGGGCGCCGGCACCGGCGAGGATGTCGCGCGCCTCGGGATGGAGAATCTCCATGCCGATCTTTTCCAGCACCTGCAGCGATTGCTGGTGAATGGTCTCGATCTGATCGTCGGAGAGAATACGCGCGGGCTCCAGCGTCATCTGCGGCTGCGACCAGGGCAGCTGCCGAATCGGCTGGGCGGAAGCCGCGGCGCGGCGTCCTCTTCTTTCGCTGTTCATCGCGGCGCCCCGACCTCGTCGCTAACGGCGCGCAACGCCGCGCCGAGCCGGCGATTGAGATACTTGTAAAAGTCCCAGGTCGGGCCTTCGAGATCCGCGCGGGCCAACGGTCCGGGGCGCTGATGCCGGGAATTCAGGCCCTGCATCAGTCCGACCAGGACCTCCTTGTCCTCTCCCATCGTGCGCTGAAAGAGATCGACCGCCCAGTCGACGCGTTCCTGCGGCCAGTCGGCGCCGAAGAAGATCAGGCCCATCTTGACCCGCACGTGATCGACGGAGTCCGGTTGTACGCAGAGGAACGAGCTGTAGTCGCCGGCGCAACCGATCACCAGTCCCGGCGGGATTGCGGCCATCACGCAGTTGGCGGCTTCGGCATCGGACAAGTCGGGATGGCCGCCCTGCGAGCGCGGCAGGCTGGGGTCGAAGCCGGCGTTGTAGCCGAAATAGGCATCGCCGGGCGGGAAGTGGCTGCACAACCGGCTGGGATTGACCGGATGCAGCGTCTCGCGATGCAGTGGCGTGAGGTGATAACCCTCCATGAAGTTCTCGACCAGGCATTTCCAGTTCACCGGCCAGACCTCGTCGGCGAGGTAGCGCAGCTTCATCTCTTCCAAGTGATAAGGCCTGACCAGCGTCTCCAACTCGGTCAGCATCGGGGCCAGTGGCTGCGGATTGTCGGCGAGGGAGACGAAGATGAAGCCATGCCAGATCGTGCAGGCGAATTCCGGCAGCCGGCAATCGGCACGATCGAAGTCGTCGCGCGGGTCGATGCCCGGCGTCGCAACGAGCCGGCCGAGCGTGTCGTAGGACCAGTTGTGATAGGGACAGAGCAGCAGATGGCGGTTGCCGCTGCCGCTCGCGATCAGCGCGCCGCGGTGACGGCACACATTGGAGAAGGCGCGCAGCTTGCCGTCCTTGCCGCGCATGATGACCACGGATTCCTTCCAGATGCGGAAGACGAAATAGTCGCCGGGCTTTGCGACTTCCTCTTCGCGTCCGACGCAGATCCACTCGCGCAGGAACAGTGACTCCGCTTCGTGGTTCAGCACCCGCGGGTCGGTGTAGAAGGCGCGCGGCATCGACCAGGCGCGTTCGTAGGGGAGCTGGCTGTAGCGAGCCAGCGTTTCGCCGAGATCCCTGATCGCTGCGTCGTTCATCGCGCACTCCCCGACACGCGGCGCCACTTTGAAGTCTGGCAGAGTACCGTGAGCTTTTCTCTGTGTATACGCGAGCCAAACTTCGATACATTCAGTTTTTCTAGGGGGAGTGGACGAGGGGAGCCATGGCCGCGCGATTGCCGCCGCTCAACGCCGTCAAGGCCTTCGAAGCCAGCGCTCGCCTCGGCGGGTTCAGCCAGGCCGCGCGGGAGCTCGGTGTGACCGCTGGCGCGGTCAGCCAACAGGTGAAGCTGCTGGAGGAATTCTTCGCCAAACAGCTCTTCACCCGCCGCAACAACCAGCTGCAGCTGACCGACGCCGGACTTGCGGTCTATGCCGACAGCGCGCAGGTGATCGAGCGGCTGACCGACATGACGCGCCGCCTGCTCGAGGGCAAGGTGCGGTCTCGCTTCGTGATCAGCACCCACGCCTCGGTGGCGGTGCATTGGCTTAATCGCCGGCTGCCGGATTTCCTCGCCGCGGAACCTGACGTGCGCTGCGTGATCCGGGTCGAGGAGGATCCGGTCGATTTCGCGCAGAATCACATCGATCTCAGGATCTGCTACGGTCAGCATCTCTATCCGGAGATGGTGACGCGGTCACTCATTCGCGATGTGGCGACGCCGCTCTGTGCGCCAAGCTTTCTCGCGCGTCGGCGAACGCCGCTCCGCGATCCGCAGGAGATCCAGGACAGCGAGCTCATCCATATCGATTGGGGCGGCAGCTTCGCGTCCTATCCAAGCTGGGCCGAATGGTTCGCCGCAGCCGGGGTTCCGCGCGCGCCGCAGATCGAGCTCGGCCACACCACGCAGATGTCCAGTCTTGCGGTCGATCTTGCGCTGGCGGGCCGGGGCTTCGCCCTCGGCCAACGCTTGCTTGCCCGCGAGGAATTGGCGGATGGCCGGTTGGCGGCGCCGTTCGAGCTCAGCCTCGCGCTCGGCCACGACTACTGCTCGGTCCATCCGCATTCGCGGACCGACAAACGCGTGGTTCGGGCATTTCTCGACTGGGCAAAACGCAGTCTTTAGAGCGTCACGCGTAGAAAAACTATCGGTCAGATACTTTTTGTCCCATTCCAGCGTAGATTTTCTGGAAGTAGAGTGATCGCATTCAACCCCGAGAGGGATCGAATGCGGCACATTCTCGACCTCGATCGCTACCCGATCGACCGCTTGGGGACGCTGGCGGGCGATGATCTGGTGACGGCCTGCCAGGCGGAGCTCGCGCGCGACGGCATGTTCAATCTGCCCGGCTTTGTGCGCCCGGAAATGATCCAGCTTGCGGCGGAACAGCTCAAGCCGCTGATCGAAACCGTCGCCTTCACCCATCGGCGCAGCCACAACGTCTATTTCCGCCGTGAAGTCCCGGGCCTGTCGCCCGGCCATCCGGCGCTGCGCACCTTCGACACGATCAGCCAGACGCTCTGCGGCGATCAGGTTGCGGCCACCCTTATCGGCCGGATCTACGACTGGACGCCGCTCGCCGATTTCCTGGCCGCGGTGATGGAGAAGCCGAAGCTTTATCTCATGGAGGATCCGCTCGCCCGGGTGAACGTCATGGGCTACCGCGACGGCGAGGCGCTGAACTGGCACTTCGACCGCTCGCAGTTCACCACCACGCTGCTCATTCAGGAGCCAAGGTCGGGCGGAGAATTCCAGTACCGCACCGACCTCCGCTCCGACGACGACCCGAACTATGACGGCGTCGTCAAGTTTATCGACGGCCTGGATCCGCTTGTCAGGACTCTGCCGCAGCGAGCGGGTACGCTCAATGTGTTCAAGGGCAAGAACACCGTCCACCGTGTGACCCCGGTCGAAGGCGACCGCGATCGGATCGTGGCGGTCTTCTCCTACTACGAGCGGCCCGGCGTCCTGTTCAGCGCCGAAGAGCGCATCGGTTTCTACGGTCGTCCCGGATAAGGCCGGAGCGGCGATCGATCTCGGGGGAGGTCTTTGGATCGAGTCTTAGGGTCTGGCATCGCGGAGAAGCGTCGCTTCCTCAACCCGCTCGGGGCGGACAAGCCGCTCAAGAGCCCGTTGCCGCGCGAGACCCTCGACCGCGCCCGCACCTATCGCCTGCAGCGCATCCGCCAGCAGCTGGCGCAGCACGACTGCAGCGCCATCCTGCTCTACAATCCGGTCAACATCCGCTATGCGCTCGACACGCCGAACATGCAGCTCTGGACAATGCATGAGACGGTCCGCTACGCGCTGATCTTCCTCGACGGACCGGCGATCATCTTCGAGTTCAAGGGCTGCGAGCATCTCTGCCGCGACCTCCCCGAGGTCGATGAGATCCGCAATTCCCGCTCCTGGCATTACATGTCGCACGGCTATCGCCTGGACGAGCGGGTCGAGCAATGGGCGGACGAGATCGCGGACCTGGTGAAGACCCATGGCGGCGGCAATGCACGCGTCGCCATGGACCGGATCGAGCCGCCGGCCCTCTGGGCGCTCGAGCGGCGGGGCGTTAATTATGTCGAGGGCCAGGAGCTGACCGAGCGGGCCCGTTCGATCAAGAGCGCCGACGAGATGGAGCTGATGCGCTGGGCGATCCGCGTCGCCGAGGCGGCGATGGCGCGGATGCACGAGAACTCGCTGCCCGGCCGGACCGAGCAGGAGATCTGGGCCGAACTCCATTACGAGAACATCCGCTCCGGCGGCGAGTGGTTCGAGACCCGGCTGCTCTCCTGCGGCCCGCGCACCAATCCCTGGTACCAGGAGGCCTCGGACTATGTGTGCAATGAAGGCGAGATGATCTCCTTCGACATCGACATGATCGGTCCCTATGGCTACTGTACCGACTTGTCGCGCTCCTGGACCTGTGGCCACACACCGATGACGGACACCCAGCGCCGGCTATACGCGACCGCGCGTGAGCAGATCGAGCACAACCTCTCTGTTCTGAAGGCGGGGATGTCCTTCCGTGAGTTCACCGACAAGTCCTGGCGCATCCCGGAGAAGCACCAGCCCTATCGCTACACCCTCGCGCTGCATGGCGTGGGCATGGCGGATGAATGGCCGCTGGTGCCGTTCCACACCGACCCGGAGGCAGCCTATGAGGGTGTCTTCGAGGAGAACATGGTGGTCTGCGTCGAGAGCCTGATCGCGGAACACGGCACGGAATCGATCAAGCTCGAGACCCAGGTCCTGCTGACGGAGAAAGGCGCGGAGCGGCTCGATGCCTTCCCGTGGGAGGAGACCTGAACGCGCCACGATCCCAATTGATCAACCGCTGTAAGCCATAACATACGAAGCCAAACAGGGAGCAAGAACATGGCGATCAACTACAAGTACCTCGACGCGTTGCGGCGCCGCCTGCAAGCGCATGAAACGCATCTGATCGAAGGTTTCGTCGCGGGTCGGGTCAGCCGCCGCGACTTCCTGCGCCACGGCAGCCTGCTCGGTCTTTCCCTGCCGGTGCTCGGCGGGGTCGCCGGCATGATGGGCGTGGGGCTCAGCCCGCGGGCGGCGCAGGCCGCGGCGACGGGCGGCAAGCTCCGGATGGGCCAGATCGTGCCGGCCGGCGCGATCGATCCGGTCACCATCGCCGACAATGGCGGCATCGTGACCTTGTCGCAGGTCGGCGAGTACCTCGTCCTCAGCGACAACGACCTCACCGCCAAGCCGATGCTGGCCGAGAGCTGGTCCTCGGACAAGGAGGGCAAGGTCTGGACCTTCAAGATCCGCAAGGGCGTCAAGTTCCACAACGGCAACGAGATGAAGGCTGACGACGTGGTCGCCAGCATCGAGCGGATCGCCGATCCGAAGAACGGATCGAACGCGCTCTCCGCATTGACCGGCTATCTCGGCGCCGGCGGCACCAAGAAGGTCGACGACTACACCGTCGAGTTCCATCTCGACGCCGCCAACGGCAATTTCCCCTACCTGTTGTCGTCGGACAACTACAACGCGATCATCATACCCGCCGACTACAAGGGCGACTTCGAGAAGAGCATGATCGGCACCGGCGCCTTCAAGCTGGAGAGCTATACGCCGAAGGTCGGCGCGGCCTTCGTGCGCAATCCGGATTACTGGGGCGGGCCGGCGCTGCTGGAGCGGGTCGAGATCACCTATTACACCGACTACCAGCCGCAGATCCTGGCGCTGCAGGCCGGCGAGCTCGACGTGATGGAGCAGGCGCCCGTGCTCCAGGCGGTCGGCATCCTCAACGATCCCAACATCAATGTGATCTCGATTCCCTCGACCGCGCATCAGCAGCTCCATATGCGGACCGACAAGCCGCAATTCACCGACCCCCGGGTGCGCCGCGCGATCGCGCTCTGCCTCGACCGCGAGGCGCTGGTCAAAGGCCTGATGAAGGGCCGCGCCCAGAAGGGCAATGACAGCCCGTTTGCCGCGGCTTATCCCTCCACTGATTCCAGCGTGGCGCAGCGCGAGAAGAACATCGCGGAAGCGAAGCAGCTCATGGAAGCCGCCGGCGTCAAAGGCTTCGACGTGACGCTGACCACCGAGAACTATCTCGAGATCCCGCAATACGCCCAGGTCATTCAGAATGCGGTCAAGGAGATCGGCGGCAACATCACGCTCAACATCCTCGACCAGGGCGCCTATTACGGCGATGCGGTCTACGGCAAGTCGCCCTGGCTCGATTCCGACATGGGCATCACCGACTACGGCCATCGCGGCGTGCCGAACGTGTTCCTTTCGGCGCCGCTGCGCAGCGACGGCACCTGGAACTCGGCGCATTTCAAGAATCCGGATTACGATACGCTGGTTTCGAGCTACATCGCCTCACTCGATCTCGAGGCCCAGCGCGCCACGGCCGGGAAGATCCAGAACCTGCTGCTCGACCAATCGCCGGTCCTGTTCGGCTATTTCTACGACTTCCTGGTGCCGACCTTGAAGTCCGTGACCGGGGTGCATCCGACCGCCATGGGCCATGTATTCCTG
Source organism: Dongia sp. (assembly GCF_041905885.1). Lineage (NCBI taxonomy): Bacteria > Pseudomonadati > Pseudomonadota > Alphaproteobacteria > Rhodospirillales > Dongiaceae > Dongia > Dongia sp. The sequence goes on along the minus strand of NZ_JAYRKD010000008.1, from coordinate 140,953 downwards.
AGCAAGGCCTCGATCGGGGCCTGACGGCGGACAGGCGCCGCGGACCGTAAGAGACGGTTCGCGGCGCCGGCCTTCCTGCCGTAAGATCGCCGCATGGCGCAGTTCCTGCTGAAACGTCTGTTCCTGCTGCTGGTCACGATCTGGCTGCTGAGCGTGATCGTCTTCGCGGCGGGCCAGGTGCTGCCCGGCAATCTTGGCCGCGCGATGCTGGGGCCCTTCGCGGATCAACGCGCGGTGGACGCCCTCAATCATGAGATGGGCACCGACCGACCCCTGCTGGTCCAATACGGCGACTGGATCGGCAAGCTGGTCCAGGGCGACATGGGGCAGTCTTATGCGTATCGCGCGCCGGTCGCGGGCTTCGTCGGAACGGCATTGCTGCAATCCGCGAAGCTGGCGCTGGTTGCCTTCCTCCTGGTCGTTCCGCTCAGCCTGCTCGGCGGCGTGATCGCGGCGCTGCATGTGGGGCGTCCGCTCGATCGCGTCATCACCACAGTCGGCATGTCAGCGACGATCGTGCCGGAATTCGTTTCCGGCATCGCCTTCATCCTGATCTTCGGTCTCTGGCTGCGCTGGCTGCCGATCTCCGCGACCGCACCGAAGGATGCCGGCCTGCTCATTCAGTTCAAGCATCTGCTGATGCCGTCGCTGCCGCTGGTGCTGATCCTGTTCGGATATATCGCGCGCATGGCGCGCGCCGGCACCGTCGAGGCACTGGATTCCGATTACGCGCGCACGGCGGTCCTGAAAGGGTTACCGCAGCACCTGGTGATCTGGCGGCATATTCTGCGCAATGCGCTGCTGCCGACGATCAGCGTGATCGCCACCCAGACCGCATATCTCATCGGCGGCCTCGTCGTCATCGAGACGCTGTTCCGCTATCAGGGGATCGGCAGCCTGATCTTCACCGCCGCCAACAAGAAGGACTTTCCGATGCTGGAGGCGGGGATCCTGGTGGTCGGCTGCGTCTTCGCGGTTGCCTCGCTGCTAGCGGATCTGCTGTTTGCCTGGCTCAACCCGCGGATCCGCTTCGGAGCGGCAAAGTCATGACCGACGGGACGCTGTCATCGGGCGATGCGGGCGCAATCGGCGCGGTCGCGAGTGAGCGGCGCCAGCGGCTGCGTCAGATCTTCCGGTCGGGCGCATTCCTGGTCGGCATCGTCATCCTGGCGTTCTGGGTGCTCTGTGCGATCTTCGGCCCTTGGGTCGTTCCACATGATCCCTTCGCCGCCGATCCCCTGAATGCGCTGCTGCCGCCGTCCGCCGACCACTGGTTCGGCACCGAGCAACTCGGCCGTGACGTGTTCTCGCGGGTGATCGTCGGCTCGCGCGACATCCTGACGATCGCGCCGCTGGCAACCTTGCTCGGCACCATCGGTGGAACGATTCTCGGCCTGATCATGGGCTATTTCCAGGGCTGGATCGACGAGGCGATCAGCCGCGTGGTCGATGCGCTGCTGGCCTTGCCGACCGTACTGATTGCACTGCTGGCGCTGGTGGCGCTCGGCCCCTCCAAGGTGACGGTCGTTCTGGTCATCGCCTTCACCTTCGCGCCGATCATCGGGCGGACGGTGCGCGCCGCGGTTTTGGTGGAGCGCGAGCTCGACTATGTCTCGGCGGCGGAGTTGCGCCGCGAAGGTGCCTTCTATGTCATGTTTGTCGAGATCCTGCCGAACATCATGCCGCCGATCCTGGTGGAGACCACCGTGCGGCTGGGTTATGCGATCTTCACGGTCGCGACCTTGAGCTTCATCGGCTTCGGCATCCAGCCGCCCTCGCCGGACTGGGGCCTGTCGATCTCGACCAATTACGGCATGATCAGCGCCGGGGCCTGGTGGGCGGTGGCTTTCGACGGGCTCGCCATCGCCTCGCTGGTGGTTGCGGTCAACCTGGTCGCCGACGGAATCCAGGGTGCGTTCGATGGCTGACGGCAGCGTCCTCAAACCCGCCGCCGCCCTGGCCGAGCATGCGCTGGTGTTCGATGCGGTCGACGTTTCCTATCGGGTGCGCGGGTTGCAGCGCAGCGTGCTGCGCCAAGTCTCGTTCGCGATCGGGCGTGGTGAGGCTTACGGCCTGGTCGGTGAGTCCGGCTGCGGCAAGTCGACGGTGGCACTTTCGGCGGTGCGCTACCTGCCGCGGAACGGCATGGTCTCGGCCGGCACCATCAAGGTCAACGGTCGAGACATCGTCACCATGGGCAAGCGGGAGCTCCGCGATCTCCGCCGCACCAGCGTCTCGATGGTCTATCAGGACCCCGGGCGGGCGCTCAATCCGTCGCTCCGGATCGGCCGCCAGGTGGCCGAGGTCTATGAGATCAACGGCCAGGATGCGACGCGCGCGAAAGCGAGTGCTCTGGAGATCCTGGACCGGGTGCAGATCTCCGATCCGCGCCGCGTGGCGGAGCGCTACCCGCATCAGCTTTCCGGCGGGATGCAGCAGCGGGTCGGCATCGCGATGGCGCTGGCCCGCAATCCGGCGCTGCTGATCCTGGACGAGCCGACCACCGGGCTCGATGTCACGGTCGAAGCCGAGGTGCTCGATCTGGTCGAGAAGCTCAGGCGCGAGTTCTCGACCTCGATCCTGTTCATCAGCCACAACCTGGCGATCGTCGCGCGGGTCTGCGAGCGGGTCGGCGTGCTCTATGCAGGCCGGCTGATCGAGGAGGGGCCGACCCGGGAAATCTTCGACCGGCCACGACACCCCTATACCGTCGGCCTGCTGCGCTGCCTCCCGCAGGGCGGCCGCGTGAAGACCGATGGCCCTCTCGAAACGATCCCGGGCTTCCCGCCGTCGCCCGGCAGCGTCCTGCAGGGCTGCACCTTCGCCGAGCGTTGCCAGCTCGCCGACGTGCATTGCCGCGCGGAAGAGCCGCCGATGACTGATCTCGGCGGCCGGCTGACGCGCTGCTATCACCACGCCCTGGCGCCCGACATGCCGCGGGCCGCCGGCGGCGAAGCCGAGGTCGCACCGCCGGTCATCGACGGTGCACCGCTGCTCATGGTCTCGCGCCTGTCCAAGACCTTCGGGTCCGGCGGCCATCAGCTGAAAGCGCTGCAGGACGTCTCATTCGAGTTGCGCAGCGGAGAGACGCTCGGCCTGGTCGGCGAATCCGGCAGCGGGAAGACCACGCTGGCGCGAACCTTGCTCGGCTTGACCGCAGCGGACGCGCCGAGCCGGATCGACCTCGCGGGGCGAAGCCTGGCGCCGCAGGCCAAGGCTCGCAGCCTGGATCAGGCCAAGGCGCTGCAGATCGTGTTCCAGAATCCGGATTCGGCGCTGAACCGCTCGCACACCGTGCGCCGCTTGATCGGCCGCGCCATCGGTCGTCTCGCCCGGCTGGCCGGCAAGGCGCGGGATGAACGGCTCATAGCCCTCACACGGGCAGTCCGCCTGGCCGACCGGTATCTCGGCGCCCGGCCGCGCCAACTCTCTGGCGGGTTGAAGCAGCGCGTCGCGATCGCCCGTGCCTTCGCCGGTGATCCGCAGGTCGTCATCTGCGACGAGCCGACCTCCGCGCTCGACGTTTCGGTACAGGCGGCGATCCTCAATCTGCTGGCCGGACTGCAGGCCAAGCACCGGGTCAGCTATATACTGATCTCACATGATCTCGGGGTGGTGCGATACCTGTCGGACCGGATTGCCGTGCTCTATCTCGGCCGGCTGATGCAAATCGGGCGCGCCGACCGCGTGTTCGACGGGCCGCATCATCCCTACACCGAGGCGCTGCTCTCCGCCATTCCCGACATCAGCGGCAAACCGAAACCGCGCGTTCAGTTGAAGGGCGAGATCCCGAGTGCCGTCAATCCGCCATCCGGCTGCGTGTTCCAGACCCGCTGCCCACACAAGCTCGGCGCGATCTGCGAGCAGCATGAACCGCCGCTGACTGAGTCCGCACTAGGTGAGTTCATCCGCTGCCACATCCCGCCGGAGAAGCTCAGTCGGAAATCCGACTTGTAGTTCTGCCCCGCTGTCAGCTATTGGGCGCAAGGCGGACGTGAGGCATTCGAGACGATTGGAGAGTGGCATGCGAGTGGCGCACGAAAGACACGGCATCGGAGGCCAGGAAGATCAACACGCCGACGCGTCCTAGCAGGTTCCAGATAGCCGGGATTGAAGGCGTTCACCCGGATGTTGCGAGGCGTCCACTCGACGGAAAGCGTCTTCACGAGCATGTCCACGCCGCCCTCGGAGATCAAAAAAAGTCAGATGAATCAAAGCGGCCTGAGATCAATCGCCGAAGCTACTTACGCCCATATCATAAAATCCATCGCCACACCGAACGACAAAGCAACCGCCAGGCCGGCTGGAGCGTTCAGTCTCGACCGACCGGAGAAGCCGGGAGCGACGTCTTGTCACTTGTCGGCGGATTGGAACTTCCGGAAACTCGGTCGAAACAGGGATGGAGGCTCGGATGTTCAAGGTCTTCAAACTCGAGATCGGCGGCGACCAGACGCTGCTTTCCGGCAGTGTCCCCAGCAAGGCGGAAGCGATCACCCTGGCGGAAGCCGAGATCGCGCCCTTCGAATACCGCGGCTACAACGACGAGCATGGCTTCTTCTGGGGCCGCAACGACGACGACCAGAAGCACGTCCGAGTCTGGCTCGAGCGCTGACCCCGGGCCGAGCCGTCTCCTAAGCCACTCCATTGGCTTCGTGATCTGAGCGTGCCGCGCCGTTGCGCGGCGCGACCCTTTCCGTTTGCACCCCCACCCGGCCTCTGATGCCGCGCGCGCCGATCCTGGCGCTCGGCGTTGACAACCCTCCGGCAGCCATGTTTATCTAAACTGGTACGACAACATAATAAGCGTACCAGTGCCGGAGTGCGTTCCGGCGAAGCAATCAAGCGGGAGGACTTATGCGGATTTCCAAACACGCAGCCGTTTTGCTGGCCGGACTGGCCACGGGCCTTGTGGGTGCGCTTTTCGGTGCGGGGGATGCCCGGGCCGAGGGCAAGCTGATCGTCATCATCACGCCGTCGCACGACAACCCGTTCTTCGCGACCGAGGCGATGGGTGCCGAAGCCAAGGCCAAGGAGCTCGGCTATGAGGTCCTGAGCCTGGTCCACGACGACGATGCCAGCAAGCAGAACGAGCTCTTCGACACTGCGATCGCCCGCAAGGCGGCCGCGATCATCCTCGACAATGCCGGCGCCGATGCCACCGTCGCCGCGGTGGAGAAGGCCAAGGCCGCGGGGATCCCGTCCTTCCTGATCGACCGCGAGATGAACAAGACCGGCGTTGCGGTCGCGCAGATCGTCTCCAACAACTACCAGGGCGCCCAGCTCGGCGCGCAGGAGTTCGTGAAGCTGATGGGCGAGAAGGGCACCTATGTCGAGCTGATCGGCAAGGAATCCGACACCAATGCCGGCATCCGCTCCAAGGGTTATCACGACGTCATCGACCAGTATCCGGACCTGAAGCTGGTCGAGGCGCAGAGCGCCAACTGGAGCCAGACCGAGGCCTTTGCGAAGACCCAGGCGATTCTCCAGGCCCATCCGGACATCAAGGGCCTGATCTCCGGCAACGACACCATGGCGATGGGCGCCGCCGCCGCCCTGCAGGCCGCCGGCAAGACCGACGTGATCGTGGTCGGCTTCGACGGCAGCAACGACGTCCGCGATGCCATCGGCAAGAACCAGATCGCGGCCACGGTGCTGCAGCCGGCCTACCGCATCGCCCAGCTCGCGGTGGAGCAGGCCGACCAGTACCTGAAGACCGGCAAGGCCGACAAGCCGGAGAAGCAGTCGATCGATTGCGTGCTGATCACCAAGGACAACGCCGCGAAGCTCGACAATTTCCAGCTCAAGGAATAATGACTCCTCCGTCGGGTTCGGCTGCCGGCTCGCCGGCAGCCGATTCTTTTTCCGAGCGGCCCATGCAGCGATTCAATCGCCGATCCACGCTGACCTTGCTCGCGGCGCTCACGCTGCTGCCGGCCTGCAAGATCGTTCGCAACAAGGACAAGAAGCAGAACGGCGCCGGCAAGGACGGCTTCGACGCCGATGCCTATGTGAACGCCATTTGGGACGAGAAGGTGATGCCGCTGGTCCGCGACCATGCGACCGAGATCACTGCGGTCCTGGACGCGCTGGCCAAGGATGCGGATGCCGCCGGCAAGCGATACGGCAACCGCGCCGAGGCCGAAGGTGCCGCCTGGAACTTCATCGTTCAGGGCAAAGGCAAGGTCACCAAGGCCGACACCGCCTCGCGGCGCGGCATCCTGGTCGTGGCGCTCGACGGCGATCCGGCCGGGCGATCGGTGAGCCTGCAGGTCGGGCCGGTGGTGTTCGGCTCGGCCTTCCGCGACGCGCTGCCCTTCGTCTCCTTCAACGACTTCGTCAACCAGATCGACTTCGCCCAGGTCTCGCGCAAGCTCAATGACCGCGCGACCGAAACCGCGCGTAAGGGCTTCGATCCCGCGCAGGCCGAAGGCAAGACCATCGCCTTTCGCGGCGCCATGGCGAACCCCGCCGGTGGCGAGATCCAAGTCACCGCCGTCACCCTTGAGGCCCCGTGATGACGGGCGAGGTGATCCTGCGGGCCGAGAAGGTAACCAAGGTCTTCCCCGGCACCGTGGCGCTCCAGGACGTCGACTTCGAGATCCGCGCCGGCGCGGTCAACGTGCTGGTCGGCGAGAACGGCGCTGGCAAGTCGACCTTGATGAAGATCCTGGCCGGTGTGGAGCGGCCGAGCTCCGGCCGCCTGCTGCTGGATGGCCGGGAAGTTTTCTTCCATTCCGTCCGCGATGCGGGGCGCCACGGTATCGGCATCATCTTCCAGGAACTGAACCTCTGCCCGAACCTGAGCGTGGCCGAGAACATCTTCATCTCGCATCCGCCCTTGCGCTTCGGCATCGACATCGATGGCAGGCAGCAGGTCGAGGGCGCCCGCGCGCTATTGCAGCGCCTGGAACAGGAGATCGACCCCGAGACCCTGGTCGCTGACTTGCGCATCGGCCAGCAACAGATCGTCGAGATCGCCAAGACCCTGGCCGAGGAAGTCCGGATCCTGATCATGGACGAGCCGACCTCGGCCTTGAGCGCCAACGAGGTCGATGTCCTGTTCCGCGTCATCAACGAGCTGAAGGCCGCCGGTGTCGCCATCATCTACATCTCGCACCGGCTGGAGGAGCTGGGGCGGATCGGCGACACCGTCACGGTGCTGCGTGACGGCCGCCTCCAGGCAACCGCGCCGATGGCCGAGGCGACCATTCCCTGGATCATCGGCAAGATGGTCGGGCCGATGCTCGACGCCGCCACAACATCCGCCGCGCAAGTGGACCTCGCGCCGATGCTGGAGATCGAGGAACTGCGCCTCCCCCGCGCGAGCGGCGGCTTCACCGTCGACCACGTCTCGCTTGCCGTGGCACCGGGCGAGGTGGTCGGCATCTACGGCCTGCTCGGCGCCGGGCGATCGGAGCTGTTCGAATGCCTGATGGGCCTGCAGCCGATGATGAAGGGCGAGATCCGCCTGGACGGCAAGCCGCTGGGCGCACTGCCGCTGGCTGCGCGGATCCGCGCCGGCCTCGCCTTGGTGCCGGAGGATCGGCAGCGCGAGGGCCTTGTGCAGAGCCTGTCCGTCGGCAAGAACCTCACCTTGGCGAGCCTGTGGCGCTTCCTGCGCGGGCTTTCGATCGCGGAGCGGCGCGAGCGCGATGCCGTCGCAGAAATCGTCAAGTCGCTCTGGATCAAGGTTTCCAGCCCGGAGGTCGAGGTCACCGCGCTGAGCGGCGGCAACCAGCAGAAGGTGGTGATCGGCAAGACCCTACTGACCCGCCCCAAGGTTCTGCTGCTGGACGAGCCCAGTCGCGGCATCGACATCGGCGCCAAGGCCGAAGTGTTCCGCACCATGCGCAAGCTGGCGGACGACGGCCTGGCGGTCCTGTTCTCGACCTCGGACCTGATGGAAGTGATGGCGGTCCCGGACCGCATCCTGGTGATGTCGAACGGCAAGCTGACCGGCAATTTCAACCGCGCGGAAGCGACCGAAGAGGCGCTGGTCGCGGCATCGACCCGCAACCTGCGGCGCGGGTCGGCGGCGGCGTGATGGGGGTGGAGACGATGACGGCCCAGAACAAGCCCGGCCTGCAGAAGATTTCGCTGCTGGTCCTGTTGCTGAACGCGCGGACCTTCATCGCGCTGATTGCGGTCTTCGCCTATTTCAGCGCGACGGCGCCGAACTTCCTCGCGCTCTCGACCCAGATCATCGTGGCGAAGCACGTCGCCATCAACGCCTTCCTGGCGATCGGCATGACCTATGTGATCCTGACCGGCGGCATCGACCTCTCGGTGGGCTCGATCGTCGGCGTCGCCGGCATCGTCGCCGGTGGGTTGCTGCATTACGGCCTGCCGATCGACATGCTCGGCATCACCATCTACCCCAACGTGTTCGAGGTCATCCTGATCACCCTGCTGGTCGGCATGGCGATCGGCGCGGTCAATGGCGTCATGATCACGACGCTCAACGTGGCACCCTTCATCGCGACCCTGGGCACGCTCTACATCGCACGCGGCGCGGCGCTGCTGATTTCCGACGGCCAGACTTTTCCCAACCTGGTTGGCGATGCCGATCTCGGCAATACCGGCTTCCCCTTCTTGGGTTCCGGCACCATCCTCGGTCTGCCGGTCTCGGTGATCGGCATGATCGTCCTGGCGCTGGTGATGATCTATGTCACCAAGCGCACGCCCTTCGGCCGCCAGGTCTACGCGGTCGGCGGCAACGAGCGTGCTTCGGAGCTCTCCGGCATCCGCGTCAACCGGGTGAAGCTCATCGTCTATGTCATCTCCGGCTTCTGCGCGGCGCTGGCCGGCCTGGTGGTTGCCTCGGAACTGGTCGCGGCGCACCCGGCCAGCGGCGAATCCTTCGAGCTCAACGCCATCGCCGCCGCGGTGCTGGGCGGCACGTCGCTGGCCGGCGGCCGCGGCAGCATCGGCGGCACGGTGATCGGCGCCTTCGTGATCGGCGTGTTGAGCGACGGCCTGGTCATGCTGGGGGTGAGCTCCTTCTGGCAGATGGTGATCAAGGGCCTGGTGATCGTCGCCGCGGTCGTGCTCGACCAGCTGCAGCGCAAGCTGCAGCGCCGCATGGCGCTCCAGGCGCAGATGGACTGAGCCTATGACCAAGAAGCTCCGTGCGGGCCTGATCGGTTGCGGCTTCTTCGCCCGCAACCATCTCCAGGCCTGGAAGATGATTCGCGAAGTCGAGCTGGTCGCGGTTTGCGACATCGACCGCGACAAGGCCGAAGCCGCCCGCGCCGAGTTCGGTGCCGGCAAGGCCTACAACGATGCCGCGGCGATGCTGCGCGGCGAGCAGCTCGACTTCGTCGACATCGCCACCACCATGGGCTCGCACCGCGCCCTGGGTGAACGCGCGGCGCAGAGCGGGGTGCATGCCATCATCCAAAAACCGCTGGCGCCGAGCTGGGAAGACTGTGTCGCCATCGCCGATGCCTTCCACCGGGCCGGGCGGCGCCTGATGGTGCACGAGAACTTCCGCTTCCAGACCCCGATCCTCGCCGTGCGCCGGGCGCTGGCGGAGGGGAAGATCGGCAAGCCGCATTTCGCGCAAGTCTCCTTTCGCAGCGGCTTCGACGTCTATGCGGCGCAGCCCTATCTCGCCAAGGAAGACCGCTTCATCCTGCTCGATCTCGGCATCCATCTCCTGGACATCCTGCGCTCCCTGATGGGCGAGGTTGTCGCGGTGCAGTGCCAGACCCAGCGCATCAACCCGAAGATCCAGGGCGAGGATGTTGCGACCGCGCTTTTCCGCCACGAGTCCGGTGCGGTCTCGCTGGTCGATTGCAGCTACGCCTCCAAGGTGGAACCCGATCCTTTTCCGCAGACACTGCTGAAGGTCGAAGGCAACCAGGGCTCGCTCGAACTCCTGGCCGATTATCGCCTGCGCATCGTCTCCGGCGGCAGGGTCAACGAGAGTTCGGAGGAACCGAACCTGCTGCCTTGGGCGGAGAAGCCCTGGCATGGGCTGCAGGAAAGCGTGCTCAACGCCCAGCTTCATTGGGTCGAGTCGCTGCGCGCCGGGCGCGAAGCGGAGACCTCGGGGGCCGATAATCTCAAGACCTATGCCTTGGTGATGGCCTGTTACGACTCGGCGCGGGGCGGCGCCACGGTCCGGCCGCAGGCCTGGACGCCGCTCTAGTCTCAGACCAGTATGGGCCGGCGAAAGGCTCGAGAAAGGTCCCGGCAGACGATGCAGAGCGACGAGAAGATCCAGCGCCGGAAGCTGTCGGACGAGGTGTTCAACCGCCTGTTCCAGGCGATCGAGGAAGGCGAGCTGCCGCCGGGCAGCCAGCTTCCGTCGGAGCGCGACCTGATGGCGCGTTTCGGCGTCGGCCGGCCGGCAGTCCGCGAGGCCATGCAGGCGCTGGGCAACATGGGCCTGATCGAGATCAGCCATGGCGAGCGCGCCCGGGTCACCCGGCCCAGTGCCGATGCCGTCATCGCCCAGATCGACGGTGCCGCGCGGCACCTGCTCTCGACCTCGCCGCAATCGCTGGAGCATCTGAAGGAGGCGCGCGAATTCTTCGAGGTCGGCATGGCCTTCGAGGCGGCCAAGCGTGCGACCCTGGGCGACATCGAGACCTTGAGGGCGGGGCTCGCCTTGCAGCAGTCGCATTACAACAAGGACCTGAAGGCCTTCGTCGCCGCCGACATGGCCTTCCACACCGCGATCGCCGCGATCACCGGCAACCCGGTCTTCGAGGCGGTCAGCCGCGCCATGCTGCAATGGCTGAGCCAGTACCATTCCGGGGTGCTGCGCTGGAAAGGCCACGAGAACATCACCCTCGAAGAGCACCAGATGGTGCTGGACTGCATCGCCGCCCGGGATCCGGAAGGTGCCGCGAACGCCATGCGTTCCCACCTCCGCCGGTCCCGCAAGATCTACCAGCCCGGGAAGCCCGCGGCTTCCTAGGCTTGTGCCGGGGCCTGGTAGTGGTATGATGACATGACCACTTCAGCCCCAGAGACAGATCCCTTGAGTTCAGCGGCCAAAACCAACCGCGCCTACGATCTCGCCTATTACGGCGACGATTTCACCGGGTCGACCGACGTCCTGGACGTGCTGGTGCGCGCCGGGATTCCGACCGTGCTGTTGCTCCGGGACCCGACGCCGGAACTGCTCGACCGATTCCCCGAAGCGCGGGCGGTCGGGGTCGCCGGCATGAGCCGCAGCAAGTCGCCGGACTGGATGGATGAGGCGCTGTCGCCGCTCTTCGCCAAGCTGCGCGATCTCGGCGCGCCCTTCGTTCACTACAAGGTCTGCTCGACCTTCGACTCATCGCCGAGCGTCGGCAGCATCGGCCGCGCCATCGACTGCGCCGCCACGGTCTTCCGGAATCGCGCTGTGCCTCTGGTGGTCGGCGCGCCGGCGCTGAAGCGATACACCACTTTCGGCAATCTCTTCGCGACGGTCGGCGACGTGACCTATCGGATCGACCGGCACCCGACCATGGCCCGCCATCCGGTGACGCCGATGGACGAGGCCGACCTCCGCCTGCATCTCGGGAAGCAGACCGCGCGCAAGATCGGCCTGGTCGATATCCTCGCCGTCAACGCCGGCACTGGCCTGGCAAGTTTCGAGGCCGAGCTCGCGGCGGGCGCCGAGATCGTCCTTATCGACGTGCTCGACGCGGAGTCGTCGCGCGAAGCAGGCCGCGTCATCGCGGCCTCGGCCGAGCCGGTGCAGTTCCTGGCCGGCTCTTCCGGCGTCGAATACGCGCTCTGCGCCTATTGGGAATCGATCGGCCGCATCGTGCGGCCGGCCGCGCTGCCGGAGCTGCGGGCCAACGGACCCCTGCTGGTGGTTTCCGGCAGCTGCTCGCCGGTCACTTCCGGCCAGATCGCCGCGGCGCGGGCGCAAGGCTTTGAAACGATTGCACTCGATCCGGTCAAGTTGCTCGAAGGGCAAGCTGAAACGCATCGCGCCGCTCGGGCTGCCGAGGCGGTTCTCGGTCGTGGCCAGAGTGTGGTCGTTTACAGCGCCGAGGCGCCCGATCCGTCGGCCGTAAAAGCATTGCAGGCCCGCGCCGGCACCGAAGTTTTGAACGAAAAGATCGGGGTGGCGCTGGCAACGGTCGTCTCCAGCGCCCGCGAGCCTGGGCTCATCCGCCGTGCGGTCATCGCCGGCGGCGATACCTCCGGCGCGGTGGCGCAGGCGATGCGGCTTGAAGCCTTGACGATGATCGCCCCCACCGTGCCGGGCGCGCCGCTCTGCCGCGCGACGGCGGAGACGGATGTGGTCGACGGAATCGAAGTCGTGTTCAAGGGCGGCCAGATCGGCGGCCCGGATTACTTCATCGGCCTGCGCGACGGCGCGGCCTGACACGGGAGAGAATAGGATGACTGCCATCGCGATCATGGGTGCCGGCGGGAAGATGGGCTATCGCCTGTCGCGCAACTTGAAGGGCCACGGCCATGACATGCGCTATGTCGAGGTGAGCCCGGCCGGCCAGGAGCGGATGAAGGAGCTCGGCATCTCCGCCTCGCCGCAGGAGGTTGCGCTGAAGGGGGCCGAGGTGGTGATCCTGGCCGTGCCCGACACCTTGATCGGCAAGATCTCACATGCCATCTCGCCGCAACTGGCGAGCGGCACCATGGTGGTGGCGCTGGACCCGGCGGCGCCTTTCGCCGGCGAGCTGCCGAAGCGCGACGACCTGAGCTATTTCGTCACCCATCCCTGCCATCCGCCGATCATCAACGACGAGACCCAGCCCGATGCGAAGAAGGATTTCTTCGGCGGGTTGGCGGCGAAGCAGAGCATCGTCTGCGCGCTGATGCAGGGACCGGAAGCGCATTACGCCAAGGGCGAGACGATCGCCAAGCAGATGTATGCACCGATCCTCCGCTCGCATCGCGTAACCGTCGAGCAGATGGCGATCCTGGAACCGGCCTTGAGCGAGACCATGGCGATCACCTTCATCGCCATGATGCGCGAGGGCATGGAGGAGGCGGTGCGCCGCGGCGTGCCGCGCGAGGCCGCCTTCGATTTCCTGATGGGGCATATCAACATCGGCATGGCGGTGGTGTTCGACCAGTTGCCGGGCGCGGTCTTCTCCGATGCGGCGCAGAAGGCGATCGCCAACGCGCGGGGGCGGATCTTCAAGCCGGACTGGCTCAACGTCTTCGACAAGGGCGAGATTTCCGAGAGCATCCAGCGCATCACCCGCTGAGGTCTTCCATTGTCGCTGATCGTCCTCACCTATCTCCTGGAAACACCCGGCAGCGTCGAGGCGCTGGCCGCCAAGATCGCCAGCGACCAGTCCACCGGCACCTTCGTGCCGGTGCCGGGCGAAACCGAGGAATTGAAGAACCGCGTCGCGGCGCGGGTGCTGGACCTCCGTCCGTTGCCGCCGGTGACAATGCCGTCGCTGCCGCAGCAGGGGTCAGGACCCTATAACCGGGGCGAGGCCGATATCGGCTTTCCCTTCGAGGCGATCGGCACCGATCTTTCGGCGCTGATGACGATTGCGATCGGTGGGGCATTCTCGATCCGTGGCCTGACCGGGATTCGAATCGTCGGCCTGAAGCTTCCTGAGGAGTTCCGCGGCGCCTATCCAGGGCCGCAGTTCGGTGTAGCCGGAACCCGCAGGCTGACCGGGGTCACGGATCGTCCGGTCATCGGCACGATCATCAAGCCGGCTTTGGGCTTGCGTCCGCCGGAGACGGCTGCGCTGGTCGGCGAGCTCATTCGTTCGGGCGTCGATTTCATCAAGGACGACGAGAAGCTGATGAGCCCGGCCTATTCGCCGCTCGAGCAGAGGATCTCGGCGATCATGCCCCTGGTGCTCGATCACGAGCAGAAGACCGGCAAGAAGGTGATGGTCGCCTTCGGGATCTCCCACACGGATCCCGACCAGATGATGCGCAACCACGATCTCGTGGTGGAGGCAGGCGGCAACTGCGCCGTCGTCAACATCAACTCGATCGGAATGGGCGCGATGGCTTTCCTCAGGAAGCGCAGCCAGATCGCCTTGCACGCGCACCGCAACGGCTGGGACATCCTGACCCGCCATCCCGGACTCGGTTTCGATTTCTCGGTCTGGCAGCAGTTCTGGCGGCTGTTGGGTGTCGACCAATTCCAGATCAACGGCATCCAGTCGAAATACTGGGAGCCGGATGATTCATTCGTGCGCTCGTTCAAGGCGGTGAGCACGCCGCTCTTCTCACCGGAGGATTGCCCGATGCCGGTCGCCGGCTCCGGGCAATGGGGCGGCCAGGCGCCGGAGACCTATGCCCGCACCGGCCGCACCGTCGATCTCCTCTATCTCTGCGGCGGCGGGATCGTGAGCCATCCCGGCGGTCCCGCGGCCGGCGTCGTCGCCGTGCAGCAGGCTTGGGCCGCCGCGGTCGAGGGCATCCCGCTGGAGACCTACGCCAAGACCCATCCCGAGCTGCGGCAGGCGATCGAGAAGTTCGGCAAGGACGCGTGATCCGAGCGCCGGGTTTGTGTTAAGACCTCCGGCATGACCGCTGCCCCCGATTTCGAAATCTTCCTGGTGACCGCGCCGGGCCTGGAAACCGCGCTCGCCGCCGAGGCGTGCGAGAAGCGCTTCCGCGATCCCAGGATCATCAAGGGCGGCGTCACCGTGCAGGGCGGCTGGCCCGAAGTCTGGCGCGCCAACCTGGAACTGCGCGGCGCCGCCCGCGTGCTGGCGCGGATCGCCGAGTTTCGGGCAATGCATGTGGCGCAGCTCGACAAGCGATCGCGCAAGGTCGCCTGGGGCGAGATCCTGCGCGCCGACCAGCCGTTCTGGGTCGAGGCTTCATGCAAGGCTTCGCGCATCTATCACCAGGGCGCCGCGGCCCAGCGGGTGACCAAGGCGATCCAGGGCACGCTCGGCGCGTCGGCCTCCGAAGACGCCGAGGTCGTCATCAAGGCGCGGATCGACGACGATCTCTGCACCATCAGCGTCGATACCTCGGGCGAGTCACTGCACAAGCGCGGGCATAAGGAAGCCGTCGCCAAGGCACCGATGCGCGAGAATCTGGCCGCCCTGTTCCTGCGGCAATGCGGCTTCGACGGCAAGGAGCCGGTGGTCGATCCGATGTGCGGCTCCGGCACCTTCGTCATCGAAGCGGCCGAGATCGCCGCCGGGCTGCAGCCAGGCCGATCGCGGCGCTTTGCCTTCGAGCAGTTGAAGACTTTCGACTCCGTTGCCTGGAACCGGATGCGCGCCGGCAAGCCGGCGGCACTTCCCGATGGAATCAAGTTTCACGGCAGCGACCGCGACGCGGGCGCGGTGGCGATGAGCCGGGCCAATGCCGAACGCGCCGGCGTTGCGTCACTGACCGCGTTCAAGCAGCAGGCGATCAGCGACCTGACGCCGCCGGAGGGCAAGCCGGGCCTGGTGATCGCCAACCCGCCCTACGGCGCGCGGATCGGGGATCGTAAGCAGCTGACCGCGCTCTATCGCGCGCTGGGCCAGACCTTGCTCGCCAAGTTCAGCGGCTGGCGCGTCGGCATCATCACCAACGAAACGCCGCTGGCGGAAGCGACCGGCCTGCCGTTCCTGCCGCCGGGCGATCCGGTATCGCATGGCGGCATCCGCGTCCGCCTGTTCCAGACCCAGCCGCTGCCCTAGTAACGCTTCGCCTCGCCGACAGTCTTGCCGGAGGGGCGTGTTCGCGGACGCAGGCCAGAGCCGCGTCGCGCAGCAGGGCGACGTCGACCGCCAGCGGGACCATCTTGTAGCCGGCGGCGAAGAGTTCCTTCGGCGTGGCGCCGGCGCTGGGCACCGTGCCCATGATCTTGCCGGTCTTCTTCAGTGCAGCCTCGGCCTCGGCGACCAGCTTGCGGACGTCGGGATGATCGAGTTGCTCCAGCCGGCCGATCGAGCCGCCGAGGTCGTTGACGCCGATGAAGGCGACATCGACGCCCTCGACGCCGGCGATCTCGGCCGCATGCTTCACCGCCGATTGGGATTCGATCTGCAGGACCAGGAGCAGGTTGTCATTGGCGCGGTGGATGTAGTCCTTGACCTTCCCGTAGGAGGAGGCGCGCACCACCGGGGCCGCATAGCCGCGCGCTCCCTGCGGCGGGTAGCGGCAGGCGTGCACGGCGGCCTTGGCTTCCTCGGCGGTTTCGATCTGCGGGATCATCAGGCTGTCGGCGCCGACTTCCAGGATCCGCTTCAGGAATATGGGATCGTTGGAGGGCACGCGGATGACCGCGGTCATGTCGGTCAATTGCGCGGCGCGGATCATCTCGGTGGCGGTGGCGATGTCGCCCTGGCCGTGCTCCAGGTCGATCACCACGAAATCGAAGCCGGCATGGCCGAGGATCTCGACCACGGTCGAACTGCCGGTATCGACCCAGCAACCGAACACGGACTCGCCCTGGGCGAGCCGCCGCTTCAAAGCATTTTCCCGATACATTGATTTCCGCCGGAGGAGGTTTACGACTCCGGCAGTTCTAGCACCTAACGCGCCTTGGCGGCGAGCCAGAGCCGGTGGCCGTTGCGAAACCAGACCGCGATCAGGCCGAGCAGCAGGGTGCAGGCGAAGACTCCGATCGTGCCGCCGGACGGGCCGGCCGCGACGCCGTCGCGCCACTGGCGCAGCAGCAGGCCGGTCAGGGAGCCCAAAGTCACCATGATGACCAGGGTGCCCAGGGCCCAGAGGCGGAAATGATGCCGGAAGTCGCTCATGGGACGGTTTTATAGGGTGATTCCTAACAATCCGGAAATTCAGGAAAAGCCCTTAGCCGGGAGCCAAAAACGCATTGGCAAGGCGGTTTTCGGCCCATTAGCCTCTGCCGCCAAGGACCGAAAAGGCCGTTTTTCACCAATTCCTTAGGGATCGATCCATGAAGTCTCAAGCCCGTGTAGTCGTCATCGGCGGCGGTGTCGTCGGCTGTTCCGTGCTCTACCACCTGACCAAGGCCGGCTGGAAAGACGTGGTCCTGGTTGAGCGCGACCGGCTGACCTCGGGCTCGACCTGGCACGCGGCGGGCGGCTTCCATACCCTCAACGGCGATCCCAATGTCGCCAAGCTGCAGGGCTACACGATCGGTCTCTACAACGAGCTCGAAAAGATCTCCGGCGAGAGCTGCGGCCTGCACCGCTCCGGCGGCCTCATTCTGGCGGAGACGCCGGAGCGGCTGGAATGGCTGAAGATGGCCCATGCCCGCGCCCGCTATCTTGGCCTCGAGACCGAGATGCTGACCATGGCCGAGGCGAAGAAGATGCATCCGATGCTTGAGGAGCAGTATTTCGTCGGCGCCATGCTGGACGCCGCCGACGGCAACCTCGATCCCAACGGCACCACCAACGCCTATGCCAAGTCGGCGAAGATCGCCGGCGCCGAGATCTACCAGAGCACCCGCGTGACCGACCTGCAGGCGCGCAAGGACGGGAGTTGGGACGTCATCACCGACCAGGGCAACATCCACGCCGAGCATGTCGTCAATTGCGGCGGCCTCTGGGCCCGCGAAGTCGGCCGCATGGTCGGCCTGGAGCTCCCCGTGCTCGCCATGGAGCACATGTATCTGGTGACCGAGGACATGCAGGAGGTGATCTCCTACAACAAGGAGCGCGGCCACGAGCTGCCGCATATCATCGACTTCAAGTCCGAGATCTACATGCGCCAGGAGCGCCAGGGCATGGTGCTCGGCACCTATGAGCAGGCCTGCGTCCCCTGGCAGCCCAGGGAGACGCCCTGGAGCTTCGGCCAGGAGCTGCTGCAGCCGGATCTCGACCGGATCGCGCCCAATCTGGAGCTCGGCTACAAGCATTTTCCGGCGCTGGAGAATGCCGGCATCAAGCGGGTCATCAACGGCCCCTTCACCTTCTCGCCCGATGGCAACCCGCTGGTGGGACCGGTCCAGGGTCTGCGGAACTTCTGGTGCGCCTGCGCGGTCATGGCCGGCTTCAGCCAGGGCGGCGGCGTCGGCCTTGCCTTGTCGCAATGGATGGTGAACGGCGATCCCGGCTTCGACGTCTGGGCCATGGACGTGGCGCGCTTCGGCGAATGGGCGACTCGCTCCTACACCAACGAGAAGGTGCGCGAGAACTATGCCCGCCGCTTCTCGGTCCGCTTCCCGAACGAGGAACTGCCGGCCGCGCGGCCGCAGCAGACCACCGCGCTCTATGACACCATGATCGCGCAGGGCGCGGTCATGGGCGACAGCTGGGGCCTGGAGACGCCGCTCTGGTTCGCGCCGAAGGGCGTCGAGCCCAAGGATATCGTCTCCTTCCACCGCTCCAACGACTTCAAGCATGTGAAAGCCGAGGTGCTCGGCACCCGCAACGGCGTCGGCGTGACGGAGATCGCGAACTTCGCCAAGTATCGCTTCGAGGGATCCGGTGCCGAGGCCTTCCTCTCGCGCCTCATGACCAACAAGATGCCGCGCACCGGCCGCATCATCCTCACCCCCATGCTGAACCCGGGCGGCAAGCTGATCGGCGACTTCACCATCGCCAAGGCGGCGGACGAGCGCTTCTACATGTGGGGCTCCAGCCAAGCGCAGAAATATCACATGCGCTGGTTCGAGCAGCACCTGCCGGCCGACGGCTCGGTCCGGATCCACCGCTACGACATGGGCCTGGTCGGCCTCTCGATCGCAGGCCCGAAGTCGCGCGACGTGCTGCAGGCCATGACCGACGAGGACGTCTCCAACGCCGCCTTCAAGTTCATGGACCATCGGTCGATGGACATCGGCAATGTCCCGGCGCTGATCAACCGGGTCACCTATACCGGCGACCTCGGCTACGAGATCTGGGTGGCACCCGAATACCAGCGCCGGCTCTATCAGGCCATCATGAAGGCGGGCAAGCCGCATGGCATCGTCAATTTCGGCATGCGGGCGCTGCTCTCGATGCGCCTGGAGAAGAACTTCCCGACCTGGTACCGCGAGCTCAGGCCGATCTACGGCGTGTTCGAGGCCGGCCTCGACCGCTTCATCGATCTCGGCAAGAACGACTTCATCGGCCGCGAAGCCGCGACCGAAGAGAAGCGGAGCGGCGGCAAATTGCGCCGCGTCTCGATGATCGTCGAGGCCGGCGATTGTGACGTGCTCGGCGACGAGCCGATCTGGCACAAGGGCAAGGTCGTGGGCTGGGTCACCTCCGGCGGCTATGCGCATTATGTCGACAAGTCGATGGCGCAAGGATATGTGCCGAAGGAGCTGGCCGGCGAAACCGGGCAGGGCGCGTTCGAGATCGAGATCATCGGCGAGAACCGCAAGGCCACGATCCTCATCGACCCGCCGTTCGATCCCGAAGGCAAGCGGATGCGGTCGTAGCAACCAGTCGTCATCCGCGGGCCTGGTCCGCGGATGAAGAGTTGAGAGAGGGCCGAGCATGACCTCAACGAATCCACTCATCGGCACCTGGCGTGTCGTCTCCTTCACGCGCTTCAACAAGGAAGGCGTCGCCGGCCAGCCGCTCGGCGCGCATCCAAGCGGTTACGCGGTGTTCGACGCGACCGGGCATGCTTTCATCCAACTCGGGAGAAGCCCGAATGACGGCGGCTTTCCCGATGAGATCGCGAAATCGCTGATGTGCTATTTCGGTCCCTATTCAATCAGCGGCGATAAGGTCCGCGTCACGGTCGAGGCCAGCAACATGGCCGACTATCTCGGCAGCGTGCAGGAGCGGAACTTCGAGGTCTCAGGCGATGCCATGACCATCGGCACGCCGGGCAAGTATCAGGCGAAGCTGCAGCGGGTCACTTGACGGCGAGCCGCGAACCTTTACGCGATCACCCGTCTAATTCCAATAACCGGCTGATCCATCGAGCAGAATCTCTTTAATGGCCGGCGCCGCATGCTTGCTGGCGTAAAGGCCCTGTAAAGGTTCCGCCTGATTGGTTCGCAGTTTCGCGCGCGATGGTGAGCGCGGCACCGTCGACCAACCGCAGAAGATTATAGCCGATTTATCTCAAGGGCTCCAGCCTGGACGCTTGGCGGATGCGCGTTACTTGAATTCCAGCGCGGCGTCCTCGAGCCATTCCCAGACGTTCAGCGCGAAGGTCCGCATTGCGTAGAGCTCGAAGCGCTGCTCGGCGATGCAATGCAGGAGAACCGGCGTGTGATGGACGCCGGTTTGCGCGAACTTGCCCGGCGTGAAGACGCGCTCGTGCAGATCGATCGGGATGCCTTTGCGCAAGACGTCGCGCGCGGCGCGGCCTTCGATCGAGATCCGACTGCGGCTGGAGGAGAGCGGGGTGACGATCGCCTTGCCTGCGAGGCGAGAAGCGAGATCGTCATTCGCCGGTCCGACGAACCAGAAGCTCTGCGGGCCGGTCCGGAAGACGGTGCGGCCGTTGCTTTCGGCCGCCTGATCGTTGGTCGTCGGCAAGGCGCCGGCGACGGCTGTGACATCAGCCTCGAAGCCGCCGAAGCCCGCGACCTGGGTCAGGGTGAAGTTGCGCACTTCGCCGAGCGTCAAGGCCGCCCAGGCGAAGGGATGCGCGGTGGCGAGGGCGGATCGCTTCTCAAGCATGGAGGCGCTTCCCTTCGGGGTCGATGAAATGCGGGCTGACAATCTTGGCACGGGTCAGCTCGTTCTTCAGCGGGAAGGCGCAGAGGATTTCCTCGCCGACATGCTTCAGGCCGCCGTTATAGAGGGCGAGCGCAATCGTCTTCTGCAATTCGACCGACCAGGTGACCGAGGTGATGTAGCCGCGGCCATGGCCTTTGATCTCGTCGTCCTTGGCGAAGAGGATCGCGCCGCCGCGCAGCCGCTTCTCCGGCTCCAAGAGCTCGAGGCCGACCAGGCTCCAGCGCTCCGGCGCCTGGTAGATCGGGCGCTGGCGGAGCTCCTTGCCGATATAGGGCTTTTCTTTCGCGGCCATCTTGCCGAGGCCGAGATCATCCAAGGTGTTGCGATGGTCGAGCTCGAGGCCAGCAACATGGCCCTTTTCGATGCGGAGACTCGCCAAGGCTTCGAGGCCGTAGGGCTTGATGCCGAGCGGAGCGCCGGTCTTGATGAAGTGTTCCCAGAGCGCGGTGGCGTAATCCGCGGGCAGGTGGACTTCGTAGGCAAGCTCGCCGGAAAAGCTGAGGCGGAGCAGCCGGATCGGGGCGCCTTCGAAATTGATTTCGAGGCAGCCCATGTAAGGCAGCCTCGCGTCCGAGACATCGACGCCGGGGAAGGCGAGTTCGAGCGCTTGGCGCGATTTCGGGCCGGAGATTGCCATGCCGGCCCATTCGTCGGTCAATGAGGCGACATGGACCTTCAAATCGGTCCACTGGGTCTGCAGCAGGAATTCCAGCCAGGACATGACCTCGCCGGCCTGGGCCGTCGTGGTGGTCGTGTAGAACTGAGTCTCGGAGATCCGCGTGGTGGTGCCGTCGTCCAGCACCACGCCGTCGTCGTTCAGCATCACGCCGTAGCGCGCCTTGCCGACGGGGAGCTTGGCGAAGCCGTTGACATAGACCCGGTTCAGAAACTCGGCGGCATCCGGTCCCTGCACGTCGATCTTGCCGAGGGTGGAGACGTCGGAGATGCCGACGCCGCGCCGCACCAGCTCCATCTCCTTGACGTAGGCGGTCTCGGGCGTGTCGCCGGCCCAGGTGTAATACCAGGCGCGCTTCCAGAGTCCCGCATCGATGAAGACGCCGCCATTGGCCGCGTGCCAGTCGTGCAAAGGCGAGCGCCGGGTCGGACGGAAATGGCCACCGATGGTGCGGCCCGCAATCGCGCCCAAGGAGACGCCGGTATAGGGCGGGCGGAAAGTGGTGGTGCCGGCCTGCTCCAAGGGCAGACCGCGCAGCTCGGCCATCTCGGCCAGCGCGATGATGTTCGAGGTCTTGCCCTGGTCGGTGCCCATGCCGAGCGTGGTGTAGCGCTTCAAGTGCTCGACCGAGTGATAGCCCTCTTGATGCGCGTTCTTGATGTCCTTGGCCGTGACATCGTTCTGGAAATCGACAAAAGCTTTGCCCCGGGGATTTCCATGGGGGCGTTTGGGCGGCATCCAGGCCGGCAGGATCGCGTAGGCGCGGTCTTCGCCCGCGGCGGCCGGCAGTGCTTGCGGTGCGGTGCCGGCGGCCTTGGCGCCGGCTTCCGTGCCTTCACGGATCGCGGCGTTGAGGCCGAAGGTGCCGATGCAGGCGCCGGCGCCGGAATGGCTCGGCGCGAAGCCGCCCGGCACGAAGCCGACCACGCGCGCGTCATAGCGCGGCTTGATCCCGCCATGGCTGGTCAGATGCACGACCGGCGACCAGCCGCCGGAAACGCCGACCACATCGCAGGTGACGGTGCGTTCCTCTGCGCCCTGGAGCGCAGCATGCAGGGTGCCTTTGCCCTTCACATCGACCACCGATGTTCCGGTCAGGATCTCGATGCCCTTTCGGGTCTTGAGGTCGGCGGCGATCGTGTCGCGGCTGTCGGCGACGATCACCTCGAGGCCCTGCGCCGCGAGATCGTAGGCGGTGGCATAGGCGGTGTCGTTGTTGGTCGCGATCACCGCGCGGCCCGCGGGGGCCACGCCGAAGCGATTCAGATAGGTCCGCACCGCCGAAGCCAGCATCACGCCCGGCCGGTCGTTGTTGGCGAAGACCAGCGGCCGCTCGATGGCGCCGGTCGCAAACACGATCGCCTTGGCCTGCAGCATGGTCAGGACCTGGCGCGCCTGGCCCTTGGCGGGATCCGGCTGCCGGTGGTCGCGGCGCTCGACCAGCACCACCATGTTGTCGTCATAGAGGCCGATCGCGCTCGTGTGGGTCAGCGCGCGGATGTTGGCGGCTTGGTTTATCTCAGCCAGGCGCGCGTTCAGCCAATCACCTTGCGCGGGATCGGAGAGCAAGCCGCCGCCGAGCTCGGAATCCTGCTCGACCAGCACGACCCGCGCGCCGTCGCGTGCGGCGCTCAAGGCGGCGGCGATGCCGGCGGCACCGGCGCCGATCACCAGCACTTCGCAGAAATCGAAGCGGGTGTCATAGCGGTCGGGATCGGCGGCTTCGGTGGCGGCGCCCAGGCCGGCGGCATTGCGGATGAAGGGCTCGTAGAACATCCAGGCGCCCTTGGTCGGGCCCATGAAGGTCTTGTAGTAGAAGCCCGACTGGAAGAGCGGCGCAGCCAGCTGGTTGATGCCCATCACGTCCAATTCGACGGAGGGCCAGGCATTCTGCGTGCGTGCGGTCAGGCCTTCGGTGAGATCGACGACCGTCCCGGGGATATTCGCTTCGGTGCGGGCACCGCCATGCAAAGTAAAGAGCGCGTTCGGCTCCTCGACACCGGCGGACATGATCCCGCGCGGGCGGTGATACTTGAAGCTACGCCCGACCAGGGTGACGTCGTTCGCCAGCAGCGCCGAAGCCAAGGTGTCGCCGACAAATCCGGAATACGATTTGCCGTCCAACGTGAAGCCGACGGTCTTGCTGCGGTCGAGGCGGCCGCCGGAAGGTAGTCGCCGGAAGGTCACTTGGCTTCCCCAACTTCATTGGTGGCGGTGTTGCGGGAGAGAGTGAACCAGCGCCGGCAACCCAGCACGTGCTGCCAATATTCCTGATGCGGGCCCTTGGGGTTGTCGAACAGGAAGTAGAAATCGTGCCAGGTCTTGAGATCGCCGGTGCCGTGTTTCGGGCGCTGCTTCGAGGCGTCGCCGCCGTAGCGGAACTCCGAATAGTCGCGCGGGCCGCAATGCGGGCAGGGTATCCTCATTGCTTCCAGGTCCAGTTGCCGGTGCCGTATTCGTCGAGCTCGCCGCCCTTCTCGAAACGGTCGAGGGAGAAGTCGCGGACCAGCTCATGCTCGTCGTCATGGGCGATGGTATGGGCGAAGGTCCAGCCCGAGGCCGGCGTCGCCTTGAAGCCCTGGTAGCACCAGCCGCCGTTGAGATAGAGATTCTTGACCGGCGTCTTGCCGATGAACGGGCTGCCGTCCGGGGTCATGTCCTGGATGCCGCCCCAGTGGCGCAGCAGGCGGACGCGGCTGACGAAGGGCATCAGCGAGACGGCGCATTCGGCGACGCCCTGGATCTTTGCGAACTGGCCGCGCTGGGTATAGGTGTTGAAGCCGTCGATATGGCCGCCGAACACCAGCCCGCCCTTGTCCGATTGCGAGAGATAGAAGAGCTCGGCACCCCAGGAGACGACATGATGCACGATCGGCTTCAGGGGCTCGGTGACAAAGGCCTGCAGGATATGGCTCTCGACCGGCAGCCGGAGACCCGCCATCTTCGCCACATGCGAGGTATGGCCGGCGACCGCGATGCCGACCTTGCCGGCATTGATCCGGCCGCGCGAGGTCTCGACGCCGGTCACCTTGCCGCCTTCCATCACGAAGCCGGTGACTTCGCAATTCTCGATGATGTCGATGCCCTGGCTGTCGGCCGAGCGGGCATAGCCCCAGGCGACCGCGTCATGGCGCGCGGTGCCGGCGCGCGGCTGGTGGATGGCGCCATAGACCGGCCAGCGCGCGTCCTTGGAATAGTCGAGATAGGGGAGGAGCTTCATCACCTCGCCGCGGTCGAGCAGCTCGGCGTCGATGCCGTTCAGGCGCATGGTGTTGCCCTTGCGGGCGAAGACGTCCATCTGCACGGGTGAGATCGCGACGATGACCTGGCCGCGCTGCGAGACCATGCAGTTGAAGTTGAGTTCGTGGGAGAGGCCTTCCCAGAGCTTCAGCGAATGCTCGAAGAAGGCGGTGTTGCCGCCCATCTGGTAGTTGGAGCGGATGATGGTGGTATTGCGCCCGACATTGCCGGAACCGATATAGGCCCGCTCCAGGATCGCGACGTTGCGGATGCCGTGATTCTTGGCGAGGTAATGCGCGGTGGCGAGGCCATGCCCGCCGCCGCCGACGATCACGACATCGTAGGAGGATTTCGGCTCGGGCGAGCGCCAGGCCCGCGGCCAGGGCAGGTCGGGATTGAGCGCGTGGCGGACGAGGGAAAAGGCGGAATACTTGGACACGGGCCGGAAGGTATCAGACCGAAACGGTCGCAAACAACAGGGGCCGCGTGGTATTGTCGCCCTCGTTCATTCCTTTTTTTCATGCACCGATTGAACCCCAGATAATCGAGCCATTGGCTGAATGTCCCATCGCGCGCTGATCGTCGCCCTGATCGTCCCATTGGCCGTCCTCATGGCGGCTTTCCAGAACCCGGTCCTGGCCCAGGAGAAACTGGTCAAGCTTTATGCCTGGAACGGCTACTTGAGCCCGACCGTGCTCGAGTCGTTCTCCCGCGCGAGCGGGACCAAGACCCAAGTCGAGACCTATGAGACCCCGGACGAGGCAGCGGCCAAGCTCGCCGGCGGCAATGCCGGCTATGACATCGTCGTGTTGAAAGCCGTGCCGCAGCTTTCACAGGCGATCCAGGCCGGCAAGTTCCAGCCGCTGGATGCCGCCCGGCTCCCGGCGCTGGCCGGGCAGGATCCGGCCCTGACCAAGCTCCTCGCCGGCGCAGACGTTCCGACCGCCTCCACCGGGATCTATCTCTGGGGCACGATCGGCCTCGCGCTCCGGACCGACCTGATCAGGAAGCGGGCGGAGGATGCACCGCTCAATTCCTATGCGCTGATCTTCGACGTGCGCTTCGCCAAGAAGCTGCAGGGTTGCGGCATCGGCCTGATCGACGACCCGATGGTGGTGCTGCCGATGGCGCTGCGCTATCTGGGGCTCGATCCCAACCAGGCCGACGAGCCGGAATGGGAGCGGGCCGCGGCGGTGGTGCAGAAGATCCGCCCCTATGTGAGGACCTTGGACTCGGCCAACCTGGTGAGCGGGCTTACCGGCAAGAAGCTCTGCCTCGCCACCGAATGGAACGGCGATGCGGTGCAGGCTGCGAACAAGCTCAAGGCCTCCGAGCCCGCGCCGAAAGCCGGCCAGGTGGCGGCGGTCATCGACTACGTGGTGCCGCGGGAAGGCGGGCTCGCCTTCATCGACGCCTTCGCCATCCCCAAGGACGCGCCGCATCCCGACGCCGCCTACGCCTTCCTCAACCATCTGCTGCAGCCGAAGATGATCGCCACCACCGCCGGTGAGATGGGCTATGCCAACGGGCAGCCGGGCAGCTATGACCAGGTCTATGCGCCGCTGGCGGCGGATCCGCGGATCTTCCCGACCGACGCGGTGAAGGCGAAGCTGGTCCTGGTCAAGCCGCTGGCCCCCGACCTGCAGCTCCGGGTCGACCAACTCTGGGCGCAGATCAAGGCCGGCGGCCCTTAGCGGCAGCTGCATACCGCGTTAGGATGGCATCCACCCCGCCCTTGGTCTAAAATTACCAAGGTGACCGAGGGAGTGACGGACGCTGGTTGCCTTGCGGGAAAAGAGCGTCGAGCAGGCCGAGCCGCGTCGCGGGCTCGGCAGCCTGGCGTCGCGGCTGTTCCGGCCGCGCCCGGGGATCGGGCTCCGCCTGCTCGCCGTCGTCGTGCTGTTCAGCTCGGCCGTCACCCTGGTGCTGACCTCGATCGAGTTCTACCTGGACTACCGCCGGGGGGTCGATGCGATCGACGCGCGCCTCGACGAGATCGGCGCCGGCTATAGCGGCGCGCTGGCCGAAGGCCTGTGGAACGTCGATGCGCGCCAGATCCAGGCCGAGCTCGACGGCATCCTGCGCCTGCCGACCGTCACCCACGCGGCGGTGGTCGAGAGCGGCGCGACCACGACCCCGGTGCGGATCGAGGCCGGAGAGCACGATCCCGGCGACGTGAAGACGCGGGAATTCCCCATCACTTATCAGGTCGGCGGCACGCAGCGCCAGATCGGCACGCTCACCGTCGAGGCCAGCTTGAGCGAGGTCCGCCACGAGCTGATCCAGCGGCTGCTGGTGGTCGGCGTCGCCCAGGGCGCCAAGACCTTCATCGTCTCCGCCTTCATCCTGTTCATCGTGCATCAGCTGATCACCCGGCATCTGCAGGGGATCGCGGCCTTCCTGCGCGGCTTCCGGGTCGACCAACCGCTGCAGACCCTGCGGCTTCAGCGCGAGGCCCCGCCGGCCCCGGACGAGCTCGACGAGGTGGCCCAGGCGATCAACGCGGCATCGGCCGACCTCGGCAAGGCATATGAGGATCTGCGCAAGGCCAACGCGCAGCTGAAGGCGGACATCGGCGCGCGCCGGGCCGCCGAGGACGCGCTCCTGCTCAGCGAGCAGCGCATGCGCGACTATGCCGAGACCGCCTTCGACTGGTTCTGGGAAACCGACCTCGATCATCGGTTCAGCGTCGTTCCGGACGCGCTTTCGGATTGGGGCGTCAACCCGGCCACGCGGATCGGCCAAGGGCGATGGGACTTCGCCGCCGATATCGAGGAAGAGCCGGAGAAGTGGCGGGACCATTTCGCGATTCTCGCAGCGCATCAGCCGTTCCGCGATTTTCGCTACCGCACGGCCCGCGCCGACGGCACGGATGTCTGGGTGACGACCAGCGGCAAGCCGGTCTTCGACGCCGAGGGCAACTTCCTCGGTTATCGCGGGGTCAGCAGCGATATCACGCCGACGGTGCGCGCCGAGGCGGCGCTGCGGCGCGCCCAGGCTGCACAACTCGCCTTGCAGGCGCAGAAGATCGAGGCCGAGGAGGAGCGCCTGCGCTTGCTGCAGCGGATGATCGCCGCGCAGGAGCAGGAGCGCCTCAGGATCACCCGCGATCTCCACGACCAGACCGGCCAGGACCTGACCGGGCTGTCGCTCGGCCTGAAGAGCCTGGAGCCGGTGCTGGCCGACGCGCGCGGCCATGCGACCTTGCGCTGGCTGCAGGCGCTGACCGCGCAGATCGGCAGCAACCTGCACCGCACCGCCTGGGAGCTCAGGCCGACCGCGCTCAACGATCTCGGCCTGCTGCGCGCGCTCGAGACCTATACCGGCGACTGGAGCGAGCGCTTCGGCATCCGCGTCGACTACCATGCCGGCGATCTCACCCGGCGCTTTGCCGACGACATCGAGACCACGGTCTATCGCGTGGTGCAGGAAAGCCTGACCAACGTGCTGCGACACGCCGCCGCCAGCACGGTCAGCCTGGTGCTGGAGCTGCGTGACGGCACGCTGCGGGTGATCATCGAGGACGACGGCCGCGGCTTCGATGTCGAAGCGGTGGCGGCCCGGGGCCGGCTCGGCCTGCCCGGAATCGCCGAGCGACTCGCGCTGGTCGGCGGCAGCCTGTCGATCGACAGCAGCCCGGGCGCCGGCACGACGCTGTATATTCGCATTCCGATTGCCCAATCCGGCTGAGCGGCGCGTCAGGAATTCCCCTACAGCGGGGCCGGGATTCACCCGTCTATCGCTGCGCGCGCGGCGCTCCGTATCCTCACGCCACGATCCGTCGGAACGACCGACTCCTCGCCTTATGGCCGGAGCGGAACAGCCCCGCGACGGGAGGGTGGGATTTTGAACGCCTGCAACGGCAGCTAGCATGGCCAAGATCCGCGTCGTCTTGGCGGATGATCACCCGGTGGTCCTGGCCGGCATGAAAGCGCTGATCGAGGCGTCCCCGGATATCGAGGTCGCCGGCGAGTCGAGCAACGGGCATGCGGCCCTGCAGGTCCTGGACGCCAAGGCGCCGGATATCGCCATCATCGACATCTCGATGCCGGAAATGGGCGGTATCACCCTCGCCAACCGGATCGCGCAGGATCACGCAGCGACCAAGGTGCTGGTGCTGACCGCCCAGGAGGACCGCGCCTATGTGCAGCAGCTCCTGGGCGCGGGCGCCCGCGGCTATGTGCTGAAGCGCTCAGCCGCCGACGAGCTTATTCGCGCGATCCGCACGGTCCATGCCGGCGGCGTCTATATCGATCCCGCGATCGCCGACAAGGTGCGCGCCAGGAAGAACGCCGCCGAGCCCGCCGCCGCGGGCGTCACGCTCAGCGAGCGCGAGGAAGAGGTGCTGAAGCTCGCCGCTCAGGGCTGGACCAACCGCGAAGCCGCCGAGAAGCTCGGCATCAGCGTGAAGACGGTCGAGACCTACAAGGCCCGCGCGGCGGAGAAGCTCGATCTCCGCACCCGCGCCGAGGTTGTGCGCTACGGCAAGAGCCGCGGCTGGCTCGATGACGCCTAGAACCGGCGCGCTCCAGGCGCCAAGCTCTTGATCGCGCTGGCGATTGCGCTGGCCTTTAGCCTAGGATTGCCTTCGGCTGTGGCTCCGATGTTAAATGATCCGGGCAGCTCTAGGCGGGACAGCAACATGCCGAGAATCCGCGTCGCTCTGGCGGATGATCACCCGGTGGTGCTCGCGGGGGTGAGGGCGCTGATCCAGGCGGCGCCGGAGATGGAGCTGGTCGGCGAGGCCGCCGACGGCCATGCGGCACTGAAGCTGATCCTGGATGCGAAACCGGATGTGGTCGTCATGGACATCTCGATGCCGGGATTGACTGGCCTCGACCTGGTCCAGCGCGTCGGCGGCGAGCGCGACGCGGCCAAGATCCTGGTTCTCACCGTCCACGAGGACCGCGCCTATGTGCAGAAAGTGCTGGGCGCCGGCGCCCGCGGCTACTTGCTGAAGCGCTCCGCCGCGGAGGAGCTGGTGCGGGCGATCCGCGCGGTCCAGGGCGGCGGGCTCTACGTCGATCCGGCGATCGCCGGCAAGTTCGTGCAGGCGGAAGCGGGCGAGGGCGCGGTCGGCGACGGGCTGGCCCTGAGCGAGCGCGAGGAAGAGGTGCTGAAGCTCGCCGCCCAGGGCCATACCAACAAGGAAGCGGCGGCGCGCCTGGGCTTGAGCATCAAGACCATCGAAAGCTACAAGTCGCGCGCGATGGAGAAGCTCGGCCTGAAGACCCGCGCCGAGATCGTCCGCTACGGCCTCGCCCGCGACTGGCTGAGCGAGGCCTAGATGCCAATGGCGGCGCGAACCCGATCGCGGCTGAACGGCAGGTCGTAGAGCCTGACGCCGCTCGCGTCGCGGATCGCGTTGCGGATCGCCGCCGGGGTCGGGCCTTGCGCCGCCTCGCCGGTGCCGAGGAAGGGCTCGTTGGGGCGCGGGATGATATGGACCTCGATCGCGTCCGGCACGCTCCCGAACCTCAAGATCGGGTAGCTCGCCCAGTCGATGCTGGTGATGTGCGTCTGGTCGAAGGTGACCTGCTCGTAGAGCGTCCAGCTCATCGCCTGCAGGATGCCGCCTTCGGTCTGGTTGCGGATGCCGTCGGGATTGACGATCTCGCCGCTGTCGATCGCGGCGACC
The DNA here is from genome assembly GCF_041905885.1 of Dongia sp. Taxonomy (NCBI): domain Bacteria; kingdom Pseudomonadati; phylum Pseudomonadota; class Alphaproteobacteria; order Rhodospirillales; family Dongiaceae; genus Dongia; species Dongia sp. The sequence continues at coordinate 110,883 of NZ_JAYRKD010000008.1, read as the reverse complement.
GCGCGCACCAGCCGGACATGCCCGCTGTCGCGATCGACCGCGACGGTCACCGCGAGTGCCAGATAGGCGGCGTGGTTCTTGTAGCGGGCGAAGGCGAAGCCATGGCCCTGGCCCGGCAGCTTCTGCCGCTGCGCCCAGCCGAATTTCGCGGCGGCTTCCTCGATCACCGCTTTCGCGCGCTGGTCGTCGAGATGCTTCAGGCGGAAGGCGACTGGGTCCGCATTCGCTTGCAGCGCCATGTCGTCCATGAAGCTTTCCAGCGCGAAGACATTGGCGTAGGCGCCGAGCGAACGCAAAGCCGAGACCCGGAGCGGCATCTCCGGCAGGAAATGCCAGAGGATCCGCCGGTTGGCGAAGCTGTAGAGCGGGTTGGCATTGCGGTCGCCGTTGCCGGCGGGCGAGATCTCGAGCTCGGCCGGCTCCGGCGGGAAGGCCTTGGCGATGCTGCGCCCCGCCAGCAGCGCGCCGGCGCCGCCCGGCCGGGTCGAGTGGGTGTTGGTCCAGACGTCGTGGTTCCAGGTGCTGATCGTGCCGTCGGCGGCGAGCGCGGCCTCGACCTCCATCAGCATCGCCGGACCGTAGGGCTCGTTGGCGTGCTCCTGCTCGCGCATCCACTGCACCCGGATCGGCTGGCCGGGCAGGGCATGCCCGATCACCGCCGCATCCGCCGCCGCGTCGTCGGCGCCGTTATGGCCGTAGCAGCCGGCGCCTTGCGCGTGGATGATGCGGACGTTCTCCGGCGGCAGCGCCAGCATCTCGGCGATCGCCTTGCGGTCGGGATAGACGCCCTGGGTATGCGACCAGATGGTCAGCATGTCGCCGTCCATCACCGCGATCGCGCAGCTGGGACCGATCGAGCCATGCATCATGTAGGGCCGGGTGAAGCGCGCCTTGAAGATCCGGTCGCCGGCCGGCGTCACCACCGAGCCTTCCTGGGCGACGGTGCCGACCTCGCGCTCCAGCGACTTGAGGAAGGCCGGGAGGTCGCTCATCGCCGGCAGGCCGGCGGTCTCGTTCCACTGGACCGCGGCGGCGAGCGCGCGCATCGCCTGCACCGCCTGGAACTCGCCTTCCGCAACCACCGCCAGGAAGTTTCCGTCCTGGACCACCGCCTTCACGCCGGGCATCGTCTTGACCTTGGACGCGTCGAGCGAAGCGATCGCCGCGCCGGGGCTGGGGGCGCGCACCACCCGCGCATGCAGCATGCCGCCCGGCCGCAGGTCCTGCACATAGGCGACGCCGCCGGTCACCTTGGCCGGGATGTCGGCCCGCGGGAAGGGCCGGCCCATCACCTTGAAGTCGGCGTTGGATTTCAGCGGCGCATCGGGCTGGGCCGCGACGTGGAGATTGATCGCGGCCGCGAGCTCGCCATAGGTGAAGGGGCCGATCTTCTTCCCGGCAGGCTTCTGTGTCTCCGGGGCCACGTTCTGCCGCCGCGCCGCTTCGGCGACGAGAAGCGCGCGCACCTGCGCCGCGGCGTTGCGGATCGCGGTGCCGCTGTTCGGCATCGACTGGCTGCCGGCGGTGTAGCCTTCGTTGGGCGTGCGGCCGGTATCCGCGGTGACCAGGGTGATCTCCGCCGGCGCCACCTCGAGCTCCTCGGCGGCGACCTGGATCAGCGCCGTCTTCACGCCCTGGCCGAGCTCGGCCTTGCCGGTGAAGACGGTGATCGCGCCGTCGCCGTCGATGCGGATCCAGGAATCAAGCTGCGCGTCGTTGGCGAGGCTGCCCGGCAGCTTCGGCGCCTCCTGCGCCATTCCGCGCCCGACGAGCGAGAAGCTGACGATCACTGCGCCGGTGCCGGCCAGCAGGCTGCGGCGGGACAGTTGATTGACCATTGGGTCGTTCATCAGCCGGCGCTCCCGTTCCGGGCGTTGTTGGCCTGTTGCATGAGGTCGCGGGCACGGTGGATCGCGCGCAGGATCCGCATATGGGTGCCGCAGCGGCAGAGATTGACTTCCAGCGCCTGGCGGATCTCCCGCTCGTCGGCATTCGGGCTCGCTTGCAGCAGCGCCTGCGCCCGCATCATCATGCCGGGAATGCAATAGCCGCACTGCGCCGCCTGCTCCTCGATGAAGGCCTGCTGCATCGGCCCCGGCTGGTCGAGCGTGCCCAGGCCCTCGACGGTGGTGACCCGGCGGCCTTCCATCAGCATGACCGGAGTCACGCAGGAGAGCACCGCCTTGCCGTCCACCATCACCGTGCAGGCGCCGCATTGCCCGAGACCGCAACCGAACTTGGCGCCGTTGAGCTTCAGGTCGTTGCGCAGGACGTAGAGCAGCGGCGTGTCCGGGTCGCTGTCGATCGATTGATCGGCGCCGTTGACGTTGAGCTTGATGGCCATGGCGATCTACTCCCCAAACTTATTCCACGGATCCGACATTGGCGGGGCCGCGTTCGATTCCATCGGAGGGCCGGACCCGCACGGTATGCGCGCCGGAGCGGGTGTTGGCGACCTGGGAGTCGAGTCCGGTCCACTCGGACTGCTTGGTGAAGGTGCGACGCAGGTGGTTGAGCAAGGCGACGATATCGTCATCGCCGAGGGTGTCGCCGAAGGCCGGCATCACCGCGCTCAGCTCGCCGTCGGCCGGCGGCAGCCCGAACATCACCACGTTGATGATGTTCTGCGGATCGGGTGCATTGACCGCGGTGCTCAAGTCGAAGGGCAGGCCGCCGAAGGGCAGCGGTCGCCGGCCCTCGTGGCAGCCGGCGCAGGCCGAGCGGTAGATCGCGGCGCCGCGGTCCTGCTGTTTTTCCGGCAGCGCCTGGCTGTCGCTGGAGATGGCGACTGCGAGCGGCGCGGCGCCGACCTTCTTGCGCAGCTCCTCGGCCTGCAGCATGCGCTCGGGCGAGGTCGGGCCGATCACGCTCGCGACATAGGTCGCGATCGCCGCCACGTCCGGGTCGGGCAGGCCGGCGAGGTTGCCGGTCACTTCCGCCATCGGCCCGCGCGAGACGCCATGCTCCGGGTGGAAGCCGTGGCGCAGATAGAAGGCGAGGCTGTCGCGGTTCCAGGGTATCGGCGCCGGCGACTGCGCATTGATCGCATAGGCGTTCCAGCCCTCGGCGGTGCCGCCGCCGAAGGCCGCGGCGCGGCGCTCGGCGCCCAGGGGATTGCGCGGTGTGTGACAGGCGCCGCAATGGCCCAGGCCCTCCGCGAGGTAGGCGCCGCGGTTCCATTCGTCGCTCTGCGCCGGATCGGGCCGGTAGGGGCCCTGTTTCAGGAACAGCAGATCCCAGGCGGCAACCAGCGGGCGGATGTTCAGGGGAAAGATGAGATCGTTGCGCGGCGCGGCGGCTTCCACCGGCTGGCGCGTCATCAGATAGGCATAGAGCGCGCGGTTGTCCGCGTCGGTGACCAGGGTGAAGTGGTCGTAGGGAAAGGCGGGATAGAGATGCGTGCCGTCGCGGTCGGTGCCTTCGCGCATGGCGCGGCGGAAGGCCTCTTCGCTCCAGTTGCCGATGCCGGTCTTTTCATCCGGCGTGATGTTGGTCGAGTAGATCGTGCCGAACGGCGTCGGCAGCGCGAGCCCGCCGGCAAAGGCCTTGCCGCCTGGGACCGTGTGACAGGCGATGCAGTTGCCGACCGCGGCCAGCGCGGCCCCGCGCTTCACGCTTTCGGGATCGAAGCTGCCGGGGTCGGGCCGCGCGATGCGGGTGATCTCCGACTTCCAGGTCAGCGCGATGAAACCGGCGCAGAAGATGATGAAGAGGACTGCGAGAACCAGCAGAACCCGGACAAGGCGCATGGCAAGTCTCCCGCGACAATAACCCGCGGGGCCCGGCTTTGTTCACCGGATCGGCGTGAATTACTCGACCCGGGTGAGCGGCCCGTAGGTCTCCGGCCGGCGGTCGCGGAAGAACTGCCAGGTGTTCCTGACCTCGCGGATCAGGTCCCAATTCATGTCATGGACGATGAGTTCGTCCTTGTCCCGGCTGGCAATCGCCTCGATCTGGCCGCGCGGGTTGACGAAATAGCTCTGGCCGTAGAACTCGCCGATGTTCCAGGGCGCTTCCTTGCCGACCCGGTTGACCGCGCCGATATAGCAGCCGTTGGCCACCGCCGAGGCCGGCTGCTCCAGCTTCCAGAGATGCTCGGAGAGGCCGGCGACCGTCGCGGACGGATTGACGATGTACTCGGCGCCGTTGAGGGCGAGGGCGCGCCAGCCTTCGGGGAAATGCCGATCGTAGCAGATATAGACACCGAGCTTGCAGTAGCGGGTCTTGTAGACCGGGTATTCGGTGTTGCCGGGCTTGAAGAAGAACTTCTCCCAGAAGCCGGCGACCTGCGGGATATGGGTCTTGCGGGTCTTGCCGAGGTAAGCGCCGTCGGCATCGATCACCGCGGCGGTGTTGTAATAGACGCCGGGCATCGCCTCCTCGTAGATCGGCACCACAATGACCATCCGGTGCTTCTTGGCGAGCTCCTGCATCAGCTGGGTCGTGGGGCCGTCGGGGATCGCCTCGGCCGCGGCATACCATTTGGCGTCCTGGCTCGGGCAGAAATAGGGCTGGGTGAAGACCTCCTGGAAGCAGAGCACCTGCACGCCCTTCTTCCCGGCTTCCTCGATCAGCGGCAGATGCGCGTCCAGCATCGCCTTGCGGATCTCCTCCGGCGATTGGTCGGTGGAGGCCTTGAGGCTCATCTGGATGAGGCCGCCGCGCAAGGTGGTCATGATTTCCCTCCCCAATGGAATGGGGCAAGCTTGGCCCGATCGGGCGGTTGCGGCAAGTGCAGTGCTGGCCCCCGCGCCGGTGCGGGCTTGCGGCGGCCCGTTTCGACGCCCATCTAACCGTCATGCCCTACGATTCATTTGAACATGTCGGGTCCCGTCCTGATGAGGAACTGGACCCCTATTCGGCCCGGGTTTCCAGGACCTTCGAGACGGTCGGGCCCGCGGTCGTTCACATCCTGGCGCATGCCGGCGAGAAGGGCCGGGGCGGCACCGGCTCCGGCGTGCTGTTCGCGCCGGACGGCTACCTGCTGACCAATTCCCATGTGGTGAGCGGGGCCGCGAAGCTTTCCGGCAGCCTGACCGACGGCCGCCAGTTCGACGCCCAGCTGATCGGCGACGATCCGGCGACCGATCTCGCGGTGCTGCGCCTGCAGGGCGCCGGCCTGCCGCATGCGGATTTCGGCAGCTCCGGCCGATTGAAGGTCGGGCAGCTAGTGGTCGCGATCGGCAATCCGCTGGGCTTCCAGGCGACGGTCACCGCCGGCATCGTCAGTGCGCTCGGCCGCACCTTGCGCTCGCCCAGCGGGCGGCTGATCGAGAGCGTGATCCAGACCGACGCGCCGCTCAATCCCGGCAATTCCGGCGGCGCGCTGGCCGACGGCAACGGCCGGGTGGTCGGCATCAACACGGCGATGATCGGCCGCGCCCAGGGCTTGTGCTTCGCAATCGGCATCGACACGGCGATCGACGTGACCACGCGGCTGATGAAGGACGGCCGGGTGCGCCGCAGCCGCTTGGGGCTCGGCGCCCAGACCATCATGCTCGACGCGCGCCTCGCCCGTCGGCTGCGCCGCGCCGAAGGCTCAGGCGTGCAGATCCTGGAAGTCGCGTCGGGCGGTCCCGCGGCGGAAGCGGGGCTGGCGAAGGGCGACGTCATTCTCGATTTCGCCGGCAGCCCGGTCTTCACGGTGGATGACCTGCATCGGCTGCTGACCGCCGAGATCGCCGGAAGTAGTACGCCGCTCACCGTGATCCATGGCGCACAGATCAGGACCGTCGTGCTGAAGCCGGTTCTCGACGCATAGCGGCGGCGCGCAGCCGCAGCAGCAACGGCCAAGCATACCAGATTCCCAACAGCAGGATGAGGATGCCGCCGCCGGCCGCGATGCCGAGCGTGGCATTGCCGAGGCTCTGCCCGACCGCGACCATGATGTCGCCGGCTAATCCTAGGCTGAGCGGCAGCAAGGCCGCGGTCACCAGGCCGGAACCGAAATGCAGCATGCGCGGGTTATCCTCGCCGTCGAAGGAGATGCGATGGATCGCGGCCGGTGCCATCAGCAGGATAATCGCCAGCACGACGCAGAGCAGAGCGCCGACATGGGCCAGCTTCGGCCCGTCGGGTAGCTTGGCGAAGGCCGGGGTTAGCATGACGATCAACTGGAAGCCGAACAGGGCCTGCGCGCCCGGCAGGATCACCCGGGCCTCGGTCAGCATTTGCTCGATCTTGGTGGTAACGCTGAGGGTCTCGCGGTGCAGATCCATGGGCTTCTCCTTGTTGCGTCGGCGCCGCAGCACCCAAGCCAGGGCGAACCAGATGGCCAGCGAGAGCGCCACCATGATCGCGCCCGCGGCGAGTCCGATCGCGGTGCCGAAATCCGCGCTGAGCACGACGACCAGATCGCAGCCGAGGCTGGCCGCGAACAGCAGCAGCGCCAGCGCGGACGAGCGCGTGGTCATCGTCAGCATGGTTGGGCTCGCTTCGCCCTTTTCCAGGAGCCGATGCCGGCAGGAAGGGGCGATCAATACGCCGATCGTCACCGCCATCAACAGGATGCCGATTGCGGTCAGGGTCTTCCTGCCGTCATCCAGCGCGGGGAATCTTTCGTGGAAGACCGCCTGGAGTTGAAAGCCGAACAGGATCTGCGAGCCCATCATCAGCATCCGGGTCTCATCGAGGGCGGTCTTCAGCTTCCGTTGCATGCTCATGCGGCACCAATCACACCCTCGCGGTGGAGTTCCTCACACCGTTAAGGTGCGTCTCGCTGTTACATTATTCAGTGAAATTGCGGCATTTTTTGCCCGAATTTCCGGAACAACGACCGGCGGCCTTCATTGAAAAGGACAGCGGCGGCCAACGTCGCTTGTCAGAACCCGAGTGAAGGAGAGTTTGGATGGCGCAGACAGGAGGACGTGGCTTCGCCTCGATGGATGAAGACAAGCAACGCGCAATAGCAGCGAAGGGCGGACATGAGAGTGGCGGCAACTTCCGCAACGATCCGCAGCGTGCAGCCGAGGCCGGACATAAAGGCGGCCAGGTCAGCGGCGGCAACTTCAAGTTCAACCGCGAGCGGGCCGCAGAGGCCGGGCGGAAGGGCGGATTGCGCTAGGGCGCACGCGTCCGATCAGACGATCTGAGTCCACTCTGTCGTCAACATCAGGAGGCGAATGAAAGCGAGAGCGGAGAGGCCCATCCTCTCCGCTCTTCGTTTTTCATGATGAGGATCGTCACCAGAGTCCGGGGAGGAGGCGGAAGCGCACACGATCGCGATACGCACCATAACCTGCAAGATTACGCATCAGGAACTGTTCTTCATCGCGCAGGCGCGCGATCAGCACCGCCACGGTGGGAATAAAGGCAGCCAGCCCCCACCAGGAGCCGAGGGCGAGCGGCGTGCCGAGAAACATCAACAGGACGCCCGAATACATCGGGTGCCGGACCCGCGCATAAGGCCCGCTCGCGATCACCCGCTGTCCTTCGGTGATGGTGACGGTCGCGGCGGCATAGGAGTTCTCGCGGAACACCCGGTACATGACCGCGAAGCCGAGCACCATCAGCAGGTCGCCGATCAGCACGACGCTCACCGGCACGAAGGACCAGGCCCGGCCCCAATCCAGCCCCGAGACGATATAGAGCGCGCAGAGGCTCAAGCCCGCGAACCACTGGATCCGCTTCTGCGCCGGCTCGCGTTCGGCTTGCGGCCCGACATCGAGGCGCCGCGCCACGAGGGCGGAATCGCGCTTCAGCAGCGAAGCGGTGGTGAGGGCGCAGCAGGCGAAGAACAGCGCGAGATAGAGCCAGCCCTGCCAATAATGAAGCGTGCCGGCGGGTAGGAAGACCAGCACCGCCATGAAGGGTATGAAGCCCAGCAGCCGGCGCCAGGCGCGCACCGCGAGGGTGGGGTCGGAGACCGCCATCGTTCATAAGAAATGGGTGGGCGCGGGGGCGCCGTCCAGTCCTACTTGCCGGCGCCGGCGGTCAGGCCCTTGATGATGTAGCGCTCGAGCACGATGCCGATCACCACCAGCGGCGCGATCGCCGAGGTGGCGAGGGCCGCCATTGCCCACCAGCTGATGCCCTGCGATCCGGTCTGGCTGGCGACCATGACCGGCAGGGTCTTGGCATTGGTGCCGGTCAGCAGGGCTGCGAAGAAATATTCGTTCCAGCAGAGGATCAGCGACAGGATGAAGGCCGCCACCATGCCGGGCAGCGCGATCGGCATCACGATCCGGAAAAACACGCCCCAGACCGAGAGGCCGTCGACCTGCGCCGCTTCGTCGAGCTCGACCGGGATGGTGTCGAACTGGTCGCGCATGATCCAGATGACGATCGGCAGCACGGTCAGCGTGTAAAGCAGGATGATGCCGATCCTGGTGTCGAGCAGCGCCAGCTCCTTGTAGAGGACCAGGAAGGGGAGGGCGAGCACGACCGGCGGCAGGATGAGCTGCGAGAGGAAGAAGAAGGAGATGTCCTTGTTCTTCATCCAGAGGAATTTGTATTGGAAACGGCTCAAGCCATAAGCGGCGAGCGAGCCGATCAGCACCGCCAGCAGCGAGGCGCCGACCGAGGCGATGATGCTGTTCAGGAATCGCCCGAGGAACTCGTCGCGCACGGTCGAGACCTGGTCGATGGTATCCGGCGAGAGGCCGAGCGAGCGCCAGCCGATCCAGGCCGGCTGGAAATCCACCCAGGGCACGATATTGCCCTGGGTCACGTCGCGCGCGGTCTTCAAGGTGGTTGTGATGGTCCAATAGACCGGGAACAGCGAGACGAAGGCCCAGAAGATCAGCGCGGCGTAGATGCCGGTACGGCCCAGCAGCCGCCTGTTGCGTTGGGCCGGGGTCTCGGCGGCGCCCTGATAGGTCATCTCGGCGGCGGTCATCACGTCACCTTCTTCATATGCTTGCTGACGAAGTTCAGCAGCAGGGTCACGAAGATGATGATCAGGACCAGGTAGAACATGGCGAGCATGGTGCCGTAGCCGACATTCGAGCGGTCGCGGTACTGGCGGAAGATGTAGCTGGAGACGGTGTCGGTGGCGCCGCCGGGGCCGCCATAGGTCATGTTGATGACGATGTCGGCCAGCTTCAGCTTGAAGATGATGCGCAGGACCACCGCGGTCGCCGAAACCGGCAGCATCAGCGGGAAGGTGATCTTCCAGAACGACTGCCAGGGCGTCGCGCCGTCGACCCTGGCCGCTTCCTGCACGTCCTTCGGCATCGCCTGCAACCCGGCCAGCAGCAGGATCATGATGAAGGGGATCGAGACCCAGGCATCCAGCGCCTCGATGCTGAAGCTCGCGGCCCAGCCCGAGCCGAAGAAGTTGGGCTGGCTCCAGCCGAGCTCCTTGGCGAGCCGCGCCAGCGGGCCGAAGCGGACTTCCATCAGCGATTTGCCGACCATCCAGGAGACCGCGACCGGGCTCAGCATGAAGGGGATCAGGAAGGCGACGCGCCAGAACTTGCGGGCGCGGATCTCGGCGTTGAGCAGCAAAGCCAGCCCGAAGGCGATCGCGTATTCGACCAGCACCATGGCGACGTAGAAGACCATGTTGCCGAGCGCCTTCCAGTAAAAGGCGTCGTGGAACAGCTCGACCAGGTTGTCGATGCCGTTGAAGCGGCGGCCCTCGAAGGAGGAGAGGTTCCAGTCGGTGAAGGCGATGTAGAGGCCGAAGAAGGTCGGGAAGATCACCACCGCGACGGTGTAGAGTGCCGCCGGCAGCACGAACAGCGCACGCTGCCCGGCCTCGCCGCGGATCATCACCTGCGCTGCCCCGAGTGCCACCGCCCAGACGATGTAGGCGTAGAGGGTGGGGCGCCAGGTCTCGAACTGCAGCGGACCGCTGCCGGCGGCGTCCAGCGCCTGCAGCACCACCACCAGGCCGAGGAGAAGCGTGGCACCCCAGATCAGCGCGCGCCCGGCGGCCTTGCGCCCCCCTCCAATTGGATCGGGCGAAATCGGATCGGTGAAGGTCTCGGCGCTCGCCATCAAGAAAGTCTCATCAGCCGCGAAAGCTCTGGCCTAGATAAACGATCGGCCGGTGACGCCGCAAGCGCCACCGGCCGATACGATCACTCTATCGACAAAGACTGCCGGGAACTAAAGACCAAGCGAGGCCTTGTAGAGCGCCAGCTGCTTGTCGCGGCCGATCTGGTCGGTGATCTTCTCCCAGGCCGCCGCGATGTTGTCGGCGCCCTGCTGGACCGGCACCTGGCCGGCGAAGATCTTCTGCAGCTCGTCCTCGGCGGTCGAGTAGTACTGGAAGATGCCGGGGATGCGCGGCTCGATCGCGGCATTCGGATGGTTGTAGGAGTCCTTCTCCGAATTGAGATAGCTGGTGATGAAGCCTTCGTCGTAGCCGGCCGCCACCCACTCCGCGGTGTTGAAGTGGCTGTTGCGGTAGGGCTGGAAGCCCGACGGATAGGCCGCGCACCACAACGACAAGTCCTTGCCGCCGAGATGGGCCGCCGCCGACCAGGCGGCTTTCTGCTTCTTGGAGTCGCTGTCCACGCGGGCCATGACGTACACGCCCCAGCCGATATAGGCCATGTTGGGGGCGTAGTTCGGACCGCTGGCAAGCGTGTCCCACTTGCCGGTCTTGGAATTGTAGACGTCGTCCGAGCCGGGCAGGATCGAGAAGCCCACCACATCGCCGATGACCGAGGAGTCGTTGGTCTTGGCGTTGGAACCGACGTCGCCCCACCAGGATACCATCGAGCCGACGCCGGCCAGGAACTGCTGGAACGCAGTCGTGCCGGGATCGGCGTTGATCTGGTCGGCCGGCTCATACTGCAGCACATCGACCACGTCCTGGATCGCGCGGACCCAGGCCGGGTTGTTGATCCGGGGCTTCATCGTATCGGCGTCGAACAGCCAGGCCTTGTCCTCCGGGTGCTTCGCGTAAGCCGTGGCGCGCGAGCCGAGGAAGTAGAAGCCGAAACCACCCCAGCCCTTGCAGGGATCGAGATAGCCGAAGGCATCCTGGCCGCCGACCTGCTTGCCCTTGAGGAACTTGGTGACCGCCTGGACCTGCTGCCAGGTCTTCGGCACGCCCCATTCGCCCGCGCCGCCGCCGTCCTTCCAGGCCTTCGCCAGATCCGCGTCGGTGAAGTAGTCGGTGCGGTAGTTGAAGTTGTGACAGTCGCCGTCGCAGGAGATGCGATAGGTCTTGCCGTCCCAGGTGCCGACCGGAGCCTTGAGGTAATCGACATAGTCATCCATGTCGATCTGCTTCTTGACCCAGTCCGGCATGACCGAGGCGAGACCCTTGCCGCAGACGTCGCCCTCGAAGGGTGCGCCCATCTCGATGATGTCGAAATCGACGGTGCCGGTCGCGATCGCCTGCTGCAGGCGCGGGTTGTAATCGGCCTGGGCGAGATCGATCCAGGTGATCTTCGCGCCGGTATAGGCCTCCCAGGGCTTCAGGAAGCCGCGATAGAGGAAGTTGTGCTGGTTCTGGTTGTTCAAGCCCATGAACGTCAGCTCGACGCCCTTGAACTCGCCTTCCTTGACCGAATCCTTGGTGGCCTGCAGGCACATCTCGCCGACTTTCTGCCAGTCGGCATCCGTGGGCGAGCCCTTGCCGACGCCCGGAATCTTCAAGAGATCGGCGCGGAAATCGGCGCGCGCATCCTTCGGGAACGAGCCGAGCGTGGTGGCGCCGGCGGCGAGGGCGCCTGCCCCGGCCATGCCTTTCAGCACCTGCCGGCGGCTCGCCTGCATCGCGAGTTCATAGATATGGCTTTTCATCGACGTCATCCTCCCCGGAAGAAATTCTGTTTTCGTGTTCCGCAGATCGCCGAGCTTTTGGGCGCCCAGTCTTTGTCGCGGGTCGAGACCACACACGGAAATCGAGCGCTTCGGTCGAAACGCTCTGGTTATTCGCGATCCAGCCCTTTTTGGCCCATAAAATCGGTTTAAGCGGCCGAAGGAGTATTGAAGCAGTTGCGCAGAGTGTCAATAAACTCTCTATTCATCGGCAAAGAACGCGGGCGTCTAACGCAGTTGCGAAATGAACCAATTCGGAGGCCGCCACAGTCGCTACGGGCTGGGGCGGTTCCGGATAGACTTCAGCCCAGCGGTCGGGTAGTTCAGGTTTCAAATCAATCGCTAGCGTATGGGGAGCGAGAATGGCCCAGGTTACCATCCGAGGCGTGAAGAAGACCTTCGGTGCCGTCGATGTGATCCACGGCGTGGACCTCGACATCGCCGACGGCGAGTTCGTGGTGCTGGTCGGCCCCTCGGGCTGCGGCAAGTCGACCTTGCTCAGGATGATCGCCGGGCTCGAGACCATCAGCGGCGGCACGATCCAGATCGGCGAGCGGGTGGTGAACCATCTGCCGCCGGCGCAACGCGACATCGCGATGGTGTTTCAGAACTACGCGCTCTACCCGCATATGACGGTCGCCGACAACATGGCCTTCGCGCTGAAGCTCCGGAAGACCGACCAGAAGACGGTCGCTGACCGGGTGCAGAAGGCGGCCGACATCCTCGGCCTGAAGCCCTATCTCGCCCGCTATCCGCGCCAGCTTTCCGGCGGCCAGCGCCAGCGCGTCGCCATGGGCCGCGCCATCGTGCGCGATCCGCAGGTGTTTCTGTTCGACGAGCCGCTCTCCAACCTCGACGCCAAGCTCCGGGTGCAGATGCGCACCGAGATCAAGGAACTGCACCAGCGGCTGAAGACAACCACCATCTTCGTGACCCACGACCAGATCGAGGCCATGACCATGGCCGACCGGATCGTGGTCATGCATGACGGCATCATCGAGCAGATCGGCACGCCGCTCGAGCTCTATGACAGCCCGCGCAATCTCTTCGTCGCCGGCTTCATCGGCTCGCCGGCGATGAATTTCCTGAAAGGTGCCGCGAAGGGCGACGGCTCGATCGATGTCGGCGGCACGCGCCTGCCGGTGGCGGGCAAGCACACGGTCGCCGAGGGCCAGCCGGTGGTCTATGGCATCCGGCCGGAGCATCTCGAGCTCGCGCAGGACGGCTTCCCGGCCAAGATCGCCGTGGTCGAGCCGACCGGCTCGGAGACCATGGTGGTGGTGCGCATGGGCGAGGAGGAGGTGGTCGCTCTGTTCCGCGAGCGCCATCAATTCGCGCCGGGCCAGACCGTGCATCTGCGCCCGCGGGTCGAGCAGGTACATCTGTTCGACAGCCAGTCGGGCCAACGGGTCTAAAAGATCAAACAGGGGAGACTTCTCGAATGCTGAAGGGGATCCATCCGCTTCTGAACGCGGACGTGCTCTATGCCTTGCGTGCGATGGGGCATGGCGACTATCTCGTGCTGTCGGACACCAATTTTCCGTCGGACTCGATCGCGCGCCAGACCACGCTAGGCCAGCTGCTCAGGATCGATGCGCCGACCTCGGCCGAGGCCGCGGCGGCGGTGCTCTCGCTGATGCCGTTGGATACCTTCATCGACGATGCCGCCGGCCGCATGGAAGTCGTCGGCAAGCCGAAGGAAGTCCCGGCGGTCCAGAAGGAAGTGCAGAAGGCCATCGACAAGGCCGAGGGCAAATCCTGGCCGCTGGTCGGGATCGAGCGCTTCGCCTTCTATGAGAAGGCCAAGGGCGCCTATGCCGTGATCCAGACCGGCGAGCGCCGCTTCTACGGCTGCTTCATCCTGACCAAGGGTGTGATCTCGCCGGACGTGAAGTACTAGTCCGACATGTCCGACTCCATCGTCATCCTCGGCGTCTTCGTCGCCGATACCGCCTATCGCGCGCCGCGGGCGCCGCGCATGGGCGAGACCATCCTGGGGACCAGCTTCGCGCTGGGGCCGGGCGGCAAGGGCTCGAACCAGGCGGTGGCCGCGGCCAAGGTCGGCGGCAATGTCAGCTTCATCACCAAGCTCGGCAAGGATCCCTTCGCCGATATGGCGCTCGCCACCTGGAAGGCGGCCGGCGTCACCCCGGCGGTGACGCAGATGGACGACAACTACACCGGTGCGGCCTATATCTTCATCGAGGAATCGACCGGCAACAACGCGATCATCGTCTGCCCGGGTGCGGCGACCACGATCAGCGAACGGGACATCGAGGCGCGGTCCGACCTCATCAAGTCCGCCGCGGTGTTCGTGACCCAGCTGGAGCAGCCGCTGCCGGCGGCGTTGCGCGCGCTGGAAATCGCCAAGGCGGCGGGGGTCACCACGATCCTCAACCCCGCGCCCGCGGCGCCGCTCGACGACCGGGTCTTTTCACTGTGTGACTACGTGACGCCGAACGAGACCGAGACCGAAGCGCTGACCGGCATGAAGGTGGATTCCGTGGACAACGCCCGCAAGGCCGCGGATGTCCTGCTGCGCAAAGGGGCCGGCGCCGCGATCATCACGCTCGGCGAGGCCGGGGCCCTGCTGCACAGCGAGCGCCGTTCCGAACTGGTGCCGGCTTACAAGGTGGCGCCCGTGGTCGAGACCACCGGCGCCGGCGACGCCTTCAACGGCGGTTTCGCCGCCGCTCTCGCGCGCGGCAAGAAGCCGATGGAAGCGGTGCGCTTCGGCTGCGCGGTCGCCGGCATCTCGGTGACCCGCCCCGGCACGGCACCCTCGATGCCGAGCCTGGCGGAAGTGGAAGCGGTGCTCGCCGCCGGAAAATAGCCGCTCAGGCGATCAACACTCAGGCGATCAGGGTCGCGGTGAACAGTTCCTGCATCGAAGCCCAGCTCGCCTTGTCGGCGGCTTCGGAGTAGCGCATCGCCGGATTGTTGCGCTTGTCGGCTTCGACATTGGTGAAGCTGTGCACCACGCCGCCATAGAGATGCATCTGCCAATCGACGCCGGCATTGCGCATCTCGTCCTCGAAGGCGTTGCGTTCCTCGGGTTTGATGAAGGGATCGTCGGCGCCGATGCAGACCAGCACCCGGCCGCGATAGGCCTTGGCGTCGCTCTTCGGCGCGGTGGTCGATAGCCCGCTGTGGAAGCCGACCACGGCCATGAGGTCGGCGCCGGAGCGCGCGAGCTCCAGCGACATGGTGCCGCCGAAGCAGAAGCCGATCGACGCGGTGCGCTCCTTGGCGACCTCTTCGCGGCCTTTCAGCAGCTTCAAGGCGGCGAGGCCGCGCGCCCGCATCCGCCTGGTGTCGGCGTAAAGCGGCTTCAGGAGGCCGAGCGCCTCGCCGAGATCCTGGACCAGCCGGCCATTGCCGTGGATGTCGCAGGCCAGCGCCGCATAGCCGAGCTTGGCCAAGCCTTCGGCGCGATGCCGGGCATGGTCGCCGAGCCCGAAGGCCTCCGGGAAGACCAGCACGCCGGGCTTCGGCTCGGTGCCGGCCTCGACGAAGAGCTCGCTTTTGAAATGAAGGCCGTCGGCCTCATAGGTCACGGTCTCGGTTCGCATCTTCTCTCTCCAGCGGGAATCATCAGTCGCGCAACTCCGGCGGCAGCTCGACCGGTCGCCAGGCATGGCCGTTGCGCTCGAGCAGTTCATCGGCGGCGGCCGGCCCCTGGCTGCCGGAGGGATAGGTCGGGATCGGCCCCTCATCCGTCGCCCAGGCGTCGAGCAGCGGCTGCACGATGCGCCAGGCCTGCTCCACGGTGTCGGCGCGCATGAACAGGGTCGGGTCGCCGATCATCACGTCGTAGAGCAGGGTCTCGTAGCCGACATTGGGCTCGCGCGGGAACCAGTCGTTGTAGTGGAAGTCCATCTTCACCGCGGCCAGCTCCACCACCGGCCCCGGACGCTTCACCTCGAATTGCAGCGAGATGCCTTCGTCCGGCTGAATCCTGAGCACCAGCCAGTTCGGTCGGAGCCCGCAATGCGGCATGTCGACGAAGGGGGCCGCCGGCGCCTGCTTGAAGCGGATCGCGATCTCGGTCTTGCGGTCGGAGAGATGCTTGCCGGTGCGGATGTAGAAGGGCACGCCAGCCCAGCGCCAGTTGTCGACCTCGAGCTCAAGCGCCACATAGGTCTCGACCGTCGAGTTGGGCGCGACATCGGGCTCGCGGCGATAGGCGACCGCCTTCTCGCCGTTGACCGTGCCGCCAGCATATTGGGCGCGGACCGCGTGTTCCGGGGTCACCGGCCGGATCGCGTTCAGGACCTCGGTCTTCTTGTTGCGGATCGAGCCGGCATCGAATCGCGCCGGCGGTTCCATCGCCACCAGGGAAAGCAGCGAGAGTACGTGGTTCGGCACCATGTCGCGCAAGGCGCCGGTCGATTCGTAGAACTTGCCGCGCTTCTCGACTCCCACGGTCTCCGCCGCGGTGATCTGCACGTGATCGACCCGGTCGCGATTCCAGATCGGCTCGAACAACCCGTTGGCGAAGCGGAACGCCATGATGTTCTGCACCGTCTCCTTGCCGAGATAGTGGTCGATGCGGAAGACCTGGTTCTCGCGCAAGGTGTTGAGGATGTGGTCGTTGAGCACGCGGGCGGATTCGACGCTGTTGCCGAACGGCTTTTCGATGACGACGCGGCGCCAGAAGCGCTTGCCGTCGCCGTCGAGGTTCTGGTGGACCAGGCCCGCCTCGCCCAGCCGGTCGACGATGGTCGCGAAGAACCGGTCGGCGACCGCGAGATAGAAGATCGCGTTGCCGCCGGTCTGGTAGCGGCGGTCGGTCTCCTCGAGCGCGGCACTGATCTTCTGATAGAGCGCCAAGTCGTTGAGATCGCCGCGGAGATACTGCATGCGTGGCGCGATCTCGTGCCAGACCGCGTCGTCGATCTCGCCGATCCGACTCTGGGCACGCTCCAATCCGGCGCGGAGATCGTCGCGCCAGCTCTCGGTCGAGCGGTCGCCGGTGCCGAGGCCGATCAGCGCGAAGTTCTGCGGCAGCAGCTTGGTCTGCGCGAGGTTGTAGAGCGCCGGCATCAGCAGGCGATGGGTGAGATCGCCGCCGGCGCCGAAGATCACCATGGTGCAGGGGTCGGCGGGATCGGGGACGCGGCGGGGCGGCGCATCGACCCGGGCGGCGGGCTTGCGGTGCATCTCGTTCATGCCGGCGCCTATTTCTTCGGCCGTTCGAGATGCCCGCCGAAGCCGAAGCGCATCGCCGAGAGCAGCTTCTCGCCGAAGGTATGCTCCTGGCGCGAGCGGAAGCGGGCGAACAGCGAAGCCGCCAGCACCTCGGCCGGGACGGCCTCCTCGATCGCCGCCTCGATGGTCCAGCGCCCTTCGCCGGAATCCTGGACGAAGCCGGAGAAGCCGTCGAGCGCCGGGTCCTTCAGCAAGGCCGCGGCGCTCAAGTCCAGCAGCCAGGACGTCACCACGCTGCCGCGCCGCCAGACCTCGGAAATGTCGGCCAGGTTCAGCTCCATCCGCTCGGCTTCGGGCAGGTCCTTGGAATTCTTGTTGCGCAAGATGTCGAAGCCCTCGGCGAAGGCCTGCATCATCCCGTATTCGATGCCGTTGTGGATCATCTTCACGAAATGCCCGGCGCCGGCGGGACCGGCATGGATATAGCCGCGCTCGGCCTGGCTCGGCTCGCCCTCGCGGCCGAGCGTGCGCGGCACCTCGCCGATACCCGGCGCCAGCGCCGACCAGATCGGGTCGAGATGCTGAACCACGTCCTTCTCGCCGCCGATCATCATGCAATAGCCGCGCTCCAGCCCCCAGACGCCGCCGGAGGTGCCGCAGTCGATGTAGCGGATGCCCTTCTCGGCCAGGGCCGTGGCGCGGCGGAGATCGTCTTTGTAATAGGAATTGCCGCCGTCGATGATGATGTCGCCGGATTGCATCAGCGCGGCCAGGCGATTGACGGTGTCCTCGGTGATCTGGCCGGCCGGCAACATGACCCAGACCGCGCGCGGCTTCTGCCTCAGGCCCTTGACCAGGGCCTCCAGCGAATCGGTGCCGACGGCGCCTTCCTTGGCCAGTGCGTCGAGGGTTTCCGCCTTGGTGTCGAACACCACGCATTGGTGTCCGGCGCGCATCAGGCGGCGGGCGATATTGCCGCCCATATTGCCGAGGCCGATCAAGCCGAGTTCCATGGAGGATCCTTATTGCAGGGGGATGAGTGCCACGTTAGCCCGATGCGATCGGCGCTGGCAATTTTTCCGCCGCGCCCTAAGGTGTCGGCGCTCCCTCAAATCCGTCAGGAACAAAAGATGACAGCCTCGGTCGTGACCAGCGCCCCCGTCTTGTTCGGCTCGCACAAGAATTCGCTGGGCGAAAGCCCTGTTTGGGACGCGGATAAGGGGCGGCTGCTGTGGTGCGACATCACCGAGGGCCTCATTCTCGCGGCCGACCCGAAAGGCGCCGTCACCGAACGCTGGACCTTTCCCGGCAAAGTCGGGTCGTTCGGCCTCTGCGCCAGCGGGCGGCTGGTGGTCGGCGTGGCGCGCAGCGTCTATTTCTTCAATACGGCCGACGGCAAGCTCACGCCGCTCGTCGCGCTCGACCATGAGCCGGCGGTCAATCGCCTGAACGACGGCAAGATCGGGCCGGACGGCGCCTATTGGGTCGGCACTATGGACGACCGGCCGGTGCGCGAGGCGCAGGGCACGCTCTATCGCGTCACCGCCGACGGCAAGGCGGAGGTCAAGCTCAGCGGCATGACCGTCCCCAACGGCATCGCCTGGGGACCGGGCGGCACGGTGATGTATCATTCGGATTCGCGCGGGCGCTGGATCGACGCTTATGACTTCGAGACTTCGACCGGCGCCTGGTCGAACCGCCGCCGTATCGTTGCCGAGATCGCTGAGGAAGCCGGCCGTCCCGATGGCGGCGCCTGCGACGTCGAAGGCTGCTATTGGAGCGCCGGCGTCTCGGCGGGCGTGCTCAACCGCTTCAGCCCGGAGGGCAAGCTGCTCGCGACCGTCAAGCTGCCGTTCCCGGCCGCGACCATGCCCTGTTTCGGCGGCGAGGACATGAAGACCATGTTCGTGACCAGCCATGCTGACGGCAACGCGGCGTCGCATCCGCAATCCGGACGCCTCGCCGTGCTGCGCCTCGCGGTCGCCGGCGTGCCGGTCGGCAAATTCGCCGACCGCTAGTCAGGGATTAGCGGAAGCGCCAGACCCGGGTCGTGGTCCGGGAATTGGCCGGGCGCACGACCCAATGGCCGAGGTTGGCGATGCCCGGTGCCGTGGCCAGCCCTGTCGCCGGACGGGATTGCGACAGGTAATGCGCCTCCAGCCCCGGTTTGGAGGCTTTGAGGCGTTTGATGAACCGCATGGAATGCTCCGTGAACGGCCACCGGAATCGGCGGCCACCCCCATAAGCTGGGATGTCGCACCCTCAAGGTTCAAGGTGGATCAGGGAGCTGTCTTGTAAAGACGGCGTGAGGATTGCGGCCTTCAATCCTCGTCGGTCGCGATCTGCTCCAGCAGCCTGGCCTTGCCGCGCGCCCTTAGCCAGAGCGGCACCAGCACCGCCGCAATGGCGAGGAGCCAGAGCAGGATCGCGATCCAGGAATGGAACAGGGCCAGCCAGTCGCCCTGGCTGATTTGCAAGGCCTGGCGCAGGCTCTTCTCCGCCATCGGCCCGAGGATCAGGCCGACCACCACCGGCGCGATCGGGTAGTGGAAGCGCCGCAGCACATAGCCGAGAATCCCGAAGGCGAGCAGCAGGCCGAGGCCGAACGAGACCGGCACCGGGCCGAGCATCGCCGTCGAGCCATCGGCGCCGATCGTGCCCAGGGTCGCGAACAGCAGGATGCCGGCATAGAGCCAGGGCTGCGGGATGGTGAGCAGCTTCACCCAGAGCCCGATCAGCGGCAGGTTCAGCACCAGCAGCATCAGGTTCGCGACCAGCAGGCTGGAGATCAGGCCCCAGACCAGCGGCGCATTGGTGGCGAAGAGCAGCGGCCCCGGCTGCAGCCCGAACTGCTGGAACCCCGCCAGCATGATCGCCGCCGTCGCCGTGGTCGGCAGGCCGAGGGTCAGCAGCGGCACCAGGGTACCGGCGGCCGAGGCGTTGTTGGCGGCTTCCGGACCGGCCACGCCTTCGATCGCGCCCTCGCCGAATTCCTGCGGGTCCTTGGCGAAGTGCTTCTCGACCGAATAGGAGAGGAAGCTCGAGACATCGGCGCCGCCCGCCGGCATGGCACCGATCGGAAAGCCGATCGCGGTGCCGCGCAGCCAGGATTTCCAGGACCGCTTCCAGTCGGTTCGATTCATCCAGGCCGAGCCCTTGATCGCCTCGATCTTGCCGTCGCTCATGCGGTGCTGCGACACCACGGCCAGCGCCTCGCCGACCGCGAAGAGGGCCACGGCCAGGGTCGTCACCGAGATGCCGTCGAACAGGTTCTGCACGCCCATAGTGAGTCGCGCCTGGCCGGTCAATTGGTCGATGCCGATCAGGCCCAAGGTCAACCCGATCACCAGCGAGGTCAGGCCGCGCAAGGTGGATTCGCCGAACGCCGCCGAGACGGTCATGAAGGCCAGCAGCATCAGCGCGAAATATTCCGACGGGCCGAACTTCAGCGCGAAGGCCACCACCGACGGCGCGATGAACGCCAAAGCCAAGGTCGCGAGCAGTCCGGCGATGAACGATCCGATCGCCGCCGTGGCCAGCGCCGGCCCGCCGCGGCCCTGCTTGGCCATCTGGTTGCCGTCGATCGCGGTGATGATCGAGGCGCTCTCGCCCGGCGTGTTCAGCAGGATCGAGGTGGTCGAGCCGCCATACATGCCGCCGTAGTAGATGCCGGCGAACATGATCAGCGAGCCGGCCGGATCGAGCTTGTAGGTCACGGGCAGCAGCAGCGCCACGGTCAGCGCCGGGCCGATGCCCGGCAGCACGCCGACCGCGGTGCCGAGCGTGACGCCGATCAGCGCGAACAGCAGGTGCGAAGGCTGGAGCGCCGTCTGCAAGCCCTGCCAGAGCAGCTCGAAGGTTTCCATCTCAGAACAGCTTCTCGAGCGGGCCGGCGGGGAGGGACAATTGCAGTCCCTTGGCGAAGATCAGCCAGACGACGAAGGAGAAGACGATGCCGATCGGGATCGTCATCCAGAGCGGCCCCTTGCCGAAGCCGCGCGCCGCGGCGGCGAACAGCAGCCCGGTCGCGATCGAGAAGCCGACGGTCTTCATGGTGAGGAGCTGCACCGCGAGGCCGCCGACCAGCCAGAGCATCGGCGGAATGTCCTGCTTCTGCCGCTTCGGGAAGGTCCCGCGGAATCCGGCAACCGCCGTGAAGGCGCCCAGCACCACCAGCGCACCCGCCATGATGAAGGGCACCGCGCGGGCGCCCACCGGCGAATAGCCCATGGTGGTCGGCTGGTGCAGCGTCGCCCAGCCGACCGCCGCGCCGACCAGCACCAGAATCGCCGCGATGACGAGCACCGCCCGGTCCGGTCCGGACCGGGCGGTCTCCTTGCTATCCGCGCTCACTTGACGAGGCCGATATCCTTCAGGATCGCGCCGGTCGCCTCGACGTCCTTCTTCAACTGGGCCGAGAAGGCATCGCCGGCGAGATAGGTGTTGGCCCAGCCCTTGTCGGCCAAGGTCTTCTGCCAGGCGGGCGAGTCCACCATCTTCTCGATATCCGCGGTGATCGCCGCCTTCTGCTCGGCGCTGATGCCGGGCGCCGCCGCGACCATGCGCCAGTTCTGGATCGAGACATCGACGCCGGATTCCTTGAAGGTCGGGGCGTCGATGCCGGCGACCCGCTGGTCCGAGGAGATGCCGATGAGCCTGAGCGCGCCGGCCTTGATCTGCTCGGCGAACTCGCCGTAGCCAGAGATACCGACCGTCACCTGGTTGCCGAGGATCGCCGCCAGGGCTTCGCCGCCGCCGGAGAAGGCGACGTAATTGACCTTGGTCGGATCGACGCCGACCGCCTTTGCAATGAGGCCCGCGGTGATGTGGTCGGTGCCGCCGGCCGAGCCGCCGCCCCAGGAGACGGAGCCGGGATCGGCCTTCAGCTTCTCGACCAGGCCCTTCATGTCCTTGATCTCGGAAGCGGCCGGCACCACGATCGCCTCATACTCGCCGGTCAGGCGCGCGATCGGCGTCACCTGGTCGAGCGTCACCGGCGAATTGTTGGTGAGGATGGCGCCCACCATCACGTAGCCACCGACGATCAGCTACGAAGGATCGCCGCTGGTCTGGTTGACGAATTGCGCGAGGCCGATCGTGCCGCCCGCGCCGGGGACATTGGTCACCTGGACGCTGGGCGAGATGCCGCCGTCCTGCAACGCCGCCTGCATGGAGCGTGCAGTCTGGTCCCAGCCGCCGCCCGGCGCCGCCGGGGCCATGATCTTGTAGTCTTCAGCGTGAGCCGGCAGGGCGAACACCCCGGCGACCAGAGCAGCAGCGACGAAAAGATTTCTCACGGAGATCCTCCCAACTGACGCCCGCTCATGACGCGGCGGGTCTGCTTGCGCGCACGGCGGACCCGTTGCGCTGTCAGCATTTTGTCAACTCGCGGATGGGGTCGCAAGCCTTGGGGCCGCGCGGCAGCCGATGAGAACTACGACTTTCGTCGGTGTCGTCAGACCTTCTCGGCGCTGAGCGCGGCCTGGGGCAGCTTCTCGCCGCGGGCGAGCCAGACGCCGGCGAGGCAGAGGAGCAAACCGGCCCAGGTATAGAGCGACATCGGCTCGCTGAACATCGCCCAGGCCCAGACCAGGGTGACCGGCGGAGTCAGATAGATGAGGCTGCTGGTCCGCACTGTCCCTGAGCGCATCAGGCAGAGATAGTAGAAGCCGTAGCCGCCCAGGGTGGAGAAGACGATCGCCCAGCCGACCGCGCCGGCGAAGTGCCAGCTCGGCTCGGGCCAGAACACGCCCTGGTAAAGCGCCACGGGAACGAACAGCACCGCCGTGACGGTGGTCTGCAGGGCGAGCGCGGGGCCGAGATCCGATCCGTCCCACTTGGCTTTGGCAATGAGGGTCGTCACCACCATCGCCGCCATCGAGGCGAAGCTGCAGAGATAGCCGAGCAGCTGGTCGCTGCCGGTCAGGCCGCCGACCGAGAACAGGACGCCGACGAAACCGATGGCGAGGCCGATCCACTGGCTCCTGATGACGCGCTCGCCGAGCAGCGGCCCGGCCAGCACCGCCGCGGCCAGCGGCTGCAGCGCGGAGATGAGCGCGCCGGTTCCGGCGGGGAGGCCGAGGTTGATCGCCTGGATGCCGAGCCCGACGCAGGCGAACATGCCGATCACGCCGAGCAGGCTGTGCAGCACGACCCAGCGCCAGGTGACGCCGCGGCGAAACGCGACGATGAGGAAGGGCGAGAACAGCAAGGCCACGCCGACGAAGCGCCAGAGCAGCACGCGGATGATCGATCCGGTATCCGCGGCGATGATCGCGCCGACATAGCCGGAGCTCCAGGCCAGGATCAGTCCGACCTGGAACACCGGCAATGGAGTGCGTGAAAACGGCATCGGGGATTTCAAGACGCAAAAAAGGAGAGCGACCGCGCCAGGACCCGATCGCTCTCCCAAGAGGTTGAGCGGAGAGAAGACTGCGATGCCGCGCCTGCGACTGCAAACGAATCCTTTTTGCAGGTCCCATGAATGCGATTTGGGCTCGGCGGCGCCGCTCTTCTGCGCCGGAAACATTGCTGCTAGGTTTCGTCCGCGCGGCAAAACGGTGAGAGCATGAGTCGGCCGATACGGGGATTTGGCGCGCTGCCTTCATTCGCGGCGGCGGCGCGCTGGCAGAGCTTCACGGCGGCGGCCGACGAGCTCGGGGTGACGCAGGCCGCGGTCAGCCATCAGATCCGCGAACTCGAGGAGCAGCTCGGCGTGAAGCTGTTCCAGCGCACCGCCCGCGCGGTCCGGCTCACCGCCTCGGGCGAGATCCTGAAGAAGGCGGTCGACGGCGCCTTCGAGGACATCGCCGAGGCGATGGCGCAGCTGAAACCCACCAAGCCCAGCCTCCGGGTCAGCGTGGCACCCTCCTTCGCCTCGAAGTGGCTGGTGCCGCGGCTGGACCGCTTCCTCGCCCAGGTGCCGGAGATCGACGTCTTCATCGACGTCCAGAACCGCATCGTCGAGTTGCTCGGCCGCGAGCATCATGTCGCGATCCAGTTCGGCGTCGGCACCTTTCCGGACTATCAGGTCGACCGGCTCGGCGACGAATATATCATGCCGGTCTGCAGCCCGGCCTTGCTGCAGGGCCCGCGGCGCAAACCGGACCCGCGCGATCTGTTGCGCCACACCTTGCTGGAGGTGGACTGGCATTCCCAGGGCGCCAACTGGCCGAACTGGGAGACCTGGCTCGATGCCGCGAACCTGAAAGGCGTGCGGCGCGGCCGCACCGTGCGCTTCGTCCATTCCGCGCTGGCGATCCAGGCGGCGATCGAGGGCCAGGGCATTGCGCTCGGCGATTCGACCCTGATCGGCGACGACCTCGCGGCCGGGCGGCTGATCAAGCCGTTCGACCTGGCGCTGCGCGGGCCGAAGCAGTTCGCCTATTTCCTGGTGAGCCGCCGCGGCCTCGCCAAGGGCTCGATCGAGGCGCAGTTCCGGGACTGGCTGTTGCGCGAGATCGCCGCGCCGCCGGCGGTGAAGCGCGGGCCTGTTTCCCGGACGCGGAAACCGCGGCGATGATCTCGGCCTCTGGTCAGGACGCCGGCGGCACCTATCTATGTCGGCGACCGCCCGACGCCATTTCGCCAAGGAGTTCCCGCGTGACCTTACGCCGCCTGTCGTTCCTCTTCGCCATCCTCGCCCTGCTGATGGGTGCCGGCGCAGCCGCTGCGCAGGAACGGATCGGCGCGACCTCGACCACCTTCCGCTGGGTCGGCCCGAACGACAAGGTGGTGGTGGACCGCTACGACGATCCCAAGGTGGAGAATGCCGCCTGCTACATCAGCCGCGCCGAGACCGGCGGCATCAGCGGCGCGGTGGGGCTGGCCGAGGACCCGAGCCGCTTCTCGATCGCCTGCCGCGCGGTCGGGCCGCTCAAGATCACCGGCAAGATCGACGAGAGCGAGGACGGCGAGGTGGTGTTCTCCGAGCGCACCTCGGCGGTCTTCAAGTCGCTGCAGGTGACGCGCTTCCACGACAAGACCAAGAACGTCCTGGTCTATCTGGTCACCTCGACCAAGATCGTCGAAGGCTCGCCCTTCAACTCGATCTCGGTGGTGCCGCTCAATCAGTAGCGCGCAAGGGTGCTGCTTCCAGGCAGCGGTCGATGGTGTCGACCAGGTAGGCGGCACTGAACGGCTTCTCGATCGTCGCGTTGGCGCCGAGCTTCGCCGCCTGGGCCAGCACGTCGAAGCCGGCCCGCCCGCCGGAGATGGCGATGATCGGCAGGTCGGAATCCCGGGCGCGCACCTGCTCGATCAGGGCAAAGCCGTCACCGCCGCCGGCGAAGAAGATGTCGGTAACGATGATGTCGGGCCGCGATTCGGAGAAGAACCGCAGGGCCGCCGCGACGCTTTCGACCGGCTCGACCGCATAGCCGGATGCGCCGAGATAGCGGACCATCACGCTCATGATGGCCTTGTCGTCCTCGACGAAAAGCACGCGCGGATTCGGGTCGGGTCTTGGATTCATCGCTGCGAACAGGCTCCACGGCTTGCGCCACTATAGAGGAGGGCGCGGAAGCCGTGGAACCACTTTTGGCGGCCGCCTACTGCGCAGCCTGGGTCTTCTTCCGCTCCGGCAGCTTCCAGTCGGGGCGGATGAAGTGGCAGGTATAGCCGCTGGGATAGCGCTCCAGGTAATCCTGGTGCTCTGGCTCGGCCTCCCAGAACGGTCCCACCGGGGCGACCTCGGTCACCACCTTGCCGGGCCAGAGCCCTGAGGCATTGACGTCGGCGATGGTGTTCTCGGCGACCTGCTTCTGCTCGGGGCTGGTGTAGTAGATCGCGGAGCGATAGCCGGTGCCCCGGTCGTTGCCCTGGCGGTTCAAGGTCGTCGGATCGTGGATCTGGAAGAAGAATTCCAGCAGCCGCCGGAAGCTGGTCTTCGCCGGGTCGAAGATGATCTCGATGCCCTCCGCGTGGGTCCCGTGGTTGCGGTAGGTGGCATTGGCCACGTCACCGCCGGTATAGCCCACCCGCGTGCCGATGATGCCTTCCTGGCGACGGATGAGATCCTGCATGCCCCAGAAGCAGCCGCCGGCCAGCACCGCGCGTTCAGTCTTTCCAAGGTCGGTCCCAAGGTTGGTCATCGCACTTCCTCCACCTGGTTGAGATAGGCCCCGTAGCCCTCCGCCTCCATCCGGTCGCGATGGACGAAGCGCAGCGAAGCCGAATTGATGCAGTAGCGCAAGCCGCCGCGATCCCGCGGCCCGTCGTTGAAGACATGGCCGAGATGGCTGTCGCCATGCTTGGAGCGGACCTCGGTCCGCACCATGCCATGGGTGGTGTCGTTGAGCTCCTCGACATTGGCGGGCTCGATCGGCTTGGTGAAGCTCGGCCAGCCGCAATGGGAGTCGAACTTGTCCGCCGAGGCGAACAGCGGTTCGCCCGAGACGATATCCACATAGATTCCGGGTTCTTTATTGTGGAGCAGGGGGCCGGTCCCGGGATATTCGGTCCCGCTCTGCTGGGTCACCCGGTACTGCTCCGGGGTCAGTTTCGCAACGGCTTCCGCCGTCTTCCGGTATTCGGGCATGGATGGCTCCGAAGATTGGGGTTTGATGATCATATGGCGCGCACCCGACTGGGGCGCAATGACCGAAAGGTAGTACGCCGGGGGACGGGGAAAGGTTACAGCGCGCCGTCCTAGTGCAGCTTCGGCGCCCGCATCATCTTCGCGCGATCGACCGATTTCAGCGTCACGTCGAAGGTGACGCCGCGGCTCTTCAGGGTCAGCGGCACGTCCACCCCGGCGGTGCCGAGCGCCCAGAGCTTGTGGTAGAGCTCGAACAGCGTGGTCACCGCATCGCCGCCGACCGCGAGGATGACGTCGCCGACCTTCAGCTCGGCCTTGGCGGCCGGCGCCTTCGAGGCCAGGCCGGCCACGACCACGTTGCCGTCGATCTCGGTCGCGTAGAGCCCGAGCCAGGGCCGGGCCGGCTTGTTGACGCGGCCATAGGCGGTCAGGTCCGGCAGCGCCGGCTTCAGCAGGTCGATCGGCACCATCATGTTGAGATGCCGGGCCTTGCTGGTCGCGGAGCTGCTTTCGACCTGCAGCGAGCCGATGCCGATCAGGTCGCCCTGCTCGGATATGAGCGCGGTGCCGCCCCAGTTCGGATGCGCCGGCGCGATGAAGAAGGCCTCGTCCAGCGCGTATTCCCAATAGCCGGCGAAGGGCTCGCGCGCGATCACGTTGCCAGCCAGCGAATGGGCGCGGCCGCCGGCCCCGCCGATGACGACGCGGCTGCCGAGCTCGGTCGTGCCCGAGCTGCCGAGCTGGAGCGCCGGCAGGTCGAGCCGGCCGAGCGGCTGCACCAGGCCGAAGCCGGTCTCGAAATCGACGCCGAGCACATGGCCCTCGACCGCGCTGCCGCCGTTGCGGTGGATCCAGACCGTCTCGGCCTCCATGACCAAGTAGCCGATGGTCAGCACCAGGCCGTTCTCGATCACCACGCCGTTGCCGGCGCGCTCGGTGCCGAGCGGCTCCGCCGTGAAGGCGTTGGCCGGCACCAGCGAATGCAGGCCGACCACGGCGTCGAGCGTGCGGTCGAGGTCGAAGCCGTAGTCGGCTTGCTGGGGCTGCGCCGCGGCCGGGATCTTGTGTTCACTCACGGGTGCCATGGGGCCATCCAGCTGGTCGAACGGAAGCGCCGGCCGCCAGTCTAGCACTTAGTCGGCGTCAGGCGTCTCGCCCCAAGATATGGTCAGTGGACGGTAGCGGTACAAGAAGCGGGAGCTGGTCCCTCAGTTCGCTCCCGCCATCACCAGCACCGGCTCAGCGCGCCAGTGATCCGGATAGAGCCGTTCGAGGTCGCGGACCTTCGGCAGGTCGTTGATCACGATATAGGGCTGGTTCGGGTGCAGGGTCAGGTAGTCCTGGTGGTAGTCCTCGGCCGGATAGAACGCCTTGCCTTCCTCGATCGTGGTGACGATGTCGTTGCCGAAGACCTTGGCGTCGTTGAGCTGCTTGATATAGGCGGCCGCGACCTTCGCCTGGTCGCGGCTGGTCGGGAAGATGGTCGAGCGGTATTGCGGCCCCATATCCGGGCCCTGGTAGTTGAGCTCGGTCGGGTCATGCGCCACCGAGAAATAGATCTGCAGCAGCTGCCCATAGCTGATCTGGTGCGGGTCATAAGTCACCTGCACCGATTCCGCATGGCCGGTCTCGCCGGAGCCGACCATCTCGTATTGCGCGGTCTCCGCGGCACCGCCGGCATAGCCCGAGACCGCCTTGGTCACGCCTTCGACATGCTGGAACACGCCCTGCACGCCCCAGAAGCAGCCGCCGGCGAAGACCGCGGTCTCGCTCTCGGCCGGCGACGCGCTGCGGTCCAGGTCGGTGACCGGGGCGGGGATCACTTTCGCATCCTCGGCGATCGAGGGCGTCCCTTTGAGGCCGAAGGCCGCGGCGGCGATCACGCCCGCCAGCAGCAACACGGCGCCGCTCCGCGGCAGCAGCTTCTTCGAATGGGGCATTTGCGGGTCCTCCTAGGCGGCAGTTGGCGTGAAGGTCATTGCGACACCGTTCATGCAGTAGCGCAAGCCGGTGGGCGGCGGCCCGTCGTCGAAGACATGGCCGAGATGGCCGCCGCATTGCGCGCAACGCACGGCCGTCCGCACCATCATGAAGCTGGTATCGCTGATCTCACTGACCGCCTTGTCGAGCGGCTTCCAGAAGCTCGGCCAGCCGGTGCCGCTGTCGAACTTGGTCTCCGAGGCGAACAGGGCGAGGCCGCAGCCGGCACAACCGAACACGCCCTGGCGGTGCTCGTCGAGCAGCGGGCTGGTGAAGGGCCGCTCGGTGCCTTCCTGGCGCAGGACCGCGTATTGATCTGCCGTCAACTGCGCTCGCCATTCCGCATCGCTGTGCATCACCGCGAAGACCTCCTCGGCCTGCGGTACGCCGGGCTGCAGGAAGCGGTGCGCCGCCAGAGCCGCGGCGCCGAACACGCCGCCCGTCAGAAGCCATCGCCGGCTGAGCATGGAATTCTCCGATCCGTTTGGTGACGGGAGACAGTTCGCTTCCTGCCGCCATTTGGTTTCGCGGTCCGATCGAGTGGATCGCAGCGACGACGTTTGGAAACGTCCGGTCCTAACCGCATGTTTCTGAAAGCCGATGCCGTTACCGAACCAATCCGTCGATCGATTTCACGGAAATGTCGAATTTCTCCATCACGCCAATGTGTTCCGTGGCTTCCCGTCCGCCTTGGCAAGATACCTGTCTTCACAAATCCATGAGGGAGTGCCGAGGATGAACCAGACCATCATCGACCTCTATGACCGCTATACCCACGGTCACATCACCCGCCGCAGCTTTCTCGACCGGCTGGCGGTGCTGGCCGGCGGCAGCACGGCGGCAACCGCGATCCTGCCGCTGCTGCAGAACAATTACGCGCTGGCGGAGACGGTCCCGGAGGGCGACAGCCGTATCAAGACCGAGACCGTCACCACGGCCGGCATCGCCACCTATGTGGCGAAGCCCGCGAATGGTGACAAGTTTCCGACCGTGGTGGTGATCCACGAGAACCGCGGCCTCAACCCGCATATCAAGGACGTGACCCGCCGCCTCGCCACCGAAGGCTATCTCGCGGTCGGTGTCGATATGCTGACCCCGCTGGGCGGCACTCCGGCGGATGAAGAGAAAGCGCGCGAGATGATCGGCCAGTTGAAGCCCGAGGATGTCGCCACGCAGTTGACCGCGGTGGTCGCGGCGGTGCGGGCGCGCCCGGATTCCAACGGCAAGGTCGGCGCGGTCGGTTTCTGCTGGGGTGGCGCCGCCACCAACAATCTCGCGGTCGCCGATCCGACGCTCAACGCCGCCGTCGCCTATTACGGCCGCCAGCCGAGCGATGACAAGGTCACGGCGATCAAGGCGCCGCTGCTGCTGCATTATGCCGGGATCGACGAGAACGTGAACAAGGGCATCCAGGGCTATGAAGCGGCGCTGAAGGCCAACGGCAAGAGCTACGAGCTGCATATGTACGAAGGCGCCAACCACGCCTTCAACAACGACACCAATGAAGCCCGCTATAACAAGGAAGCCGCCGACCTCGCCTGGGGAAGGACCTTGGAATTTTTCAAGAAGAACTTGGGATGAGCTTCGGTTAGTACTCGTTTGTCATCCCGGGACCAAGCCCCCGGGATGACGGTAGAGTAAGCGGCTACAAAGAGCTCAAGCCCGTTTGCGCTGCGCCGTCTTCTTCGCCGCGGCCTTGGGCGCCGCTTTCTTGGCCGCCGCCTTGCCGCCGCCCTTCTCGGCGGCGACGCTGGCTTTGAGCGCCTCGAACAGGTTGACCACGTTGGAGGGCCGCTCGACCTCGGTCGGCGCCGAGATCTTTTTGCCCTTCATCTTGGCTTCGACCATGTCGCGGAGCGCCGCCTGGTAGCGGTCCTCGAACATCTTCAGGTCGAACTCTCCCTCCATCCGTTCGACCAGGGTCTCGGCCAGGGCGAGGTTCTGCTTGTCGACCTTGACGTCCTTGATATCGTCGAAGATCTCTTCCGGCAGGCGCACCTCGTCCGGGTCGTGCAGGGTCACCAACATGAATCCCTTGCCGCGCGGCTGCACCATCACCGGATGCTCGCGCCGCGCCAGGACCAGCCGGCCGATCCCGACCACCTCTTTCGATTTCAGCGCCTCGCGGATGGTGGCGAAGATGTCGAGCCCGCTCTTGTCGTCCGGCTCGACGATATAGGGATTCTCCAAGAACAAGGGATCGACGTCGGCCGCCGGCACCACCCGCTCGATGGTGATGATCTCGGAGCTTTCGATCTTCAGCGCCTCGATCTCTTCGGGCTCGACCTTGACGTATTTCCCCTTCTCGAACTCGTAGCCCATGATGGTCTCGTCGCGCTCGACCACCTTGCCGGTCTCGGCGTCGATCATCTGCTGCCGCAGCCGGTTGCCGGTCTTCTTGTTCAGCTTGTGGAAACGGATGTTTGAGCTGCCGGTGGTGGCCGGCGTCAATCGCACCGGGCAGCTCACCAAAGCGAGCCGCAGATGCCCCCGCCAGGTCGGTCGCAGCGCCATGGTCTATCTCCCTCGACTCTTTGCCATGCGTTCAAGTGCCACCTGCAGCGGCTTCGCCGACTTGGCGTAATCGCTCCAGGCTTTCGATTTCTTCAAGGCGGCCCAGGCCGTGTCGATCGTGTATCTCTTCGGGTCGAGCCCAGTCTTCACCTGCGGCCAATTGAGCGGCATGGCGACGGTCGCACCTTCGCGCGCCCGTGTCGACAAGGGCGCGACCGCGGTCGACATCCGGTCGTTGCGCAGATAGTCCAGGAAGATCCGGCCTTTCCGCTTCGCCTTCGCCATGTTGACCACGTATTTGTCCGGGGCGTCGTCGGCGATCCGCTCGCAGAGCTCGCGGCAGAATTCCTTTGCCTCCGGCCAGCTGACCTTGGTCTTGCCCGGTGCCAGCGGCACCACGACATGCAGGCCCTTGCCGCCGGTGGTCTTACAGAAGGGCACCAGCCCCAGGGCCTCCAGCCAGTCCTTGAACACCTTGGTGGCGGCGATGACGTCGCCGAAATCGACGTCCGGCCCCGGATCGAGGTCGAAAACCAGCCGCCCCGGCCGGTCCGGCTGGTCGGGCAGGCAGTTCCAGGGATGGAGCTCCAGCCCGCCGATCTGCGCGGCGGCGACCAGGCCCTCGACCCGGTTGATCACCACATAGGGCTTGCGGTCGCCGGAGACCTTCACCTCGTCCAGCATCTTCGACTGGCCCATCATGGAATGGCGCTGGAAGAACTGCTCCTTCTTGAAGC
Organism: Dongia sp.; assembly: GCF_041905885.1. Lineage (NCBI taxonomy): Bacteria > Pseudomonadati > Pseudomonadota > Alphaproteobacteria > Rhodospirillales > Dongiaceae > Dongia > Dongia sp. The sequence continues at coordinate 79,242 of NZ_JAYRKD010000008.1, read as the reverse complement.
CGTCCGGCGCCCGGACGATGGAGCAGGGGATGCCCTTGATATGCGGCAGCAGCCAGGCGCCCACCTCCTCATAATAATGTGCCAGGTCCAGCTTGGTGACCCCGGGCCACATCTCCTTGTTCGGATTGCTGATATTGACGCCCAACACTTCCGGCTTACCCGTGGATTTGCCTGCGCTTCTCTTGGACGTCGAACGGGGCTCTGGCATTTCGACATCCACCTCCTCAGGATCGGCGGGTTTTTCGGCCTTCACCTCGGCGGCGGGCTTGTCGGTCCGGAGGTCCTTGAAGGCGGCCTGGCGGACCATGCCGTCGGCTGTCCAGTTGGCGAACTCGATCTCGGCCACCAGCTCCGGCTCCACCCAGTTGATGCCGCTGGCGTAGCGCGGCGCATTGGGTCCGGTGAAGGGGCTCTGGTCGGTCTTCAGCGGCCGCAGTTTCGGGAGGACGCGCTTCACCTTGGCGGCGCTGTAGCCGGTCCCGACCTTGCCGACATAGACCAGCTTCCCGCCCTTGCGCACGCCGACCAGCAGGGAGCGGAGATGGGTCTGGTCGCCCCACCAGGCGCCGATCACCACCTCATGCCCCGGCCGCGCCTTGGATTTCTCCCAGCCATGGCCGCGGCCGCCGCGATAGGGCGCGTTGGCCCGTTTCGAGATGATGCCTTCGAGGCCCAGCTGCACGACCTGGTCCCAGACCGCCTTGCCGTTTCCCTCGACATGATCGACGTATTTGATCACGGATGCCGCGCTTCCCTTCAGCCCCTCCAGCTCCTTCTGCAGCCGCGCCTTGCGCTCGATCTGCTCTTCAAGGCGCAGGTCCTCGCCGGCGAGGAACAGGGCATCGAAGGCGAAGAAGATCAGCCGGTCGGTCTTTCCATCGGACAAGGCCGCCTGCAGGGCGGAGAAGTTGGTGGCGCCGCTTTCCTCGATTGCGCAGACCTCGCCGTCATAGATGCCGTCGCTCAGGCCCTGACCGGCGGCCGCGGCGATCTCCGGGAACTTCTCGGTCCAGTCGAGGCCCTTGCGGGTCCGCAGCCGTGCCTCGCCGTCCTCGACGCGAAGCTGCATGCGGTAGCCGTCGAATTTCAGCTCATGGATCCAGCCTTCGCCGCCCGGCGGGTGGTCGATGACCTGCGCCAGCTGCGGCTCGACGAAATCCGGCATGCTCGAAGACTTCCGCGCCCTGGGTGCGGCTTTCGCGATTTTCTTGCGCAGCGCCTTCTCTTCTTTCTGGTGCGAGCTGTCCCAGACCGCGTCGGCGGTGATTTCCAGCGCCTTGGTCTTCTTCAGCATGAAGGGCTTCGGGGCCTTGCCCTTGCCGGCGGCGATCTGCGCCAGGTTGCGGCCGGAGGCGATCGACTTGTCCTGGGATATCAGCTCCTCCGCGCCACCATCCTTGGCATACTTGTCGCGGTGCTTGATCAGCAGCCAGTTGGTGCGCTTGCCGCCGTTCCGATCGAACTTCATCCGCACCAGGACCCAGGAGCCCTTCAGCCGCTCGCCATCCAGGGTGAACTTGAAGTCGCCTTTCTTCAGCATCGCCTCGGGCGACTTCTCGCCTTCCGGCTCCCAATAGCCGCGGTCCCAGAGCTGGACCGTGCCGCCGCCATACTGGCCCTTCGGGATGATCCCCTCGAAATCGCCGTATTCCAGCGGATGGTCCTCGGTCTCGACCGCGAGGCGCTTATCCGCCGGGTCGTTCGAGGGGCCGCGGGTCACCGCCCAGGATTTGAACACCCCGTCCAATTCCAGGCGGAAGTCATAATGGAGCCGGGTCGCCGCATGCTTCTGGATGACGTAGCGCAGCCGGTTGGATTTCGCGACCAGGGCCTCCGCACCACTGGGTTCCGCGGTCTGCTCGAAGTCCCGCATCTGGCGGTATTTCGTGAGCTTTTTCTGGGCCATGGGCTGGATTTTGCGTGTCGAAACTGGAAATCAACCGGCTAAGCAAGCCTCGGTTGCCGCGACTTGTCCACAGGCTGCGGCCGAACCACTGAGAATGGGACGCTCTTTCATGGTGCCACAATAGGTTGGGGCCTTGTGCTTCGGCTGCGGGAAGGTTTAGATCGGGACCGTTCCAAGGGAGTGGGAATGAAAAAATGAGATACGAGCGTCCGACAACACTGCAGGCCGCGTCGCAGCTGCTTGCCAAAGAAAAGGGCTTAGCCTACGTGCTGGCCGGCGGCACCGACCTCTTGGTCCGCCTTCGCACCGGTTTCATCGAGCCGGACCTGATCGTCGATATCAAGCGCATCGCCAGCACCCGGACCATCGCCAAGACGGCGACCGGCTTCAAGATCGGCGCGGCGGTGACCGGCGCCGAATTGGGCGAGAACGCCGCCTTGAAGAAGGCTTGGCCCGGCGTGGTCGAGGCCGCGAACCTGATCGGCTCCAAGCAGGTCCAGGGACGCGCCACCATGACCGGCAACCTCTGCAACGCCTCGCCGGCCGCCGACAGCGTTCCGGCCCTGGTCGCGGCGGGTGCGAAAGTCGTGATCGCCGGCCCCAAGGGCAAGCGCACGATCCCGGTCGAGCAGGTCCCGGTCGGGCCCGGCAAGACCTCGCTGAAGAAGGGCGAGATCATCGAAGCGATCCTGCTGCCCAAGCGTCCTGCGAAGTCGGGTGACGCCTATCTCCGCTTCATCCCGCGCACCGAGATGGACATCGCCGTGGTCGGCGTCGGCGTCAGCCTGACGCTCGATGCCAAGGGCGTGGTCAAGGATGCCCGCGTCTCGCTCGGCGCGGTGGCGCCGACCGTGCTGCTGGTTCCGGCCGCCGCCAAGGCGATCATCGGGACCAAATTGGACGCGAAAGCAATGGACGCACTCGCGGCCGCTTGCTCGGCGGCCTGCAAACCGATCGACGACAAGCGCGGCACCAAGGACTATCGCATCAAGGTGGCCGGCGTGCTGGCGAAGCGCGCGGCCAAGATCGCGCAGCAACGCGCGGGAGGGAAGTAAGAATGTCTGCCGTCAAAGTCTCAACCACGATCAACGGCGATCCGGTCGAATACGTCTGCGAGGCCGATGAGACCTTGCTCGACGTGCTCCGGAACCGCCTCGGCCTCACCGGCGCCAAGGAAGGCTGTGGCACCGGCGATTGCGGCGCCTGCAGCGTCACCATCGACGGGCGCCTGACCTGCTCCTGCCTGGTGCTCGGCGCCGAGGTCGATGGCGCCAAGATCGGCACCATCGAGGGCATGGCCAACGGCGAGAAGCTGCATCCGTTGCAGAAGAAGTTCATCGAGCATGCGGCACTCCAATGCGGCATCTGCACGCCGGGCTTCCTGGTCGCCGCCAAGTCGCTGCTCGACCACAACCCGAAGCCGACCGAGACCGAGGTGCGTTTCGCACTCGCCGGCAACCTCTGTCGCTGCACCGGCTATGACAAGATCGTGCGCGCCGTCATGGATACGGCCGCTGAAATGCGGAGGGCCTGAACATGCCGCTCGACCACGCTGAATCCCAGACCCGCAAATACAAAGTCGTCGGCACGCGGCCGAACCGCCCCGACGGCGTCGACAAGGTCACCGGCCGCGCCCGTTTCGGCGCCGATGCGGTGGCACCCGGCCAGCTCGTCGGCCTGATCCTGCGCTCGCCCTATGCGCATGCCAAGATCAAGAACATCGACGCCTCCAAGGCGCTGAAGGTCGCCGGCGTGAAAGCGGTCGTCACCAGCGCCGACCTGCCGGACAAGACCGACGGCGACGCGTTGCTCTATGACGTGCTGGTCAACGTCATGGCCCGCGAGAAGGCCCTCTACGAAGGCCATGCCGTGGCCGCGGTTGCCGCGACCAGCGCCTCGATCGCCCGCAAGGCGATGAAGCTCATCAAGATCGACTACGAGGTGCTGCCGCACGTCACCGACGTCGATGAGGCGATGAAGCCGAACGCGCCGCTGCTCTACCCGAAGATGATCACTGACGGCATGGATCCGAAGCCGAAGAAGCCCTCCAACATCGTCCGCCGCTACGAGTTCGGCCATGGCGATGTCGAGGCCGGCTTCAAGAAGGCCGACATCATCGTCGAGCAGAGCTTCAAGACCGAGGCGACGCACCAGGGCTATATCGAGCCGCATGCCTGCCTGGCCAACGTCGGTCCCGACGGCCAGGGCGAGCTCTGGGTCTGCACCCAGGGCCATTTCATGGTGCGCGACACCTGCGCCCGCCTGCTCGGCATGGACTTCTCCAAGCTCCGCGTCACGGCCTCCGAGATCGGCGGCGGCTTCGGCGGCAAGACCACGGTCTTCATCGAGCCGATCGCGTTGGCGTTGTCACGCAAAGCGAACCGGCCGGTCAAGGTCGTGATGAGCCGCGACGAGGTGTTCAAGGCGACCGGCCCGACCTCGTCCTCCTCGATCGACGTGAAGATCGGTGTCACCAAGGACGGCCGCATCGTCGCCGGCGATGCCACCTTGCGCTACCAGGGCGGCGCCTTCGCCGGCTCGCCGGTCGAGTTCGGCGCGATGACCGCTTTCGCGCAATACGACCTCGAGAATGTCCGCGCGGTCGGCTTCGACGTGGTCTGCAACCGGCCGAAACAGGCGGCCTACCGGGCCCCCGGTGCACCGATGGCCAACTTCGCGATCGAAAGCGTGATCGAGGAGCTGGCGCACAAGCTGAAGATGGAGCCGATCGACTTCCGCATCAAGAATGCGGCGCGCGAAGGCACCAAGTCGTCCTACGGCCCGACCTACGGCCCGATCGGACTGCTGGCGACCCTGCAGAAGGCACGCGAGCATCCGCATTTCAAGGCGCCCCTGGGCAAGAACCAGGGACGCGGCATGGCCTGCGGCTTCTGGTTCAACTTCGGCGGCCAGTCCTGCGTCACCATGAACATCGGAGTCGACGGGACCGTGGGCGTCACCGTGGGTTCGCCGGATATCGGCGGCTCGCGTGCGTCGATGTGCCTGATGACCGCGGAAGAGCTGGGCATCCCCTATGACAAGGTGCGCGCGGTGGTCGCCGACACCAGCACGCTCGGTTACAACGACGTGACCGACGGCAGCCGCACCACCTTCGCCACCGGCATGGCCTGCATCCTGGCCGCGCGCGATGCGATCAAGAAGCTCTGCGCCCGCGCGGCGCAGATCTGGGGCATCCCGGAGGACGCCGTCACCTGGGAGAACGGGCATGCCAAGCCCGCCGGCGCCAATGCCGGCAACCATCCGCCGATGTCCCTCAGGGAGATCGCGGCCCAGGCGCCCTCCACGGGTGGCCCGATCGCCGGCCATCACGAGTACAGCGCCGATGGTGCGGGCGTCAGCTTCGCCACGCATATCTGCGACAGCGAAGTCGATCCGGAGACCGGCTTCACCAAGATCCTGCGCTACACCGTGCTGCAGGACGCGGGCAAGGCGGTGCATCCCTCCTACGTCGAAGGCCAGTTCCAGGGCGGTGCCGTGCAGGGCATCGGCTGGGCCCTGAACGAGGAATATATCTACGGCAAGGACGGGCGGCTGCAGAATGCGGGTTTCCTCGACTACCGCATCCCGGTCTGTTCGGACCTGCCGATGATCGACACCGTCATCCTCGAAATCCCGAACCCGGGCCACCCGTATGGTGTTCGCGGCGTCGGCGAGACCTCGATCGTCCCGCCGCTCGCCGCCGTCGCCAACTCGGTCTCGGCCGCGGTCGGGGTGCGGATGTGCGAAACCCCGATCTCGCCGCCGAAGCTGCTCGCGGCTTTGGAGAAGCAGGCGGGCATGAAGAAGGCGGCGGAGTAACTCGCTCCGCATGAAGGACTGAATGGCCAAGGTCATCGTCTGGAGTTCGCTGAAATTCCATACGGGCGGCGAATCCAACCTCGAGATCGAGGCCGTGAACGTGAAGGACCTGCTGGCCCGGCTAGGCGAGACCTATCCGGGCCTGCAGCCCCAATTGAAGCGCGGCGTCTCGGTCTCGGTTGACGGCATCATCTTCCGCGACGGCTGGCTCACCCCCCTGAATCCCGACAGCGAAGTCATCCTGCTCCCGAAGATGCAGGGCGGCTGAGGCTATTCTGCGAGCGGGTCGACCGAGCGCGTCAGCGCGCGTTCTACTGAATCGAACACATGCACATGCTGCTCGGGCCAGGCGAGCGAGACCGTGCCGCCGCGCCTCAGGCGCGTGGCGCCATCGGTGCGCATGACGATCGGCTCTTTGGTCTCGGCGCTTTCCAGATAGAGCAAGGCCGAATCGCCGAAGCGTTCGACATTGAGCACATGGGCGGAGAGCATGTCCCCGAAGCCCACATGCTCCGGCCGGATGCCGAGGGTCACGGCATCGCCGGCCTTGATCCCGTCGGCGCAGACCGACGCGGCGACGCGCAAGCCGGATCCCGTCGCCGCCACCAGGCGGTCGAAGAAAACCTCGACCACGCGCGCGGGAATGAAATTCATCCGCGGCGCCCCGACGAAACCGGCGACGAACAGCGTCTTCGGGTGGTGGTAGAGCTGCATCGGCGTGCCGACCTGGGCGAGGCTGCCTTCGCGCGCGATTCGCTCGCCGGCGTTCAAGAGCACGATCTTGTCGGCCAGCGTCATCGCCTCGACCTGGTCATGGGTCACGTAGATCATGCTGCGGCCGGTCTCCTGGTGCAGCCTGGCGATCTGCAGCCGGGTGTGGACCCGAAGCGCCGCGTCGAGGTTGGAGAGCGGCTCGTCGAACAGGAAGACCTGGGGATCGCGCAGCATGGCGCGGCCGATCGCGACCCGCTGGCGCTGGCCGCCGGAGAGTTCGCGCGGGTGGCGATCCAGCAGCGCGTCGAGCTCCAGATCCCTGGCGACCGCGACCACCTTGGCGTCGCGCTCGGCGTTGGCCGCGCCGCGGACCTTGAGGCCGAAGCCGAGGTTTTCCCGGACGGTCATATGCGGGAAAAGTGCATAGGTCTGGAACACCAGCGCCGCACCGCGCTTGGCCGGGGGCACGTCGTTGGCGCGCCGGCCGCCGATCCGGATCTCGCCCTCGGTGATGCTCTCGAGCCCAGCGACCATGCGGAGCAAGGTGGACTTGCCGCAGCCGGAGGGGCCGACGAAGACGCAGAACTCGCCCTCCGCGATGGCGAGCGACACGTCCCGCACCACCGGGCCATTGCCGAAGTCCTTGGTTACCTTGTCGAACACGATCTCAGCCATGCAGCACCATGCCGGCGAGCGAATCATTGGGCTCGATATCGGCCAAGCTCCGCGCCATGAAATAGGTGTGCCGCGGCAGCTCGGGCGCGGCGACGTGGTGAAAGCCGAGCTTTTCATAGAAGGCCTGGCCGCCGGCATTGCTGGGCGCCACGGAAAGGTGCAGCCCCTTGGCGCCGCGCGCCGCCATCCGCGCCATCAGGAAGCGCATCATCCGCCGGCCGAAGCCATGGCCGCGCGCTTCCGGCAGCAGATCGATATGGGCATGGGCCGGAAAGGCCTGCAGCACCGGCGGAAAGACGAAATCCGGCACATGGATCAGCCGCCGCACCCAGTCGCTGTCGCGCCAGGTGGTGAGATCGTTGCCCGGGTTGTGCACGCTGCTGCGCAAAGGCTTCAGCCACTCGTCTTCACAGCGCCGGTTGAAGCCCGGCGTGTCGAGTGTCCCCAGCAGATAGCCGACCGGCCCCGCCGGACCTTCGAGGGTGAAGGCGAGATCGGGCTCCAGCACCACATAGGGCCCGACGTAATACTTGCCGAGCAGGCTCGGGTCGTCGTGGAGCTTGGTGCCGTCCTTGCCGGAATCCCCGGTCTTCAAGCAGACCGCGTAGAGGCCGGGCAGGTCGGCGCGCCGGGCCGGGCGCAGGCGATACGCGTTCCGATCAGATGGCATGATTGAGATTGCCGTCGCGGTCGCGGGGCAGCAAGGCCTGCAGCTCAGCGGCGAGGCCCTGGCGATAGGTGTTGGGCAGGCGGCCCGCCTCCGGGAAGACGCTGTTCGCCGAAGGGCCGCTCGCCAGCCAGTCGAGATATTGCGTGAGGGTGTGCAGCTCGTCCCGCACTTCCCAGAGATGCGGCTGGAAAGTGTAGAAGAGATCGCGATTCTCCAACTCGGTCATGCGGTCGAACAGGCTGACGACCCGCTCATGATAGGCCCGGATCCGCGCTTGTCCCTCGCGCCAGGCGCGGACCTCGGTGTTGGGCCAGGCCTCGGTCAGCAGTGCGCGGGCGGTCGCGACGATCGCGGCGGATTGCGGCCCGGCCCGGAACGGCTGATAGAGCAGGTCGATCAGCAGCGCCACTTCATCGAGCTTCAGCGTTTCGCCATCCGGGCTGTAGGCGAGGCGGAACCGATCCTGCCAGGCGCGCGCCGCGGCATCGGTCTCCGTGTTCTCGTCATAGGCCGCGTTCTTGAGGAAGGCGCCGGTCGTCGCCACCGGCACGAAATTGGCTTCGAGCTCGTTGTTGGGATTGGTGATGAAGCCGGCGATCTCGTCGCGGATCGCGGATTCGCGCCCGCCCAGCGGCCCGGTATGGGTGCGGCGGATGTCGTAGTCGTTGGCGTGGAAGTTCTCCCAGATCACCGGCTTGCGGCGCAGCACCTTGGTGAGGTTCTGTAGCGAATCCGCGGTGATCTCGGGCGAGATGATCTCCGGCCCGGTCCAGCAGATGTCGATGTTGTCGCAAAGCTCGGCGCCCAGGGTCTGCAGATAGGCGGACCGCTCCGGGTCGCCGCCCGCCATGCGGCCGCAATATTCGGTCGGGCAGAAGAACAGCCGCGTGCCGTTCTTGGCGCAGAGATAGGCCCAGGCGGCATTGGCGATATGGCATTGCGCCGACGCGAACGAGGGGAATTGCGCCGCGTCCTCGGGCTTCAGCCGGCTCGGGATGTCGTCATAGAGAATCGCGAAATGGGTGAGCCCGAGGCTGACGAACTGGTCGAGCCGCCGCATGAGATGCGCGAGCTCGGCGGGGTCGCTGTAGGTGATGTCGAGGCAGGGGGCGAGCGCCGCCATCATGGCGAGGCCGCGTTGCTTTGCTGCTGCGACCAGGCGGGCCAGTGCCGCCATCTCGGCATCGGTATAGGGCTCGCGCCAGCGGGCCCGCAGCTTCACGTCGTCCTTCGGGGCATAGACATAGAGATTCATGCCCGCGGCCTTGATCCAGTCCATCATCTCGATGCGCTGGGCCTCGCTCCAGGGCCGGCCGTAGAAGCCTTCGATGACGCCGCTGATCATGGTCATTCAGCCCGGGCGGCGGTGAGGCCGCGGATCACATGCCGCTGGCTGACGAAGTAGAAGATCATGATCGGAACCGTGGTGATGGTGAGGGCGGCGAAGACCAGCGCATAGTTGGTGGAATGAAACCCGCTGAAGCGCACGATCCCGGCGGGCAGGGTGCGGCTGGCATCGTCGCTGATGAACAGCAGCGCGAACATCAACTCGTTCCAGATGTTGATGGTGTTGAGGATGGCGGTGGTGATCACCGCCGGCTTCACCATCGGCAGGATCACCGACCAGAACACTTGGAAGGCATTGGCGCCTTCGAGGCGCGCCGCTTCTTCCATCTCGCGCTTCACGGTCCGGAAATAGCCGGTCATCAGGTAGAGCGTGATCGAGAGCGCCCAGGCGGCATTGGCGAAGATCAGCGCCCAGAGCGTGTTCAAGAGCCCCATGTCGCGGAGCTGGGTGAACAGCGCGATCGCGACCGCGGGCGGCGGCAGCAGCAGGCCGATCAGGAACAGGCGATAGAGCGCGCGGCGGCCGGGAAATTCCAGTCGCGCGAAGGCATAGGCGGCCAGCGTCGCGGTGCAGGCGCAGAGCGTTACCGCGCCGACGGTGACGATGATGCTGTTGAGATAGAGTCCGCCGAGCCCACCGTCGGTCCAGGCCTTGGCGAGATTCTCCCATTGCCAGATCTCGGGCAGCGCATAGGGCTTGCGGAAGATTTCGCGATTCGTCTTCAGCGCCGAATAGGTCATCCAGACCGCGGGAAAGCACATCCCGGCGACGACCACGGCGCCGATCCCGAACTGCAGCCATGCGCGCGGCGCGTCAATACTCGACCGCATGGCTCCGCTCGGCAAAACGCAAATAGAGGAGGGAGACCGCAGACACGACGACCGTCAGGATCACGGTGAGCGCGATGCCGTAGCCGAGCTGGTCGCTGTCGAAGCCCATCTTCACGATCCAGGTGACCGGCACCTCGGTCGAATTGTAGGGCTGGCCGTTGGTCATGGTGAAGAAGAGGTCGAAGCCGGCGAAACCGCCCGTCACCGCCAGCAACACGCAGATCAGCACGTTCTGCTTCAGGAGCGGCAGGGTGATGCTGAAGAACTGGCGGATCGGCCCGGCGCCCTCCAGGGTCGCGGCCTCATAGAGGCTGCGCGGGATCCGCCGGAGCGCGGCGAAGAACAGGATCATGTAGAAGCCGGCGAATTTCCAGCCCGAGACCAGCATGACGCAAAGCAGGGCGGTCGCCGGTTGCGACAGCCAGGGCTGCGTAAGGTCGCCGAGGCCCATGCCCTTCAGCATCGCGTTGACGAGACCGGTGCGGTAGTCGAAGACGAAGGTCCAGAGCACGCCCGCCGCCGACATCGACAGCACCACCGGCGAGAAGAACAGCCCGCGCAGCAAGGCGAAGCCCGGCCGGTCGCTGTTCAGCAGCACCGCCATGACCAGGCCGAAGCTCACCTCGAAGACCAGGGTGCCGACGATGTAGAGCGTCACATGCAGGTAGGAGGCGAGGTGGATGTCGTCCTGGAAGGCGCGGGCGAAGTTCGCCAGCCCGACCCAGCGCGGGGCGCCGATTCCGTCCCAATCGGTCAGCGAATAGTAAAGCGACGAGACCAGCGGCAGCAGCACGAAGATCGCATAAAGCGTGAGCGCCGGGATCACGAAGAGGATATTCGCGATCCCGGCGCCCTCCCCCGGTCTTCCCCCACCGAGTCCGTTCGTTTGCGCGGCAAGTCCTGCCACGGTTACTTCATGCTCTTCACATGGTCGTCGAGCCAGGCCAGCGCTTCCTTGGGCGACTTCTCGCCGCCGGCCACGTAGGCGGCCGCCTGGTAGTAGGATTCCGCCACGGCGACCGGATAGGTCGTGTCCGGCGGCGGCACCAGGCTCCCGGCGGAGGCCAGCATGTCGGCCATCTGCTTGGTCTTGTCGTCGAGCTTGGCCTGCTCCATCGCGCCCTTGACGGGGGAGAAGCTGCCGGCCTCGGCCCATTTCACCTGGTTCTCGAGGCTGGTGAAGAACTTCAGGAAGGCGATCGCTTCCTTGGGATGCGCGCTCTTTGCATGGACCGCGAAGCCGGTGGCGGTCCCGATCACGCTGTCCTTGGTCGGGTTGGCGGGATCGATCAGCGGCGTGTTGAAGGCGCCGTAGTCGAAGTCCTTCTCCGCCATCTCATTGGCCGACGGAACCAGCCATGAGCCGATCGGATGCATGGCCGCGGCTTCCTGGAAGAAGGTGCTCATGGCGGGATCGGCGCCGAGGCCGGCGATGTCCTTGTTGAAGGCGCCGGCCTTCCTGAGGTCGTCGATCAGGTTCAGCGCCTTTTCGAAGCCCGGCTGGCTGAACGGCTCCTTCAACTCGAAGGCGGCGGTGTAGTGCGCCGGCTCGACCACGCGGGAGGCGATATGCGAGGCCCAGTTGCCGAGCGGCCAGAGCTCCTGGTTGCCGACCACGATCGGCGTCTCGCCCTTGTCGGCCACCGCCTTGATGACGGCCATGAACTCGTCCCAGGTCGCGGGCGCCTTCACACCGTCCTCGGCGAAGATCTTCTTGTTGAACCAGATGACATTGGTGACATCGAGGGTCATCGGCACCAGATAGGCCTTGCCCTCATAGAGCATGCCCATCGACGGCGACCAGACCGAGGGCAGGAAAGAGTCCTTCCAGCCGCCCTCGTTCATCTCGGCGGTGATGTCCTTGGCGAAGCCTTCCTTGGCGTCGCGCTGCATCGGGAAGCCGGCCCATTGGAAATAGATGTCGGGCGGGGAGTCGCTCTTCAGTTGGGTGATCAGGCCGGTGTCGGAATACTGGTCGTCGTCGAAGACGACCTGCTTCACCTTGATCTCGGGATTGGCCTGCTCGAAATCGGCGATGATTCCGTCCAGCACCTCTTTCTGCGAGCCGCCGGTGATCGAATGGGTGATGCGGATCTCGACCGGTTCCGCGAAAGCCGCAGACGCATAGGCCACGGCCGCGATGAGACCGCCCAGCAATCCTGTCCGCAAAACCATGGCCCAGCCTCCTCGCCGTTCCGGTGTTTGGAATTGGTATGTTTTGGGTATGTTATTGGAGTTTCCGGGGCCCGTCCAGCCGCTAAAATAGCGGTAAATGTGCGTTAGACCGGAACCATACCAGGGTTGCGCCAAATTAACCCCCGGCTTATGCTCGACGACCAGGGAGTTTCGAAGAATCGCATGAGTCTGGTCACTGAATTGCGGCAGCGTCTCAATCGCCAGCGCGGGCCCCTGGGCCTGCGGCTGACCAATGCGCTGACCTCCGCGATCGAGGACGAGCTGATCGCGGCCGGCGAGGCCCTTCCCCCTGAAAGAGAACTGGCCGACGACCTCGGCGTCTCGCGTTCGACGCTGCGGCTGTGTCTGGAACAGCTGGCCGAGGGCGGCCTGATCGAGACGCGGCGCGGGGCCGGGCATTTCGTATCGCGGCGGATCCTGAAACCGGTGACAAGGCTGACCGGCTTCACCGACGACATGGTGAGCCGCGGCATCCAGCCGATCTCCAGGATCCTGGAGAAGACCATCATGCCGGTGCCACCGGACACCGCCTTCCGCACCGCCTTGCCCCTGGGCACGCCGGTCTTCGTGCTGGTGCGGCTGCGGCTCGCCGGCGACGAGATCCTGGCCTATGAGCGCTCGATCGTGCCGGTGACCTCGGTCGGCGAGGATTATGACGGCACTGGGTCGCTCTATGGCCGCATGGACCGGCATGGCGGAAGGCCGAAGCGGATCCTGCAGAGCATGCGCGCGGTCGAAGCCGGGCCGGAAATCGCCGATCATTTGAAGGTGAAGCCCTCGACCGCGGTGCTGATGATCCGCCGCATCGGCTATGGCGGCCACGGCGTCGCGGTCGAGGACGCGATCTCCTGGTATCGCGGCGACCGCTACGACTATGTCGCGGAGATCAACGGCTGATGAGCCTGATTGAGACCTATCGCGACAAGGTGGTGGGCGTGCTCGACCGGCTGGTGGTGGAGCAGCGCGGCGCGCTCGAGACCGCGCAGGCCTGGGTCGCCGAGACCCTGCGCGCCGACGGCCTGGTCTACGCCACGGGGAGCGGCCACTCGCATCTGATCGCCGCCGAGGTGTTCTACCGCGCCGGTGGCATCGCGCCGCTGCAGGCGATCTTCGACCCACCGCTGATGCTGCACGAGGGCGCCCAGCGCTCGACCCAGCTGGAGCGGATCGAGGGCTACGCAGCCAGCGTGCTGGCCGCCTATCACATGGGCCCGAAGGACATCCTCTTCATCATCTCCAATTCCGGCCGCAATGCCTTTCCGGTCGAGGCCGCCTTGCATGCCAAGTCGCGCGGCACCCGGACGGTGGCGATCACCTCGATGGACCATGCCGGCAAGGTCGCCTCCCGCCACAGCAGCGGCCGCAGCCTGCATGACGTCGCCGATCTGGTGATCGATAATGCGGTGGCGCAGGGCGATGCCAGCCTGGAGATCGCGGGTACCGATCTCAGGATGGGCCCGGTCTCTACCATCGCCGGCGCCTTCATCATCAACGTGATCATGGCCGGCGCGGTCGAGCAGCTGGCGGCGCAAGGCGTCGCGGTCGATGTCTACAAGAGCGCCAATCTCGACAACGGCGACAGCGGCGCCGGCGCGATCGTCGAACGCTGGCGCGGCCGCATCAAGGGCCTCTGAAGCCCATTCCTCCGCCATGAACCGCATTGCCGCTTGACGCGACGCAACGACAGGCGTACATGAGCGCCCTCCCGCGACGGTTGCGGGAAGAAGCTTCGAGAGAGAACCAGAAAATGAACTTCGTGCAGGAACATGCAGAGCAGAGGATGGCGCCGGCGCAAGCCGCGGTCGCCGGCGCTCGCATATTGCGCGCGGTGAAGCTGGATAATCCCGCAGTTGCGGGCTGGGAGGGTGCGATGACGCGCTGACGCGTCGCCGCATAAGGTCCATCAGGACCCCGCCGAGCCCGCGAGAGCGGAAAGTTCGGCGGGGTTTTTCTTTGGCATGAAACGCAACCACGAGCTGTGCGGTTGCGACATGAATGCGCGCGTGCCCTTCGCACCGGCCCGCGTGTGCAGCCGCACCCGGCTCGTCGCCCTCAGGACGAGCCGGGCGGGGAGGTCGGTACAGAGCAGCGAATGGAGGCGACGATGAAACGGATGAAAGACGCGGTTCAACTGGAGCCGATGAACAAGCGCCGGAGGGGGTTTTAACTCCGAGACCCAGGTCAAACGCGGGGACCGGATCGTCCACGGCGACAAGGAGCTCATGGAGAAGCTCGGCCGCAACGATCCTTGTTCCTGCGGCTCCGGCCGCCGGTTTCAAGGCCTGCTGCCTGAAATCGCGCCGGTTTCATCGAACGTGACTATTATGTCCGGTAAGTGTTCCCGGAAGGAGGGGACCATGACTGCCCAGTACGACTACCTGAAGACCGACGGCAAGCCGATCAAGGCTTGGACCAAGGGCGTGCCGATCGAGGACGCGGCCCGGCGCCAGGTCGAGAACGTGGCGCGGCTGCCGTTCATCTATAAGCACGTGGCGGTGATGCCCGACGTCCATTTCGGGCGCGGCGCCACGGTCGGCAGCGTGATCCCGACCAAGGGTGCCATTATCCCGGCCGCGGTCGGGGTCGATATCGGCTGCGGCATGTGCGCGGTGAAGACCAGCCTCACCAGCCATGATTTGCCGGAGACGTTGAAGCCGCTGCGTTCCGCCATCGAGAAGGCGGTGCCGGTCGGGTTCGGCGACTATGGCGACCATGTGCCGAAGGCGTCGGAGAAGGCCTGGTTTCAGCGGCTGAAGCAGCGCTACGACCTGCTGCAGCAGAAGTACCCGGCGGTCTCGACCAAGAACAGCCCGGCGCGCCAGCTCGGCACGCTCGGCGGCGGAAACCATTTCATCGAGGTCTGCCTCGACGAGACGGATGCCGTCTGGGTGATGCTGCATTCCGGTTCGCGCGGTGTCGGGAACCGGATCGGCCAGCATTTCATCGCCGCGGCCAAGGCCGAGATGGAGCGACTGTTCATCTCGCTGCCGGATCGCGACCTTGCGTATCTGGTGGAGGGATCGGTCCTGTTCGATGACTATGTCGACGCGGTTTCCTGGGCGCAGGGCTACGCGCACCTGAACCGCGCCGTCATGCTGGAGCGGGTCCTGGACGTGATGAAGACGTCGTTCAAGGACTTCACCACCAGCGACGTTGCGGTGAACTGCCACCACAACTACATCGCCCAGGAGGTCCATTTCGGCGACAAGGTCTGGGTGACGCGCAAGGGTGCGGTATCGGCGCAGGCCGGCGAGCTCGGGATCATCCCGGGCTCGATGGGGGCGAAGAGCTTCATCGTGCGCGGCAAGGGCAACGCCGAGAGCTTCTGCTCCTGCTCGCACGGGGCGGGACGGAAGATGTCGCGGGGTGCGGCCAAGGAGCACTTTTCCCTGGCCGACCACGCGGAGGCCACCGCGCATGTCGAGTGCCGGAAGGACGAAGGCGTCATCGACGAGACGCCGGGCGCCTACAAGGACATCGACGCCGTGATGGCGGCGCAGAGCGACCTGGTCGAGATCGTCGCCACGCTCCGCCAGGTGGTCTGCGTGAAGGGGTGAGACCGCGGCCGGTCCGGGGACGAGCCGGGCCGGCTGTCTCTCCATCTGCCGTCACGCGCGGGCTCGACCTGCGCATCTCTCGACATAGGCGCATCGGCCAAAGACCCGCGGACCCGTCGGCGAACGCAGACATTCGTCCGCTGGGTCGCGGGTGACGGCTAAGAGAGCGTGATCGATTTTGTCGATCGCGATATCCGGATTTATCCATTTTACTAATGATGAAATAATTCTAATTTGCACATGCGAAGGCGCTTTGCCTTCGAACCTGCCTATCATTTCAGCCCTAGGGAAATTGCCAAATGTCTCTTGTGAATACCAAGGTTAAGCCGTTCAAGGCGCAGGCTTTCAAGTCCGGTAGGTTCGTCGAAGTTTCCGACGCCAGCCTGGCCGGCAAGTGGGCCGTGTTCTTCTTCTATCCGGCCGATTTCACCTTCGTCTGCCCGACCGAGCTGGGCGACGTGGCCGACCATTACGCGGAGCTGCAGAAGCTCGGCGTCGAGGTCTACTCGGTCTCGACCGACACCCATTTCACCCACAAGGCCTGGCACGACGCCTCGGACACCATCGCCAAGGTCCAGTATTTCATGATCGGCGACCCGACCCATGAGATCAGCACCAATTTCGAGGTGCTGCGCCCGGGCCAGGGCCTGGCCGACCGTGCGACCTTCATCGTCGATCCCAATGGCGTCATCCAGACCGTCGAAGTGACCGCCGAGGGCATCGGCCGCGACGCCAGCGATCTGCTCCGCAAGATCAAGGCCGCGCAGTATGTCGCCGCGCACCCGGGCGAGGTCTGCCCGGCGAAGTGGAAGGAAGGCGCCAAGACACTCGCGCCGTCGCTCGAGCTGGTCGGCAAGATCTAAGCCGACGCTCTCTCAAGGAACCGGCCTTCCCCTCGCGGGGAAGGCCGCGTGCCCCGCAACTGCTGAATTGAGATTACCCACTCGGAGGGGATGATCATGCTCGACGACACGATGAAGAGACAGCTGAAGGGCTATCTGGAGCGGGTGACGCGCCCGATTGAGATCGCCGCCCGCGTCGATGGCAGCGACAACGCCCGCGAGATGCTGGCGCTGCTGAACGACATCGTTCCGCTCTCCGACAAGATCACCCTGACCGAGCATCGCGCGGCGGATAACGAGCGCGCGCCTTCCTTCTCGCTCTCCAGCCCGGGCGAGAAGATTCACCTCACCTTTGCCGGCCTGCCGATGGGCCATGAATTCACCTCACTGGTGCTGGCCCTGCTGCAGGTCGGCGGCTATCCGCCGAAGATCGAGCAGGCGCTGATCGAGCAGATCAAGGGCCTCGACGGTGATTTCACCTTCGAGACCTATTTCTCGCAGTCCTGCCAGAACTGCCCGGACGTGGTGCAGGCGCTGAACTTGATGGCCGTGCTCAACCCGAAGATCAAACACGTCGCCATCGACGGCGCGCTGTTCGAATCCGAGGTCGAGTCCCGCCAGATCATGTCGGTGCCGACCGTCTATTTGAACGGCGAAGTCTTCGGCCAGGGCCGGATGGAAGCCGAGCAGATCGTCGCCAAGCTCGACACCGGCGCCAACGACCGCGCCGCCGATCGCATCAAATCGATGGAGGCCTTCGACGTCCTGGTCGTGGGCGGCGGCCCGGCCGGTGCCGCGGCGGCCGTCTATGCCGCGCGCAAGGGCATCCGCACCGGCGTCGCGGCCGAGCGTTTCGGCGGCCAGGTGCTGGACACGATGGGCATCGAGAACTTCATCTCCGTTCCCTACACCGAAGGCCCGAAGCTGGCGGCGGCGCTAGAGCAGCATGTGAAGGGCTACGAGGTGGAGGTGATGAATCTCCAGCGCGCGGTGAAGCTCGTTCCCGGTGACCTGGTGGAGGTGCAGCTCGCAAACGGCGCCTCCCTGCGCTCGAAGACCGTGATCCTCTCCACCGGCGCCCGCTGGCGGCAGATGGGCGTGCCCGGCGAGGACACCTATCGCAACAAGGGCGTCGCCTATTGCCCGCATTGCGACGGTCCCCTGTTCAAGGGCAAGCGCGTGGCGGTGATCGGCGGCGGCAATTCCGGCGTCGAGGCGGCGATCGATCTCGCCGGCATCGTCACCCATGTCACCCTGATCGAGTTCGACGCGAAGCTCCGCGCCGACGACGTGCTGCAGCGGAAGCTCCGCAGCCTGCCGAATGTCACCGTCATCGTCTCGGCCAAGACCACGGAAGTGCTGGGCGACGGCCAGAGGGTGACCGGCCTCACCTACGAGGACCGGGCCGGCGGCGAGGTGCACAAGATTGCCCTGGAAGGAATCTTCGTGCAGATCGGCCTGCTGCCCAACACCGAATGGCTGAAGGGCACGGTCGAACTCTCGCCGCGCGGCGAGATCATCGTCGATGACCGCGGCCAGACCTCGGTCAAGGGCGTGTTCGCCGCCGGCGACTGCACCACGGTGCCCTACAAGCAGATCGTCATTGCCATGGGCCAGGGCTCGACGGCGGCCCTGGCGGCCTTCGATCACCTGATCCGCAGCTCTGCGCCCGCCGAGAGGGCGGAAGCCAAGGTGGCCTGAGGACCAGAAGCCGGGGCGTAACACGCGCCCCGGCGTCCTCCTTTCCCCTTTGCGCGTCTTCCGCTATGACCCAGCCCGGGCATGACTGAAGCGAGTGCGAATCCGATGACGGCTCCACCGACCACCAGCGATCTCATCGCCACGATCGAAGGCCGCTTGGGCGTGATCACCCTCGACCGGCCGAAGGCGCTCAACGCGCTCAGCCTCGCGATGGTGGAGGCGCTGGAGACTGTGCTGGACGATTGGGCCCGGAACCCGGCGGTGGATGCCGTGCTGATCCGGAGCAGTTCCGAGCGCGCCTTCTGCTCCGGCGGCGACGTCCGCGCGATCGGCATTCTGCCCGATCCCGCGGCGCGGACGGCCCTCGGACGGTCGTTCTTCGCGACCGAATATCGCGTCAACCACCGCATCAACACCTTCAACAAGCCGTTCATTGCCCTGTTGAGCGGCGTCGCCATGGGCGGCGGGCTCGGGCTTTCGGTGCATGGCTCGCACCGCGTCGCCAGCGAGACCCTGCGCATGGCGATGCCGGAGACCGTGCTCGGCCTGTTTCCCGATGTCGGCGGCGCCTGGTTCCTCAACCGCTGTCCCGGGGCGATCGGCCGCTATTTGGCGCTGACCGGCCAGCATGTCGGCACGGCCGATGCCCTCACCGCCGGCGTTGCCACCCATCACGTTCCGGCGGCGCGCTTCGCCGCGCTGATCGGCGCTCTGGTCGCGGCCCCGAAGCTTGACCGCGCGGCGGTCGATGCGATCATCGCCGCGCATGAAGCGGATGCCGGGACCGGCCCGCTGGCCGAGCGCCGGGCGGAGATCGACCGGCTCTTCTCCGGCGTGGATCTCGATGCCGTGGTCGCCGCCGTCGACCAAGCCGCATCCGGCGCGGACTGGATCGCCGAGGCGAAAGCCGTGCTGCACCACGCCTCGCCTACGAGCCTGCGCGCCACCTGGCGCCGCATGATCGATTCGCGTGGCCAGGACACCGCGCGCGTGCTCAAGGACGACTACCGGATGGCGGTGCGGATCGTCGCCGGGCACGACTTCCCCGAGGGCGTGCGCGCGATCTTCGTGGACAAGGATCGCAATCCGCGTTGGCAGCCGGCGACTTTGAGCGAAGTGACCGCGGCCGAGATCGACGCACTGCTGGCGCCGCTGCCAGGCGGCGAGCTCGAACTCAGCCGAGCTCTGCGATCACCTGGTCCGTCGTGCGCTGGCGGCAATAGCCTTTGATCGCCCGGAGCGAGAAGTCGTGGCGCTCCTGCGTGTAGGTCGCGCAGGCATCGGTCACTTGCGTCACCAGATAGCCGAGGTCGCAGGCATCGCGGATGGCGCTCTCGACGCATTGGTCGGTGACGATGCCGGAGAGGATCAGCTGCTTCACGCCCATCTGCCGCAGGATGTAGTCGATATGCGTCGAGACGAAGACGCTGCTCGAGGTCTTCGGCAGCCAGATCTCGTCGCCCTGCGGCGCCAGCTCATCGATCACCTTGCCGTCCCAGGAACCCTTCGGCACGTGGAAGCCGGTGATCTTGTAGTCGAGGCTGCGGTCGCGGCCGTCCAGGGTCAGGCTCTCGATCGTGGTATACATGACCTCGACCTTGGCGGCGCGGGCGGCTTTCTGCAGCCGCTGCATGTTGGGCACCACGCGGGTTTCCAACTGCTGGAAATACCAGCCGCATTTCTTCTCGAACTCGTCCTTCGACATCTCCTTGAACTCGGCGCCGTTGCGCCGGGCGGCGAAGTTCTGGACGTCGATGAAGAGCAGAGCCGCCTGCTTGGCGACGATCGGGACTTCGCGGGAGAGGGTCGTCATGTTCATGCTCATGTGTTCAAGGGATAGATGCGCCGCGCATTCTCGTAGGCCACCAAGCGGATGAGCTCCTCGGCGTCCTTGAGCGAGCAGAAATCCTCCTCCAGCCAGCGGTCGAGCACCTGCTGCAGGCCGCGGCGGAACAGCAGGGCACCCAGGTAGTAGAGCTCGCTCAGGCCGAAGGCGTCGCTGCTGTAGAGAAATTTCGAGAACTTCCCCATCTCCAGCGCTTCGCCCAGAATATCGCGCGACATCGGCGCCGCGTAGTTCAGGATCACGCCGACGTCGTAATAGACGTTCTGGAACACTTCCGAGAGCCAGGCCGCCTCGCGCTGGAACGGGTAGTTGTGGAGGAGGGTGATCGCCACCTCCCACTTCTCCATCGCGGCGATGAAATCGGTGAAATGGGTCGGGTCGCAGGCATGCATGTAGACGTCGGGATCGCCGAAGCCGACATGGACCTGCATCGGGAATTTGCGCTGCCGGCAGAGCTCGCCGCCGAGCCACAGCCCATGCCGCACGATGGTCGGGTCTTCCAGCCGCCACTTGCCGGCGAAGGAAGCAGCCGCGAACCAGCGGTCGGCGGCCTCCACGACCTCGGCCTCGGAGGGCGCGGTCTGGTCGATCTTGAAGGTGCAGCGATAGGCGACGATGGTCTTCAACCCGACCGCGCCTTGCGCGCGCTCGGCCAGGCGATCGGCGAAGGCTCGCGGGAAGGCGGCGCCGGAGCCGCAGCTCTGCGCGACTTCCTCGGCGACCGCCTCGATCCGCACCACTTCGCGCGCCGGGCGGCCGGCGGATTCCGCCATCCCCGGCACGTCCAGGATCTCGCTGCTGCGCAAGCCGGTATCGACCAGCAGCGAGTCCAGGCCGCTGCCGCGCAGGAAGCGCCGGTTGACCTCGGCGGCGCCGAGCGCGAGGCGGCGCTCGACATAGGCCTCGGCCGGGCAGGAGGGTTCGAGATCCAGCACCGGCGCGCAGAAGCGGCGGATCGCCAGGCCGAGCGGTTTCTGGAACTCGGTCGTGCCCGGCGCCGGCGGGCGGTAGCTCTCCGAGAACAGCGCCTGGAAGCGCTTGAAGTCGAGATCCGCCGGCGAGACGCCGTGGCAGTGATGGTCGATCAGCGGCGTCGCGATGGCGCCGGCGAGTGCATCAGTATGCGTCATGATAGCGCCTGCAAATTTCTGCGGGATCCAAGCCGGAGAACATCTCGATCTCCTTGCGCTTGACCAGGGTGTAGGACTCGTACATCACCGGCGGCAGCCAGGCCTTGGCGACCGGATCGGCCTCGAGCGCATCCAAGGCTTCCGAGAGGCTCGACGGCAACGGCACCACGCCGAGCGCCGCGCGTTCCGCATCGGTGAGCTCGGCCGGGTCCTTGTCCAGGGCGGCGGGAAGCGGCAGTTGCGCGCGGATGCCTTCGAGCCCGGCCCGGACCAGCCCGCCGATCACCATATAAGGACTGGCCGTGCCGTCGGGTGCCCTGAGCTCCATGTTGAAGGCGCGACCCTTCTTCTTCGGATCCCTTTCAGGGGAAGGACAGATCCGCACCGCGGCCTCGCGGTTCTGGATGCCGAAGCTGGCATAGCCGCAGCTCCAATGATGCGGCCCGAGCCGGTAATAGGAGACCGGGCTCGGCGCCACCAGGGCGCAGAGTGCGGGCATATGCTTCACCACCCCGGCGATGAAATGCTGCGCCACCCTTGAAGCGCCGCCGGTGCCGTTCGGGTCATAGGCGGCGTTGGCGCCCTGGCTGTCGAGGAAGCTGAAATGCACATGGGCGCCGTTGCCGACGGCGTTCGGCATCGGCTTCGGCGTGAAGCTGGCGCGATAGCCGCGGCGGCGCGCGGCTTCGCGGATCACCTCGCGGGTGATGATGGCGCGGTCGCCGGCCTGGGCGCCGACCCCCGGCGCGCAGGAGACCTCGAACTGGCGCGAGCCGTATTCCGGCTCGACCGTCTCGACGCCGCTGTCGGCCTGCTGCAACGCATGGGTCAATTCCTTGACGAAGGGCGCCACCATGCGGACCGCCTCGAGCGAGAAGGGCGTCATCTCCGGCAGACCGGCGCCGCTCAGCAGGAATTCATGCTCGAAGGAGGCGATGAACTTGAAGCCGGTCTCACGCTCGAAATCGGCCAGCGCCTTCAGCATGAAGCCGCGGGTGCAGCAATCCCAGTTGCTGCCGTCGGGCATCTTCGAATCGCAGAGGAAGAAGTGGAAGGCGGGGGCGTCGTCCCAGACGTCGACCCGGGTCTCGGTTTCCTTGACCGGGGTCTGGCGCACTTCCAGCATCGGGCCCCAGGGATTGGGCGCGATGTCGTCGAAAGGCGTCAGCGCCTGGCCGGCGACCGCCCAGCCGAGACCGTATTCCATGCGCTTGGCGACGTCGGTCGCCGGCACGCCCCGGCAGCGTGTGACACCGACATAGTCGTTCCAGGCCAGATAGACGACCTCGCCTTCACCCATGCTTCCCCCGGCGGTCCCAATTCTTCCGGGCCGCATGATTGCCGAACGGGGGATTCAATCAAAGCAGAATCCTGTAAGCTCCCCCCGAACCAATTGCAGCCGAGCCAAGGATTCCAAGCGCATCATGTCCCATCCTGCTTCCGCCCCGGTGCCGTTCCCGCCCTTCATCGCCAAGCCGGGCGATTTCAACCGCGGCCTGGTCGTGATCTGCGACCATGCCAGCTTCGCGATCCCGCCCGAGCTCAAGGGTCTCGGGCTGTCCGCGGCGGATCAGAAGCGCCACATCGCCTGGGATATCGGCGCGGCCGAAGTGGCGATGATCCTGGCCGCGCGATTCCGGTTGCCGGCGGTGTTCGGCGGCGTCTCGCGGCTGGTGATCGACTGCAACCGCGATCCCGCCGACAAGGCCTCGATCCCCGCCAAGGTCGACGGCACGCCGATCCCGGGGAATGCGAACCTCAAGCTCTGGGACCGGGCCGAGCGGATGTCGCGCTGGTTCCAGCCCTACCACAACGCGGTCGAGGAGATGATGACCGCGGCGCTGGCGAGCCGGAAGGATCCGGTCCTGCTCTCAGTGCATTCGATGACGCCGCAGCTCGACGGCCAATCCCGGCCCTGGCCGATCGCGCTATCGTCGCATGAGGACCGGCGGCTCACGACCCCGATGCTCGCGGCCTTGCAGAAGCGGACCCAGGAGCCGATCGGCGACAACCAGCCCTATGCGCTGGACCCGGCGGAGGATTACAGCGTGCCGCAACACGCCATGCGCCGCGCGGTGCGGCACCTGCAGGTCGAATTCCGCCAGGACCTGATCGCGGAGACCCCCGGCGCGATGCAATGGGCGAAGGTGTTCGGCGATGCGCTGGCCGAGGTGCTGGAGCTGTAACGTCCCCCCACCCCTACCCTCCCCCTGAAGGGGGAGGGGGCAAAGCGAGACCGCCTTCTTCTCCCTCCCCCTTCAGGGGGAGGGCCGGGGTGGGGGTGGGGGTGCGAAACTACGCCGGCACGCGCTTAAGCGACTGCGCCATGCAGTGAATGCCGCCGCCGGTCTTGGAGATCTCGCTCATATCGACTTCGGCGACCTCGAAGCCGCGGGCCTTCAGCTGCTTGATCAGCGTCTGGCTGATCTTCGGCGCGATCACCCGGTCCTTGCCGAGCGACATGAAGTTGCACCCCAGGTTCATCGTGTCCTGGAACGGCACGTCGATGATCTCGTGGCCCTTGGCCTTCAGCCAATCGACGATGCCGGGCTCGGTGCAGGCGAGGCAGACCGCGGTCAGCTTGGGGGCGATAGGCACCACCATCAGGTCGATGTGCACGTAGTATTCGTCGAAGAAGGCGAGGCGGGTTTCCCAGCCTTCCTTCTTGAACCAGCTCTCGACCTGGCGCGCACCTTCCTCCTGCGTGCGGGCGCCGCCGCAGCCGATCAGGACCACGCCTTCCTCGATCACGTTGAAGTCGCCGCCCTCGAAGGTGCCCGCGGTCACCATGTCGTAGATCGGAATGCCGAGCTCTTCATAGGTGCGGATTGCGGCATAGTTCTCGCCGCGTCTCCACCAGTTGGCCATCGCGGTGATGATTGCGCCATAGGGCGTCATCACGCTGGAATCCCGGGAATAGACCTGCATCGGCAGTTCCGGCGTCGGGGTGTGCCAATGCACCTTCACGCCGAAGTTCTCATAGGCCGCCACCAGGTCCTTGTGCTGCGCCTGGGCGGTCTGAATGTTGGAGGGATTCTTCCGGAGATGCTTCTTCGAGAGCGAGCTGGTCGCGAGATGGCGCAGGAAGGCGGGCGAGCCCAGCAGCACGTCGGTCAGCGGATCGGTCTCGTTGCGTAAGCCCCAGATCTGCAGCGGCTTGGTGCCGCCGTCGGGATTGCGCCGCCGCAGCGAGAAGGCGTCGGAACCCAGGAGATTGGTCTCGGTCTTGGCACGCTGCTGCACGGTCATGGCGCTGGTCTCCCCAATGGATGGCGGCGGTGAAAAACAATAATCGGTGAATCCGGCGCGCCAAAAGTGATAGTTTCTACCCGCTATCGTCAAATTCTGTTCACCAATTGGGTGGATTTGCATGCGCACACCCTCGACCCAGGCCCTGCGGGCGCTCGATGCCTTCGCCCGGCATGGCAGCGTCTGGAAGGCTGCCGACGAGCTCCGCCTGACCCGGAGCGCGGTCAGCCACCAGCTCCGCCTGCTTGAGCAGGAGCTCGGCTTCACCCTGTTTCATCGGATCGGCAAGGGCATCGGCTTGACCGCACGCGGCCGGCGCTATGCGACCGACATCCGCAAGGCGCTGGCGATGATCGGCGAGGCGGGGCAGAGCCATGACGATCGCGGCATCGGGGGCGCCTGCGTGGTCAGCTGCACGCCGGGCTTCGCCTCGCTCTGGCTCTGCACCCATATCGCCGAGTTCGTCGAACGCTATCCCGACGTCGCGTTGAAGATCCGCACACCGCGCCGCCTGGACGAGGTGGTGAGCCCGGAGGTCGATGTCTTCATCGCCTTCGGCGACGGCAACTGGCCGAACCGCTCGGTCGAGCTCCTGAGCGAGGTCGAGTTCACGCCGCTCTGCAGCCCGGTCCTGCTGAACAAGGCGGGTGGGCTCAACGAGCCGGCCGACCTCCTGAAGGTGCCGATCCTGCATTTGACCGATGCCGAGGACTGGACCCGCTGGTTCTCGCAGGCCGGCGTCGAGGTGCCAGACCCGGAAGCCGGCATCGTCTTCTCCGATATGAACCTGCTGCTGGCCGCGACCACGGCGGGGCAGGGCGTCGCGATGGGCGACGAACTCACCTGCGGCCCGGCGATGGCGGCGGGCACCCTGATCCGGCCCTTCGAGATGACGGTGAAATCGCCGCGCGCCTATTACCTCGTAGTCGAGCCGCAGAAGAGCGCCAACCCGACGATCCGCGCCTTCACCGACTGGCTGCGCCGGCGGCTAGCGGAGACAGCCACGGATCAGCGCAGCCTGCGGCGCCAGCTCCCGAGTGAACCATTCAGGTGAATTGGATTCGCCGTTGACTGGAATATTATTTGTTTGTCGTGAGGGAAATTGACGCCTAGCATTTTGACAAAATGATGAACAGGTGAAGGTGGAATGTCGCAACGCGGAGCTGCCGCGAGTCTGACGGTGCGCGGAATCAGCAAGCGCTTCGGCGTCTTCACTGCGCTCTCCGACATCTCCCTCGACATCGCCAAGGGCGAGTTCCTGACCCTGCTCGGGCCCTCGGGTTCCGGCAAGACCACCTTGCTCCTTATATTGGCGGGTTTCGAGGCGCCGAGCGACGGGCGGTTGCTCAGCGACGGTGCCGACATCACCGAGGTGCCGGCGGAGACTCGCTCCTACGGCATGGTGTTCCAGGGCTACGCGCTCTTCCCGCATATGAGCGTCGAAGCCAACATCGCCTTTCCGCTCCAGGTGCGTCGCACCGATCCCGCCGCGATTAAGCGCCGGGTCGGCGAGATGATCGAACGCGTGGGGCTGCGCGGCCATGAGAAGAAGCTGCCGGCGAAACTCTCCGGCGGCCAGCAGCAGCGCGTCGCCCTGGCCCGGGCGCTGGTCTTCGAGCCCGGCGTGCTGCTGCTCGACGAGCCGTTCTCGGCCCTGGATAAGAATCTCCGCGAGCAGATGCAGGCCGAGGTGAAGCGCCTGCACCAGGAGACCGGCACCACTTTCGTCTTCGTGACCCACGACCAGAGCGAGGCGCTGGCGCTCTCGACCCGGGTCGCGATCTTCGACCACGGCCGCCTGCAGCAGATCGGCCGCCCCGACGAAGTCTACGAGCAGCCAGCCAACCGCTTCGTCGCCGAGTTCCTGGGCGAGATCAATTTGCTGCCGCTGCAGGACCTCAAAGTCGAAGGCGGCGTCGCCTCGGGTCAGTTCGAGGATCGCCGGCTGACGGTCCGGGCCAGCGGCGCGAACGGCGCGGGGGCCATCCTCGCGATCCGGCCAGAGCATCTCGGCATCAGCGCCGGTGCCGAGGCGCCGCGCGCCGGCAACGCGATCCGCGCGGCCTTGGACGACGTCGTCTATCAGGGTGGCGCGACAAGGCTGAAGCTGAAGACGCCGGGTGGCGTCCCGATCACCCTTTCGCTCGCAAGCCAGCAGGCGGCGCCGCTGCTGGGATCCGGCGGGCCGTTCTGGATCAACTGGCCGGCCGAACAGGGCCGGCTCTTGCCCACGACTTGAAGCAACAATCACAAGCAGGGAGAACCACGATGACCAACATCAACAACCGGGCGTTCCAGAAGGATTGTCTGGAGATCCTGTCCATGAAAGTGGCCCGCGGCGAGATCAGCCGCCGGCGCTTCACCCAGATCGCGGCGATGCTGGTGGCCGGCGCACCGCTCGCGCTGAAGGCCGGCGATGCCGAGGCCGCGGCTAACGAGCTGGTGCTGGTGAACTGGGGCGGCGACGCGATCAAGGCCTATGACGAGGCCTACGGCAAGCCGTTCCTGGCCGAGACCGGCATCACCGTGAAGGAGGACGGCACCGGCCCGACCGAAGGCGCCATCGCCGCCCAGGTGAAGAGCGGCAAGCCGACCTGGGACCTGGTCGATGCTGATCCCTTCTCGGCGATAACGCTGGGCAAGCAAGATATGATGGAGCTGATCGACTACAACGTGGTCGACAAGAAGAAGATGCGCGAGGGCTTCGGCTGGGATTATGCCGCTTCGACCTATTTCTACAGCTACGTGATCGCCTATGATGCGAAGAAATACGGCGACAACGCGCCGACCGGCATGAAGGATTTCTTCGACGTCGAGAAATTCCCCGGCAAGCGCTCACTCTACAAGTGGGGCTCGGCGATGTGGGAAGCCGCCTTGCTGGCCGATGGCGTCGCGCCCGACAAGCTTTATCCGCTCGACCTCGACCGCGCGCACGCGAAAATCAAGGCCTTCAAGGACAACATCGTCTCCTTCTGGGGCGGCGGCGCCGACAGCCAGTCGGTGCTGATGAACGGCGACGCCTCGATGGCGATCGTCTGGTCGACCCGCGCGGGCCTGATGGAGCAGGATAGCGGCGGGCAGATCAAGTTCGTCTGGGACCAGGGCCTGCTCTCGCCGGGCGCTCTCGCGGTGATCAAGGGCAATCCGGGCGGCAAGGACAATGCGATGAAGTTCATCGCCAGCGCCCAGGACCCGAAGAAGCAGCTGGTGATCTTCGACATGCTGGGCCAGGGTCCGGCCAATCCAGCCGCCGACGCGCTGATCCCGGCCGAGAAGCAGAAGTTCAACTGCGTCGATCCGGCCAACATGGCAAAGCAGATCAGCCTCGATATGCCCTGGTATTCAGAGCATTACTCGGCGGCGCTCGACGCCTACACGGCGATCATCTCCGCCTGAGGCGGGCTTGACCTCGTCTGAAGGTCCTTCAGCATGAGCCGGCGCGCATCCATGCGCGCCGGCCTCGTGCTGCTGGTGCCGCTGCTGCTGTTCGTGCTGCTGGCCTACGGCATTCCGTTCTTCGGCGTGGTCGAGTGGAGCGTCACCGAGCCCTCCTTCGGCTTCACCCAATATGTCCGGCTGACCCAGGACCCGCTGGTCCTCGCGGTCTTCGTCCGCACCTTCCGGATCTGCGCCGTGGTCACCGTCTGCTCGGTGGTCGGTGCCTATGCGATTTCCTATCTCTGGGTCCGCGGCACGCCGCTGCAGCGGAACCTCGCCGAGTTCTGCATCCTGGTGCCGTTCTGGATCTCGGTCCTGACCCGGGCCTTCGGCTGGCTGGCCTTGCTCTCCAACCGCGGCCTCATCAACACCTGGCTGCAGTCGATCGGCTTCATCTCCGAGCCGCTCGCCCTGGTCCGCAACGAGTTCGGCGTCATCGTCGGCATGACCCACTTCCTGCTGCCCTACGCGGTCTTCCCGATCGCCTCAGCGATGCGGCAGCTCGACGACCGGGTGCTGATGGCGGCGCGCGGTTTGGGCGCGAAAAGGACCCGGGTGTTCTGGACTGTGTTCGTGCCGATGACGGCTTCCGGCGTGCTCGGCGCGGCGTTGATCGTCTTCGTCTTCGCCTTGGGCTTCTTCGTGACCCCGGCGATCCTCGGCGGCGGCCGCAGCGTGATGGTGGCTGAGCTCGTCTATCTGCGCATGTTCCAGAGCATCGACTGGGGCCTGGGTGCCGCGATCAGCGTGGCGTTGCTGCTGATCGTCGGGGCGCTGGCCAGCCTGCTGTTCCGCTTCCTGAAACCGGCTGGATTCATGCGATGACCGGCTACCGGCCCGGACCCGTCGCCATCCTGGCCGCCGTGCTGGCGGCGGTCTTTCTGCTGATGCCGCTGCTGGCCGTCGTGCCGGTCTCCTTCACCCCGGCGCGATTCCTCTCGATGCCCGAAGGCGAGCTTTCGCTCCGTCACTACCGGGCGCTGTTCGAGAACCCGGCCTGGGGCGAGGGGCTGCTCTTGAGCCTGCGGATCGGGATCGTCAGCAGCGCCGTCGCGACCACGCTGGCGGTCATGTTCGGGCTCGGTATCTGGATGCTACGGCCGCTCTTGGCCGGCCTGCTGGTCGGCTTCGTGCTGCTGCCGATGGTGGTCCCGCCGGTGGTCTCGGCGATGACCCTCTATTTCCTGCTGACCGGGCTTTCCAAGATGAACGACCTCGTCGGCTACGACACCTGGCTCGGGGTGGCGCTGGCCCATGTGGTGATGATCGCGCCTTTCGCCGTGGTGCTGATCCTGGTGGCGCTCTCCCAGGTGGACCGGCGGATCGACCTCGTCGCCCGGGGCCTTGGCGCTTCGGTGGCGCAGCGGGCCTTCAGGGTCATCTTGCCGAACATCAAGTTCGGCATCGTAACCGCGGCCTTGCTCTCCTTCGTCCTCTCCTGGGAGGAGATCGGCGTCACCCTGTTCGTGACCAGCGTCAACGCCATCACCCTGCCTCGGCTGATGTGGATGGGGCTGCGGGACAATATCGACCCGGCGATCGCTGCGATCTCGGTGCTGCTGATCCTGCTGACGATGACGATCCTGCTCGCCCGGCTGGCGGTCCGCCGGATGCTCTCCCGCGGTTAGCTGCTTAGCGGCGGAAGGCCAGGATCTGGGCAGGCTGACGCGGCGCCGGCAGGGCCGGTCCCAGATCCTCCGCCGTGACCGTGATCCGCATCCCCGGCAAGGTCAGCGTCAGCGCCGGCGTGGCGCCAGAGCGCAGCGCCTCGACTGCCGCCGAGTCGAGATGGAGCGGGTCGCCCTGGCCCGGCAGGTCGGTCACCGCCAATGCGCCATTGCCCTGCAGTGTCGCGGTCACCGGCATGCAGGCTGTGCGGCGGATTTCGAGCTCGCCGCGGCGCCAGCTCTCGCGCGCCGGGGCAATCCACTCGACCAGCGCGTAGATCTCGGCGCCGAGCGGAGCGCGCTGCGGCAACTGCGCCCGGTGGGCCGCCAGGCTGGCGACGCCGAGCGGGAGAGCTTCCACGACGGCAAGCTTCGGCGCGGCCTTCTTGGCCGGGCTTTTCTTTGCCGCGGGCTTCCTAGCGGTTCGCTTTTGGGGGAGTCGTGCGCGGGTAGCGTGCATCGGTTCCCGTCTCTCCTCGAGTCTCTCAGGCGCGGACGGGAAGCGAGTTGGGCGCCGCGCCGCGCACCATCTCGCAATCGCTATATGCGGCCATGCTTCCCGCGCTGCAAGAGTTTTTTTGCCACTGCAGCGTCCTCAAGTGTGCGTGATCGCACAATCTTGCCCCGAGCGCTTCGCTGCCGCGGAATGTGACGACAATGCGGCGATCCTTCCGGCATCGGAACCCGAACGGAGAGCGCCGGTTGACCTCTGGTAACGGCCGCGGCGAAGCGGGGCGTGCTCGCGACGCGGACATGGTCGTTGCATGTTCCATCGCGGCTTCGTGAGCGCCGGCGCTGATCCCCAAGCTCGGAACAGTTTCAACCGGCGAGCCTTGTTCCAACAGCGCGGCCTCCTGGGGCGAGCCCTCTGCGGCGGGTTCCGGGAGCAAGCCCCGAAGGTCTTCTCTCGGGGCGCCGCAACGCCATAAAGGAGACAGGAAATGATGAAGCGCCTGTTAATGACGACTGCAGCGGCATCGCTTCTGGCGATCGGCGCCAGCGCCTATGCGCAGGACAACACCGGCGCCACCGGCCAGAGCCAGCAGCCGCCCGTGGTGACCCCGGCGCCGGCCACGAATGAGAGTGGCGGCACCACCGACATGAACAACCCGGCCTCGCCGCCGGCAGCCGCCCCGGCCCCGGCCGCCGAAGCAGCGCCCGCCAACCCGCCGCCGAGTGACGCGGTGATCTCGGCCCAGAGCGACGGCGAGGTCACGGCCGACCAGATCATCGGCATGACCGTCTACAACGCCGAGGGCGAGAAGGTCGGCACCGTGCACGACATCCTGCTGGACAAGGAAGGGAAGGCGACCGGCGTCGTCCTCTCGGTCGGCGGCGTGCTCGGCGTCGGCGCTAAGTCGGTCGGCCTGACCTGGAAGGAGATCGACGTGAAGCCGGACCAGCAGCAGGTCCAAATCTCCTACACCAAGGACCAGCTCGAGGCGGCGCCGGACTTCAAGACCACGGAGCAGATCAACTCCGAGATGAACGCCCAGCAGCCGGCCGCGGCCCCGCCGCCGGCCCCGGCTCCGGCGGGCGGTACCTCGACCAACCCGTAAACGCGGTCGAGTTCAAAAGCAAAACCGGCGGCGAGGCGACTCGCCGCCGGTTTCTTTTTGCCCCGGTTGCTAGGCGGCGCGCACCACCTCGATGAAGCGGCTGAGTTCGCCGCGCAACAGCTCGGCCTGGTGCGACAGCTCCTCGGCGGAGCCCAGCACCTGGCTGGCGGCGGCGCCGGTGTCGTTGGCGGCCTGACCGACACTGACGATATTCTCGGTGACCTCGGAGGTGCCGGCAGCCGCCTGCTGGACATTGCGGGCGATCTCTCTGGTGGCGGCGGTTTGCTCCTCGACCGCGGCGGCGATCGTGCCCGAGACGGTGCTGATCGAGCGGATGGTCTCGCCGATGCCGTTGATGGCCGTGACCGAGTGCTGGGTGGCGCTCTGGACCGCCCCGATCTGACCGCTGATCTCCTCGGTTGCCTTGGCAAGGCGAGCAGGTTGGTCTGGCTGGCGATCTCCTCGATGAGGCGCACCACGTCGCCGATCTTCTGGGTGGCGCTGGCCAGCCTCGCAACTTCGCTGTTGGTGGTCTCGGCCTGTTGGACGGCCTTCGAGGCCACGGCATTGGACGTGTGATTTGGCGGGAGATCTCATCGACCGACAGCGACAATTCCTCCGCGGCGGCGGCCACGGTCTGGACGCTGGTGGTCGCCTCGTTGGAGGCGGAGGCCACGGCCTGGGCCTGCTTGTTGGTTTCCTCCGCGGTTGAAGACATGGATTGGGCGGAGGCGCGCAGCTCGGTCGAACGCCTTGGCCACCGTCTTCACCATGCCACCGACGGCCGCCTCGAACTGGTCCGCAAGGCCCGCCATATCGGCCTTGCGCTGGGCGGCGGCTTCCACCTTTCGCCGCTCCTGTTCCTGCCGCAGGCATTCCGCCTCGACCATGCTGTCCTTGAAGACCCGGACCGACTGGCTCATCTCGCCGATCTCGTCCTTGCGCTCGATGCCGGGAATCTCGGCGCTCATGTCGCCGCGCGAAAGCCGGCCCATGGTCGCGGTCATCGCCTTCACCGGCCGCACGATGGCGCGGGTTAGCAGGAAGGCGATCGCCAGGCCGAGCACGATGGCCATGCCGCTCAGCATTTCGCTTTCGAAGGTGGCGACCAGCTGGTCGTGGGCGGTCTTGGCCTCGGCCATCGCCGCCTTCTCAGCCTCGGTGTTGGCGGTCGCGCCGACCTTGGCCAGATCCGGGTCGGCCTCGGCCTTCTTGTCGGCCCAGTCCCTGGCCGTCTGGTCGAGGGCACGGTTGATCTCGGCGTCGGCGATGATCTGGTACATCTCCGCCCCAGCGCCGCGGCTTCGGTGGCGTCGACTGCGTTCTGATAGCTGATCGCGCCCTCGTCCTGCATGCGCCGCATATCGTCGATGGTCCAGAGCGCCGCGCCCGCCAGCAGGAGAATGAGGGCGACGTTTGCGATGGAGCCGCCGGTGAGTTTTGCGGAAATTGGCGAGCTTCGTGATCGGTCCTTTCCTGAGGCGGCCGACCCTACTCGAGGAGCTGTTGATATAAGTTAACGGGAATTGATGTTGCGCATGACTTTTCCGGCCTCATCCTTGAGTTTGATTCGGGGCTATAACCGGAAATTCCGGGGCTTCCGGATGGCGCGGAGGCCCGGAAATTCCTATTTGTTAACCACCCGCGGCGCAGATTGGCCAACGGAAGAGGCTGCGAGACGTGGCTTGGCGGGACCGGCGGCGTTCATGTCGCGCTCGGCCAAGTGCCGGAACGAAGGCGTCGGTTACAGTGGTTGCGACGCACTTTGATAAATTTCATTTATCAAGCGATCGATGGGAGAATCTTGACCGCAAGCCTTTGCAGGTTCACGATTTTTCAGCGGAATACGGGAGTATCGGACGGATGACCACTGCCGGTCAAAGCGACGCCACAGCGGCCCAGCGGGATTCAACCTGGGATGCTGGCGAGGCCCGCCAGATCATCGAAACCTATCGCGGCCTCGACGGCGCCTTGATGCCGATCCTGCATGCCCTGCAGGAGCGCTTCGGCTATGTCGATGACGCCGCGGTGCCGGATCTTTCCGACCTGCTGAATTTGAGCCGCGCCGAAGTGCACGGCGTCATCACCTTCTACCATGACTTCCGCCGCGTGCCGCCGGCGCGCCATGCGCTGCACATCTGCCGCGCCGAGGCCTGCCAGTCGGTCGGCGCCCGCGAGCTGGAAGCCCATGTGAAGAAGAAGCTCGGCGTCGATTACCACCACCAGACTCCCGACGGCCGCTGGTCGCTCGGTGCCATCTACTGCCTCGGCAACTGCGCCTGCGGACCCTCGGCGCTGATCGACGGCGAGACGGTCGGCCGCCTCACCCCGGAAAAGCTCGACGCGCTGATGCGCGAGGCCGAAGCCGGTCGCCGGGAGGCCGCGGAATGAGCGCGGTGAAGGTATACATCCCGGGCGATTCCTCGGCCGTCGCCGTCGGCGCCAACAAGGTCGCCCAGGCCATCGAGCGCCTGGCCCGCGAGAAGGGCCGGGAAATCCAGATCGTGCGCAACGGTTCGCGCGGCCTTTACTGGCTGGAGCCGATGGTCGAGGTGGCGACGCCCAATGGCCGCATCGCCTATGGTCCGGTCGCGCCCGGCGATCTTGCCGGCCTGTTCGACGCCGATTTCCTGAGCGGCGGCGCGCATGGCCTCTGTCTCGGCAAGCCGGAGGAGATCCCGTTCCTGAAGCAGCAGGAGCGGCTGATGTTCGCCCGCTGCGGCATCATCGACCCGCTCTCGATCGAGGAATACCGCGCCAACAACGGCTATCGCGGTCTCGCCAAGGCGCTGCAGATGCAGCCGGCCGAGATCGTCGCCGAGGTGACGGAATCCGGCCTGCGCGGCCGCGGCGGCGCCGGCTTCCCGACCGGCATCAAGTGGAACACCGTCCTGAAGGCCGAAGCGGATCGGAAATACATCGTCTGCAATGCCGACGAGGGCGACAGCGGCACCTTCGCCGATCGCATGATCATGGAAGGCGATCCCTTCCTCCTCATCGAAGGAATGACCATCGCCGGGATCGCCACCGGTGCGACCAAAGGCTTCATCTACATCCGCTCGGAATATCCCGACGCCTTCCGGCAGATGGGCCGGGCGATCGAGATCGCGCGCAACTCCGGCTATCTCGGCCCGAACGTGCTCGGCTCCGGCAAGAGCTTCGACCTCGAGACGCGGCTCGGCGCCGGCGCCTATATCTGCGGCGAGGAGACTTCGCTGCTGGAGAGCCTGGAAGGCAAGCGCGGCGTCATCCGCCCAAAGCCGCCGCTCCCGGCCCTGAAGGGCCTGTTCGGCAAGCCGACCGTCATCAACAACGTGCTCTCCTTCACCTCCGTGCCGGTGATCATCGACGACGGCGCCGCCTTCTATAAGAACTACGGCATGGGCCGCTCGCGCGGCACCCAGCCGTTCCAGCTCGCCGGCAACATCCGCCAGGGCGGTCTGGTCGAGAAGGCCTTTGGCGTGACCTTGAAGGAACTGGTCTATGACTTCGGCGGCGGCACCTTGAGCGGCCGCCCGGTTCGTGCGGTGCAGGTCGGCGGCCCCTTGGGCGCTTATCTGCGCGGCGACCAGCTCGATATCCCGATGGACTACGAAGCCTTCGCCGCCGTGAAGGCGATGCTGGGCCATGGCGGCCTGGTCGTGTTCGACGACACGGTCGACATGGCGCAGCAGGCCCGCTTCGCGATGGAATTCTGCGCGGCGGAATCCTGCGGCAAGTGCACGCCCTGCCGCATCGGCTCGACCCGCGGCGTCGAGGTAATCGATCGGATCATCGCCGGCACCCAGCGCGAGAAGAATCTCAGGCTGCTCGACGACCTCTGCGAGACCATGGTCGACGGCTCGCTCTGCGCCCTGGGCGGCCTGACGCCGTTCCCGGTCCAGAGCGCCATTCGCCATTTCCCCGAAGATTTCGACAAACCCAGCCGCAAGGCCGCCGAGTAACGGCTTAAGGCAAGGAAAGCCCCCATGAACGCACCCGTCGCCAACCCGATCGTCGCTCCCCAGGCTTCCCAGAATGGGCCGCTGACGCTCATCAAGGAACCGGATTACGGCACGCCCGGGCGCGTCTCCGAGAGGACGGTGACCTTGGAGATCGACGGCATCGCGGTCTCGGTGCCGGAAGGCACCTCGGTGATGCGCGCCGCCGCCGAGATGGGCTTCCAGATCCCGAAGCTCTGCGCGACGGATTCGGTCGAGCCTTTCGGTTCCTGCCGCCTCTGCCTGGTCGAGATCGAAGGGCGCCGCGGCACGCCGGCCTCCTGCACCACGCCGGCCGAGAACGGCATGAAGGTGAAGACCCAGACGCCGAAGCTGGCGAAGCTCCGCCGCAACGTCATGGAACTCTACATCTCCGACCATCCGCTGGACTGCCTCACGTGCGCCGCCAATGGCGATTGCGAGCTGCAGGACATGGCAGGTGCCGTGGGCCTGCGAGAAGTGCGCTACGGCTACGAGGGCGACAACCATCTCGATGCGGTGAAGGACGAGAGCAATCCCTATTTCACCTTCGATCCCTCGAAATGCATCGTCTGCTCGCGTTGTGTTCGCGCCTGCGAGGAAGTGCAAGGCACCTTCGCGCTGACCATTGACGGCCGTGGCTTCGCCAGCCACGTTGCGGCCAGCCAGGACGAGGATTTCCTCGCCTCCGAATGTGTTTCCTGCGGCGCTTGCGTGCAGGCCTGCCCGACCGCGACCTTGATGGAGAAGAGCGTTATCGAGGCCGGCCAGCCGGAGCACAGCGTGGTCACCACCTGCGCCTATTGCGGTGTCGGCTGCTCGTTCAAGGCCGAGATGCGCGGCACCGAGGTGGTGCGCATGATGCCCTACAAGGACGGCGGTGCGAACCACGGCCATTCCTGCGTCAAGGGCCGGTTCGCCTGGGGCTATGCGACACATAAGGACCGCATCACCAAGCCGATGATCCGCTCCAAGATTACCGATCCCTGGCAGGAAGTCTCCTGGGAGCAGGCGATCAGCCACGCCGCCTCGGAGTTCAAGCGCATCCAGGCGAAATTCGGCCGCGGCTCAGTCGGCGGCATCACCTCGTCCCGCTGCACCAATGAAGAGACCTATCTGGTCCAGAAGCTGGTTCGCGCCGCCTTCGGCAACAACAACGTCGATACCTGCGCCCGGGTCTGCCATTCGCCGACCGGCTATGGCCTCGGCACCACGCTCGGCACCTCGGCCGGCACCCAGACCTTCGACAGCGTCATGGAAGCCGACGTCATCCTGGTGATGGGCGCCAACCCGACCGACGCGCATCCGGTGTTCGGCAGCCGCATGAAGAAGCGGATTCGCGAGGGCGCTCGGCTGATCGTCATCGATCCCCGGCGCATCGATCTGGTGAACGACGCGCATGTGAAGGCCGACTATCACCTCGCTCTGCGTCCCGGCACCAATGTCGCCATCATCAACGCGCTGGCGCATGTGATCGCGACCGAAGGCCTGATCAACGAAGCCTATGTGAAGGAGCGCTGCGAGCCGGCCGATTTCGAGCTCTGGCGCAACTTCGTCTCGGAAGAGCGCAACTCGCCGGAAGCGACCGAGCATCTGACCGGCGTGCCCGCGGCCGACGTCCGTGCGGCGGCGCGGCTCTATGCCACCGGCGGCAACGCGGCGATCTATTACGGCCTCGGCGTCACCGAGCACAGCCAGGGGTCGACCACGGTCATCGGCATTGCCAACCTCGCCATGGCGACCGGCAATATCGGCCGCATGGGCGTCGGCGTGAACCCGCTCCGTGGCCAGAACAACGTGCAGGGCTCCTGCGACATGGGCTCCTTCCCGCACGAATTCTCCGGCTATCGCCACGTCTCTAACGACGCGGTGCGGGAGTCGTTCGAATCGCTCTGGGGCGTGAAGCTCGAGAGCGAGCCGGGCCTGCGCATTCCCAACATGCTGGACGCCGCGATCGACGGCAGCTTCAAGGGCATCTACATCCAGGGCGAGGACATCGCCCAGTCCGACCCGGACATCAAGCACGTGACCGGCGGCCTCGAGGCCATGGAATGCGTGGTCGTGCAGGATCTGTTCCTGAACGAGACCGCGAACTTCGCTCATGTCTTCCTCCCAGGCACCACCTTCCTCGAGAAGGACGGCACCTTTACCAACGCCGAGCGCCGCATCAACCTGGTGCGCAAGGCGACCCCGCCGGTGCCGGGCTACGCCGATTGGGAAGTGACCATGCTGCTCAGCAACGCGCTGGGCTACAAGATGGACTACAAGCACCCCTCCGAGATCATGGACGAGATTGCGGCCATGACCCCGACCTTCAAGGGCGTCTCCTTCAGGAAGATCGAGGAGCAGGGCTCGGTGCAGTGGCCCTGCAACGACGCGGCGCCGGACGGCACGCCGATCATGCATATCGGCAAGTTCGTGCGCGGCAAGGGCCGCTTCGTGCTGACCGAATACGTCCCGACCGACGAGAAGAGCACGGCGAAGTTCCCGCTGCTCCTGACCACCGGCCGCATCCTCTCGCAGTACAATGTCGGTGCTCAGACCCGGCGCACCGGCAACATCGCCTGGCATGACGAGGACGTGCTGGAGATCCACCCGCACGACGCCGAGCAGCGCGGCATCCATGACGGCGACATCGTCTCGGTGATGAGCCGGGCCGGCGAGACCGCGCTGGCGGCGTTGATCTCCGACCGCATGCAGCCCGGCGTGGTCTACACCACCTTCCACCACTTCGGCAGCGGCGTGAACGTGGTCACCACCGACTTCTCCGACTGGGCCACCAACTGCCCCGAATACAAGGTGACCGCGGTCGAGGTGCGTCCCACCAACCGGCCGTCGGAATGGCAGCTGAAATACGCCAAGCTGCGCGACGACACCCGCCAGATCGCGGGCAAGACCGCGGCGGAATGACCGCCACCCAGTCATTGAAGAGCGGGCCTCTGGAAGCAAGCGCGACCGCCTCGCCTTCTCCTTGTGGGGAGAGCGAGGCGGCGAAGCTGCAGAAGCCGATCGCCGAGGCCGCCTATCAACTGCTGCGCCGCGATGCGGCGGGCACTGAATCCCATGCCGAGCCGGTGGCCGAGGAAGTCCCGGTGGCCATGGTTTATAACGGCCTCAGCCACGTCGTCATGATGGCGAGCCCGACCGACCTCGAGGATTTCGCGCTCGGCTTCTCGCTGACCGAGGGGATCATCGAATCCAAGTCCGAGTTCGGCGGCTGCGAGGTCGCCCGCGCCGGCGAAGGCATCGAGGCCAGGATCGAGATCAGCTCCCGCGCTTTCTTCCGCCTGAAGGAACATCGCCGCGCCCTTCAGGGCCGCACCGGCTGCGGCCTCTGCGGCGTCGAGAGCCTGGACCAGGCCTTGCGCGATCTGCCGAAGCTCAATTCCGAGCTTCGTGTCAGCCCGCAGGCGATCCACCACGCGCTCGACGCGCTGCCCGCCCTGCAGGGCTTGAACCGCATCACCCATGCGTTGCACGCCGCCGCCTTCTGCCAGCCGGACGGCAGGATCGTCGGCGTGCGCGAGGATGTCGGCCGGCACAATGCCTTCGACAAGCTGATCGGCGCGCTGGCCAAGGACGGAGCCGATTGCGGCCGGGGCTTCGCCCTGATCACCAGCCGCTGCTCCTTCGAGATGGCGCAGAAGGCGATCTCGGCGGGCATCCCGGTGCTGGCCGCGGTCTCCGCGCCGACCCATCTTGCCATCAAGCTCGCCGGGAGCTACGACCTCACGCTGCTGGCGCTCGCGCGTTCGGACAGCATGAAGCTGTTCACCGGCGCCCGAAGAATTCAAAGCTGACGCATCCAACCCTGAACCGACGGTCAAACAAATGAAATCCACCGGCGAGAAGCTGGTCTACATGGCCAACCAGATCGGCGACTTCTTCAACAGCTATCCGCACGACCAGGCGGTGAAGGGCATCAAGGAGCATATCGAGAAATTCTGGGATCCCCGGATGCTGCACCAGATCTACGCGATCATGAAGAAGCCGGATCACGGCTTGAAGCCGAACTCGCTCGAGGCGCTGCAGGTCCTGGAGCAGGAAGAGACGCACGCCCATTCCGACGTCGAGGCCAGTGGCTGAGCCGCTCGATAGGCTCTCAGTCGCCGGAAAGCGCCCCGATGCGCAAGCGATCGAGCAGCCGCGCGGCTGCGTCGGAATGCGGCCGATCGCGGTCCTTGGTGTCGAAGCCGCGCGTGGCTTCCTTTCCGCAATAATCCAGGATCGTCCGCGGATTGGCCGGGTGCTCGTCAATGTAGGCGGTCACGTCGTAGACTTGGCCGTTGATGATCAGCCAGCAGCTCGCGGCATCGCCATGCGCGGCGACCTCGGCGGCGGTGTATTCCGCTTTCGCCGCATCCGCGGTCGCGGGTTGCGTGACGGGCGGCGCCCAGGCGGCGAAGATCCAGATCGCCGCCATCGCGATCCAGAAGGAGAGGCCGGCGCCGAGGACGAGGTTTTTCATCGGAAATCGAGCCTCTCGATGTGAATGTCGGCCTCCGCCACGCCGCCGGCCTGCAGGTCACGGCTCACGGCTGTGACCATGGCGGCCGGTCCGCAGATGAAGTACTCCGCGCCGGTGAGCGATCCGGTCTCCGCGGCGATGCGGTCGACGCCCGGTAGCTCTCCGCGATCGGCGAACATCGGCACCAGCGTCAGCCGCGAACGCCGTGCCGCGATGCGCTCCAGCTCAGGAAGGCCCGTGGCCTCGCGGCGGCTCGCCGCGCCGTAGTAGAGCGACACTGGCGGTCCTTCCTCCGCCAGCGCCGCAGCCATCGAGAGGAAGGGGGCGATGCCGATGCCGCCCGCGATCCAGACCTGCGGACGATCGACGATTTCCGGCCAGAACGCGCCGAACGGGCCATGCACGCGCACCGGGACGCCCGGCCGCATCCGTTGCATGCGACTGGTGCAGTCGCCCAGCGCCTTGACCACCAGCCGCAGGGCGGGATCGCCGGCGGCCGAAGCGATGGTGAAAGGATGATATTCGGCGCAGCCACGATAGCCTTCCGTATCGTAGAATGCGGCGAACACGAACTGCCCCGGCCGGAAGGCGAGGGGCCGGCCCAAGGGCCGCAGGGTGAGCTCAACGACGCCTTCGCCGAGGTCACGTGCGCCTTCCACGACAAAGCGGCGCCCGGCGACGACGCCGCGGTCGATCAGCAACCGCCAGACCAGCGCGCCCAACCCCGCCAGGATCCAGAGCGCGAGCAGCGGCATGGCCCAATCGCTGGTTCGCTGCACCAGCAGCAGATGACCGGTCCCGAACAGGAACGCGATCCCGGCCGAGGCATGCAGCCACTTCCATCCGACATAGGACAGCCG
This sequence comes from Dongia sp., assembly GCF_041905885.1. Lineage (NCBI taxonomy): Bacteria > Pseudomonadati > Pseudomonadota > Alphaproteobacteria > Rhodospirillales > Dongiaceae > Dongia > Dongia sp. Next base: position 38,808 of record NZ_JAYRKD010000008.1, on the reverse strand, counting down.
GGCTTGAAAAGTCGCGAGCATCATCGCCATGAGCCAGATCAGCGTCACCCAGCCCAGGAATTCCCCGGCATGCGCCGGGTTCGGAAAGGTCGTGTCGAACACGCGCGCCGCGCCATTCTCGATCAAGACCCGCAGCGCGAGAGTCACGGGATGGAGCAGCAGAACGAGAAAAGCGAGGGCGCCAGCAAGGTGATGGGCGAGATAGAGGCTGTCGAGGCCGCCGAGCAGCCGCTCGAGCCAGCCGACGCGCAGCATCAGCACCAGGCTCGCGGCGAAGAGGCTCATGCCGAGGATGGCGGCGGCGTCGCCGAGGCCGTGCAGCACCGCCGACCAAGACGTGCCCGGTGCGAGCAGCAGGCGCTCCACCGCGGCAATCCAGCCAGGCAGGCCGCCGATCAGGATGGCCGCCAACGGCGCAGCCTTCAGCTTGTTCTGTGCGTCGACCGACACGGCGCTCCACCCAGACGATGCGACGGAAGAATCGCATGAACCGGCGGCGGTGGGATTGACCGAAGTCAATCGCGCCGCCGGAGGGGCTACTCGGCCGCCTGCTTCCTCGCGCTGAACTGGTCGTAGGCCTCGACCGCCTGGGCCGCGTACATGACGCTCGGACCGGCGCCCATATAGACCGCCATCCCCATCGTCTCCATCACCTCGTCGCGTGAGGCGCCCTGCTTGACCGCGGCCTCGGCGTGAAAGGCGACGCAGCCGTCGCAGCGGATCGCGACCGCGATGCCGAGGGCGATCAGCTCTTTGGTCTTCGTGTCGAGCGCCTTCGGCTGCAGCGCCGCCTTGGCCAGCGCCGAAAAGGCCTTCATCGGCTCCGGCGCGCCGGTCCGAAGCTCGCGGATCGCCTGCGAGAGGTCGGTCGTCGTTTTCGGCCAGTCGTGATTCATGATCGGGCTCCTGCCTGGGCGCGGGATCAGCGGAAGGCCTGGCCCGGCTTCACCCCCAGCGCCTTGAAGATCTTGGCCGCGGGGCAGAAGCCGGTGAAGCCGGCCTGCAGCATGTTGGCGCCGACGAAGGCGGTCAGCCAGAACCACAGCGGGCTCACCCACAGCCCGAGGGCGAGGCTCGCCAGCACCATGACGCCGGCGAACGAGAGAACAGCATTGTCGATCTTCATGTCAAAGCTCCTTTGTTACTCAGCAGGTTCTTTCAGCTTGCGGATGTTGAGCGTGTCCAGGAGGAAGCGCTCGTAGAACGGATCGCTCTCGCCGCGGCGGATCTTGCGGAGGAAGTATTTCTCGAAGCCGACCTTGGCGAGATGCACCCAGTCGCCTTTTGCCGACCAGTTGAGGTTCCTGGGCGGGATCTGCGGCTGGGCGACGAACACCACGCCGCCGTCGCCGAAGTCGGCGAGGCAGAAGGCGTTCCAGGTGGCCTGCGACTTCGGCTCGTTCCCACGCAGAAGCGCGCTTATGTTATGCGCCGTCGCGGTCACCATGGATTCGATCATGAAGCCGGTCTTCGGCACGCCGACCGGGACCGGGGTCGGCCCGATCGGCGGGATGGCGACGCAGACGCCGATCGAGAAGATGTTGCGGAAGGTCGGGTTGCGCTGGTGCTTGTCCACCAGGATGAAGCCGCGCGGGTTGGTGAGGCCCTCGACACCGCGCACCGCCGCGACGCCGCGGAAGGCGGGCAGCATCATGGAATAGGCGAACGGCAGCTCGTGGGTCTTCTTGAGCGCGCCGTCCTCGCTGAGTTCCTCGACCATCATCTTGCCTTCGGCGACTGCCTTCACCTTGGCATTGGTGACCCATTTGATGTGGCGCTCGCGGAACTCGCTCTCCAGCAGGCCCTTGGTGTCGCCGACCCCGTCCAGGCCGAGATGGCCGATATAGGGCTCCGAGGTCACGAAGGTCATGGGCACGCGGTCGCGCAGCTTCCGCTTCCGGAGCTCGGTCTCCAGGATCAGGATGAACTCATAGGCCGGGCCGAAGCAGGAGGCGCTCTGCACCGCGCCGACCACGATCGGCCCGGGATTGGCCGCCAGCTTGTCGAAGGCGGCCCGGGCATGGACCGCGTGATCGACATGGCAGACGGATTGCGTGAAGCCCTTGGGACCGAGGCCGGGAATCTCGTCGAAGGCGAGATCGGGACCGGTCGCGATAATGAGATAGTCGTAAGCGATGGACTCTCCGTCCATCAGCTCGACGCGGTTCTCCGCCGGATGCACCTTCTTCGCGCCGGTGCCGAGATAGCGGATCTTCTTCTTCGCCATCACCTCCGGCAGCGCGACCTCGATCGATTCCCGGTCGCGCCAGCCGACCGCGACCCAGGGGTTCGAGGGCACGAAGTGATAGGTGTCGCCCTGGCCGATCAGGGTCAGGCGATCCTCCTTCCTGAGCTTCGCATTCATCTCGAAGGCCATCAGCGTCCCGCTGAGGCCGGCCCCGAGCACCACAATCTCCGCCATTGGCATTCCCTCCGGGTTCCCGGCGGCGTCGCGGCCGCCTTTGACTTCTAGCAATGATGGGACGCGCGGATCCTGCGACCCTGCGCGTCGTTGCAGCCGACTGCGTCGATCCTGCGCAAAACCGCGCAGGGTGCATTCGGTGCTTGACTATATATACGTACTATCGTAGATACGTAAATATGAAAGTAGACGTCGAGACGATGCGAAATGCCGCAGGGGCGGCGAGCGAGCTGCTGAAGGCGCTGGCCAACCCGCACCGGCTGATGATCGTCTGCCAGCTGATCGAGGGCCCGCGGTCGGTGGGACAGTTGGCGGAGTTCCTAGGCATCCGCGATTCGACGGTGTCCCAGCACCTGGCGCTGCTCCGCCGCGACGGTCTGCTCTCCGCGACGCGGGACGGGCAGACCATCTGGTACGCGATCAGCAGTCCGGAGGCCAAGGCACTTCTGGAAACGCTGTATCGGCTCTATTGCGCCCCTTCGCCGCTCTGCGCGCCGGAGGGAAAACTGACCCCGAAGACCAACAGGAGCACCCGGAAATGAGCAAGATCCATGACCTCACCCCGGTCGAAGTCGCGGCCCGCATGAAAATCGGCGGCGTCGAGGTGATCGATGTGCGCGAGCCCGGCGAGTATGCCGCCGAGCGCATCCACGGCGCGCTGCTGTTCCCGCTTTCCAGTTTCGACCCGCATGCCTTGCCGAAGAACGTCGATCTCATCTTCCAATGCGGCACCGGCAAGCGCTCCGCCATGGCGGTCGCGCGCTGCCAGGCCGCGGGCCTGAAGCACACCGCGCACCTCGCCGGCGGCCTGCAGGCCTGGAAGGCCGAGGGCCTGCCGACCATCGCCATCGACCCCGCGACCGGCAAGCCGCGGGAGAAATAGAGGCATCCCAATGCGTCCGCTCCACATCGCCGCGCTGACCGCTTTTGCGCTGGGGTTCAGCCTCACCGGCCGCGCCTTCGCCGCGGAGACCTTCACCGTTGCCCCGGTGACCTTGACCGACGAAAAGGCGGTCTTTGCCACGGTCGAGAGCGTCAACGTCGTGCCGGCGCGCGCCCGGATCGGCGGCACCATCGCCGAGCTGACCGTGAAGCAGGGCGACCGCGTGGAGCGCGGCCAGGTGATCGGCAGCGTCGGCGACGAGAAGCTGGTCTTGCAGCTGCGCGCCCTCGATGCGCAGATCGCCGGGCTGAAGGCGCAGCTCGCCCAGGCGCAGATCGACTTCGAGCGGGCGCAGCGAATCTACAAGACGGGAGCGATCCCGAAGCAGCAGCTCGACCAGGCGCAGACCAATGTCGACGTCGCCAGCAACAGCCTGAAGGCACAGACCGGCCAGCGGGCGGTGGTCGAGCAGCAGCTCACCGAAGGCCAGGTGCTGGCGCCTTCCGCCGGGCGCGTGCTGACCGTGCCGGTGACGGCGGGCAGCGTGGTTCTCGCGGGCGAGCCGCTCGCCACCATCGCCGAGCAGGACTTCGTGCTGCGGATCCGCGTGCCGGAGCGCCACGCGCGGTTCCTCAAAGCCGGCGATCCGATCCGGCTCGACGGCGAGGCCGCCGGCCTGGCGCAATCCGACCAGGGGACGATCAGCCTGGTCTATCCCGAGATCGAGGACGGCCGTGTGGTCGCCGACGCGAAGGTGCAGGGCCTCAGCGACTATTTCGTCGGCGAGCGCATCCGCGTCTGGATCTCCGGCGGCGAGCGGAAGAGCTTCGTCGTGCCGGCGAGCTTCATCACCACCCGCTTCGGCACCGATTACGTCAGTCTGCGGCAGCCTGACGGCAAGACCATCGACGTGCCGGTGCAACGTGGCCGCGCGACCGCGTTGCCCGACATGCCCGTGGGCATCGAGATTCTCTCCGGCATCGCCGCGGGTGACGTGCTGGTGCGGCCGTGAAGCTCGGGCTTTCCGGCCTGCTCACCCGGGCCTCGATCCGCTCGCCGCTGACGCCGCTCTTCCTGCTGGCCGCACTGGCGGCGGGCCTGATCGCGCTGCTAACCATCCCACGCGAGGAAGAGCCGCAGATCAGCGTGCCGATGGTCGATATCCTGGTGCAGGCCGACGGGCTCAAGGGTCCCGACGCCGTCGAGCTCGTCACCAAGCCGCTGGAAGAGATCGTCAAGAGCATCAACGGCGTCGAGCACGTCTACAGCCAGACCGTGGACGACCGGGTGATGGTGACCGCGCGCTTCCTGGTCGGCACCAGCGAGGACGACGCAATCCTCAGGGTGCATGAGAAGATCCGCGCCAACTACGACAAGATCCCGAACGGCATCCCCGAGCCGCTCATCGTCGGTCACGGCATCAACGATGTCGCGATCGTCGTGCTGACACTCGCGCCGAAGCCGGAAGCGGCGGCGCGCTGGACCGCCAAGGATCTCTACGAGGTCGCTGACCAGCTCCGCGCCGAGCTGGTCAAGACCGACAATGTCGGCCTCACCTATATCGTCGGCGGCGATGCGCAGCAGATCCGGGTCGAGCCCGATCCGGAGAGACTGGCGCTGTACGGCGTCACCCTGCAGCAGCTTATCGCCAAGGTGCAGGGCGCCAACCGCTCGTTCCTCGCGGGCGGGGTGCGCGAGGCGGGGACCACCTTCTCGGTTGCCGCCGGGCAGACCCTCGGCGGCGTGCCGGATATCGGCCTGCTGCTGGTCACCACCCGCGACGGCCGCCCGGTTTACGTGCGCGATCTTGCCGCCGTGGTGGTGGGGCCGAGCCCGCAAGAACACCGGGTCTGGAACCTCGCGCCCGGCGCCGCGGGAAGCGACTGGGCGCCGGTGCCGGCGGTCAGCCTCGCGATCGCCAAGCGCGCCGGCGCCAATGCGGTCGTGGTGGCACGCGACATCCTCGCCCGCGCCGAGACCCTGCAGGGCCGCCTGATCCCGACCGATCTCAATCTCGAGGTCACGCGCGACTACGGCAAGACCGCCGACGACAAGGCCAACGAGCTGCTGTTCCACCTCGGCCTCGCCACGGTCTCGATCGTGGTGCTGATCGCACTCGCGATCGGCTGGCGGGAAGCGCTGGTGACGCTGATTGTCATCCCGACCACCATCCTGCTGACTTTGTTCGCCGCGAACCTGATGGGCTACACCATCAACCGGGTCAGCCTGTTCGCCCTCATCTTCTCGATCGGCATCCTGGTCGATGACGCGATCGTCGTGGTCGAGAACATCGCCCGGCATTGGGCGATGGGCGACGGCCGCAACCGCCTGCAGGCCGCGATCGAGGCGGTGGCCGAGGTCGGCAACCCGACCATCGTCGCGACGCTGACGGTGATCGCGGCACTGCTGCCGATGCTCTTTGTCTCCGGCCTGATGGGCCCCTATATGGCGCCGATCCCCGCCAACGCCTCGGCCGCCATGCTGTTCTCCTTCGTGGTCGCCATGGTGGTGGCGCCCTGGCTGATGCTGAAGCTGGCGCCGGCGAAGGCCGAGAACGCGGCCGCGGCCAATGCCAAGCACCATCATGCCGTCGGGCGCCTCGGCCGGCTCTATCTCAAGGTGGCGCGGCCGATCGTGCGCTCGCGGGTGACTGCCTGGGCCTTCCTGCTCTCGGTGGGGCTCGCGACCTTGGCGGTCTGCGTGCTGTTCGCCACCAAGGACGTGACGGTGAAGCTGCTGCCCTTCGACAACAAGTCGGAGCTCTCGGTGGTGCTCGACCTGCCGGAAGGCGCCAGCCTGGAGGATGCCGAGCGCCTGCTACTGCAGGCCGCGCGCGTCGTCCAGACCACGCCCGAGGTGCGCTCGATCCAGGCCTATGCCGGGACGGCGGCGCCGTTCAACTTCAACGGCCTGGTGCGGCACAGCTACTTTCGTCGTCTGCCGGAGCTGGGCGAGCTGCAGATCAACCTCGCCGACAAGGCGGAGCGCGCCCGCACCAGCCACGCGATCGCCCTCGACATCCGCAAGCAGCTGCAGGCGCTGAAACTCCCGGCGGGCACCGCGCTCAAGGTAGTCGAGGTGCCGCCGGGACCGCCGGTGCTGGCGACGCTGCTGGCCGAGGTGTATGGGCCCGACGCCGCGACCCGCCGGGCCGTGACGGCGAAGCTCAAAGCGATCTTCGCCTCGGTCCCCTACATCGTCGACATCGACGATTCCGTCGGCGCGGCCCGGCCTCGGCTGCGGATCGCGATCGACCAGGACCAGCTCGAGTTCTACGGAGTCGAGCAGAGCGACGTCTATGACACGATCCGGGCGTTGCTGGGCGGCGTCACGGTCGGCTACTCGCACCGTGGCGAAGGCCGCAACCCGATCGAGATTGCGGTGCGCCTGCCGAAGAGCGCGCTCACCTGGGATGCGCAATTGGCCTCGACCCCGGTTCCCGCCAATGCCCAGCCCGGCAACAAGGCGGTGGTGGAGCTGGGTGACGTGGTGCATGTAACGGAAGAGCAGGGCTCGCCGGCCGTCTTCCGCCGCGACGGCCATTTCGCCGATATGGTGCAGGCCGAGCTCGCTGGCCAGTTTGAAGCGCCGATCTACGGCATGCTCGCGGTCAACCAGCTGGTCGACCAGGCCGACTGGGGTGACCTGCCGAAGCCCACGATCTCGATCCACGGCCAGCCCCTCGATGAATCGAAACCGAGCCTGCTCTGGGACGGCGAATGGGAGATCACCTATGTCACCTTCCGGGACATGGGCGCGGCCTTCGGCGTCGCCATCCTCGGCATCTACATCCTGGTGGTGGCCCAGTTCCGGAGCTTCCGCCTGCCGCTGGTGATCCTGACCCCGATCCCGCTGACCCTGATCGGCATCCTGCTTGGCCACTGGCTGCTGGGCGCCGCCTTCACCGCAACCTCGATGATCGGCTTCATCGCCTTGGCCGGCATCATCGTGCGCAACTCGATCCTGCTGGTCGATTTCATCCGCCATGGGGCGAGCGCGGGCAAGACCCTCCGCGAAGTGATCCTCGAGGCGGGCGCGGTCCGCTTCAAGCCGATCCTGCTGACCGCCTTGGCGGCGATGATCGGCGCCGCGACGATCCTCTTGGACCCGATCTTCCAGGGCCTGGCGATCTCGCTGCTGTTCGGCCTCGCCTCATCGACTTTGCTCACCGTGCTGGTGATCCCGGCGATCTACGTCGTGCTACGCGATGCCGATAAGCCGATGGCGAAGCCAGCCGAACCAGCCTAGCAGGGCAGCAGCACGCGGGTGCCGTGGATCTGGCAGTACCAGAGGTCACCCGGGCGGACGATCACCATATATTGCGCCACCGCCTTGAAGTCGTTGACCAGCCCGGCCTTGGCGTCGGCGCTCAGCCGGTCGCCGATATTCTGCTCCATCGTCGCGGCCAGCTGCGCGATCCGCGGCGCCACCGCGTCGGCATTGCCGCGCTGCGCCGGGTCGCGGGCCAGCGCGATGCCGTTAGGGTCCTGGAGCGCGGCGCGGACCTCGGCGGCCTTGGCCTTGTCCTGGTCTGGCGACGCAGAGGGCGGGGCGATGTTGGTGGTCGCGGAGGCGAGCTCGTTGAAGCCGGCCAGCAGCTCGCCGCTGGGATCGGCCTTCGCCAAGGCCCGATCCAGCTCGCTCAGGCCCTGGGCCAGGACACCCTGCGCGACCAGAACCGCGGCCACCGCCGAAACACCCAGAAACACCCGCTTGCGCATTCTCTCCTCCATCAGGATCGCCGGCCGTTAAGATTTCGACCGCGCTGCAGTTTAGAACACCGAGGCGGGCAATTGGATGCGCGCTATCCGCTCACCCGCACCAGAACCGCGGAAGCATCGTCGCTGCGCTTGTAGCGTGGGAATTGCAGGCCGTTGGGGTCGATGTCGCGCTCGATGCGGCGGATCTCGGCCAGCAGCGGCGCCAGGCCGTTCCGTTCCGCCCGGTCCATCAGGCCTGCGGTCGTGTGCAGCGCGTAATTGTCCAGGATATCCGCGAAGCCGTCGCTGCAGAGCAGGCCGAGCGCCGGCATAGGCGCCTCGGGCATCTCGATCCGGACATGCTCGCCGGCCTCCGGATGGATGCCGAGGGTCCAGACGCCGCCGGCGGTGTTGTGCCTGGCACGCGAGGCGCGCAAGGCGGCCAGCGTCTCCGCGTCGCGAAAGCCCTCGCCCGCGGCATTAAGTCCGCCCATGCGGTTCAGCGCCATCCGCGCGCCGCTCTGCTCACCCGAACGGCCGGCGCGCAGACCGCTGTAGCGGGTGAGCGACCCGGCGCCGTCGCGCAGGAACAAGGTGCAATCGCCCAGGCCCGCGATCTCCAGCCCGGCTTCGGTCAGGCGCAGCGATTGGAAGCTGGCGCTCGGGTGTCGATAGCGCTCGACGTCCGGCGCGGCGCTGGCGAAGAACTGCGCCCGCGCCGCGGCGCTGAGGTCGCGCACGATCTCGCGCAGCGATCGATCCGGCGCGAGCCCGGCCGCCATGCGCTCGCGCGCCCATTCGGCGATCCAGGCGGCGTCGCTGGCGGGCGGTGCGACCACCGGGTCGCCGAGGCTGGTCGCGCCGTCGATCACGAAGGCGGCACTCGCATTCCAGCCGATGCGGTCTTCGTTCTCGCCGCCGGGCTTGGCCGGATCGCTCAGCGAGTCGAGGACTTCGAGCCGCACCGAACTAGCGCGTCAGCTTCCCGGCGACCTTGCGGTTGCGCATCAGGCAGATCATGTCCACGGCGATATGGGCCGCGGCCAGAGCGGTGATCTCGGCATGGTCGAAGGGCGGCGAGACCTCGACCACGTCCATGCCGCAGATGTCGATCTCGCCGAAGCCGCGCAGGATCGCCAGCGCCTGGGCGCTGGAGAGGCCGCCCGAGACCGGCGTGCCGGTGCCGGGCGCGAAGGCGGGGTCCAGACAGTCGATGTCGAAGGTGAGATAAGCGGTGTGATCGCCGACCACGCGCATGACCTCCTCGACCACCGCCTTGGTGCCATGGTCATGCACCCATTGCGCGTCGAGGATGCGGATCCCCATATAGTCGTCGTTCCAGGTGCGGATGCCGATCTGCACCGAGCGCTTGGGGTCGATCAGCCCGTCCTTCACCGCCTTGTAGAACATGGTGCCGTGGTTAAGCGTGCCCGGCGTGTCGTCGGCCCAGGTGTCGCAATGGGCGTCGAAATGGATGAGCGAGAGCGGCTTGCCGAATTTCTCGACATGCGCCGTCAAGAGCGGATAGGTGATGAAATGGTCGCCGCCGAGCGTCAGCATCCGCGCGCCGCTGGCCAGGATCTTGCGCGCATGGTTGGTGATGGCGTCCTGGATGGTCAGCGGGTTGTGCACGTCGAGGAAGCAGTCGCCGTAATCGCTGACCGCGAGATCCTGGAACGGATCGAAGCCCCAGGGATAGGGAAACAGCGAGGCGACCTCGGCTGATGCTGCGCGGATGCCGTTCGGCCCGAGCCTGGCGCCCGGCCGGTCGGTGACCGCGAGATCGAAAGGCACCCCGCTCACCACCAGGTCGGCGCCGGCGAGGTCTTTGGTGAAGGTGCGGCGCATGAAGGAGAGAATGCCGCCGAAGGTCATCTCGTAATTGGAGCCCAGCAGGCCCTTGCGCTGGATCGCGCCATCGCCTTGGAAATCGTTGCTCATGATCCTCGATCCGCAGCTGTTGATCCGCCAGTTGATCCGTTGGGTGGGCAGCCCGGAATATCCGGGACGATCGAGGCCGGATGCTATAGTTTTGCGCAGGCTTTTGCCACGGAATAGACGGAACCATGCAACGCCGCAGCCGCATCGCGGGCAGTATCCTGATCGCCCTGCTGATCCTGGTCGGCAGTGCATTTGCGACCATGCAGCTGTTGGCGCCGCCGGTGATTGCCGAGTTTGTCGACTTTACCGAACTGAAGCGCAGTGGCAGCGATGCGCTCGCTTGCGCGCCGGGGCTCTGTTCCACCAGGGTCGATCTCATGCTGGCGCCGCTGCCGCTCTCCGCCGCCGAGGTGGTCGCCCGGATCAAGGCGCTGCCGCGCCTCGAGCCGCGCACGGAAATCGTCGCCGCGGACGAGGCCAGTCTCCGCTACGTGCTGGTGCAGCGCTCGGCTTTGTTCAACGTCCCGGATATGATCAACATCGCGCTGCAGCCGCTCGATGCCAGCCACACGGCGCTGGTCCTCTACAGCCGCGCGGCGCAAGGTCCGGCCGACCTCCAGATGAAACGGCTGCAGCGCTGGCTCGACCTGCTGGGCGTCGCCGCCGTTGGTTAGGCTGATAGATTTGACGGAGTGGGACGCCACGTCTCATCCCCTGGCATTTCGGCCGGATTCTATCACCAGTTGTTAACAAAGTTGGCAGAGACTCCGGATCCGAGCCATCTTGAGGCCCCAACACCCGAGTAAACGACGTCGAGCCATGGCCGACCGTCCCTACCGCGATTTCGAACGCGCCGATCAAGCCCAGACCGACAAGGCGCGGCTGCTGTTCGAGTATTGGCTGCGGCTGAAGCGCAACGGCCGGCCCGGTCCCCGCACCGCCTTCGATCCCACCGAGGTGCCGGCGCTGCTCTCCTCGCTGCTGCTGGGCGACATCGAGGCCGATCCTTTTCGCGTCTTCTTCCGGCTGGTCGGCACCAAGGTCGCCGCCTTCTCGCGGCTCGATTTCTCCGGCCGCTATCTCGACGCCTTGGACTACAAGGGCCGCGATTCGATCGAATGGCTGGAATGCTATCGCACCCTCCACGCGACCCAGATCGGCATCATCGGCGTCAACCGGGTCACCTGGCCGGATGAAGCGCCGATGGAATACGAGTTCGCGCTGCTGCCGCTGGAGCGCGACGGCGATCCCGCCGGCAGCTTCATCGCGATCGAAGTCTACGACCAGCTCGATCCGCACCTGATCGAGGAGATGCCCGAAGTGCGGGTATTCCCCAACGGCTGAGTTCTATTCCGGCCGCGCGTCGGGCTCCGCCACGCGCTCCAGCAGATCGCGGGCGAAGGATTCGCACCCGCGCTCGAACTCGCGGAGCCCCGCGAGGCCGACGATGTCGTGGAAGGCCGAGAAGCTCGACATCTCCTTCTGCAGGCTGCTCGACTCGCCGGTCGATTTGAGCACGCCGTAGAACCTGGCCAGCGCATGGGCGATCACATAGGTCGCGGCGACCGGAAAGGCGACCACGGCATAGCCGATCTCCTGCAGCGCCTCGGCCGAGAGCAGCGGTGTCTTGCCGCCCTCGACATTGTTGGCCATGCAGGGCGCCGGCACCTCGGAGCAGACCCGCGACATCTCATCGACCGTCAGCGGCGCCTCGACGAATATGAGATCGGCGCCGGCCGCGCGGTAGATCTGCGCCCGCTCGATCGCGGCTTCCAGTCCCTCGGTGGCGCGGGCATCGGTGCGGGCCATGATGACCAGGTCCGGGTCGGTCCGCGCGTCGAGCGCGGCTTTCAGCTTCGCCACCATCTCCGCGACCGGGATGACCCGCTTCCCATCCATGTGGCCGCAGCGTTTCGGCGCCACTTGGTCCTCGATGAACAGTGCCGCGACTCCGGCGCGCTCGAAGGCGCGCACGGTCCGGGCGACATTGATCGCATTGCCATAACCGGTATCGGCATCGGCCAGGATCGGCAGCTTGGTCGCATCGGCCAGCCGGGCGTACATGTCGGCCATCTCGGTCATGGAAAGCTGGGCGATGTCCGGCGCCCCCAGGAGGCTCGCCGTGGCCGCATAGCCGCCGCAGGTCACGGCCGAAAAGCCGGCGGCCTCGGCCAGCCGGGCGGAGAGCGCGTCGTGGACGCCCGGCAGGACCAGAATCTCGTCGGCTTCAACCAGTTGCCGGAACAGGGTGGTGCGGCGCATCGGGGACCTCGCCCAGCATGAAAGAAGGGGGCTGTTTTTAACCGATACCCCAAGGCGTTCCGCGATGGAACGTCTTCGGGTTTGGTCCGTTAATGTATCGCGCCCGGGGTTGGGGGTGGGGCTTGGTGTGACGAAGGGCTTAGTTGCTTTGCGCAGCGAAATCCTGTTGAATTGTGGTATCGCTTGGCTCTCGGTCCCCACCCGGCGAGGTCATTTGGGGAACATCCATAAAAGAGGCACAAAAATGCTGAAATCGAGCTTTATCGCCCTGTCCGCTGCCGGAATGCTGACCGGCATCACCCTTGGCATGAGCGGTACCGCGTCGGCCCAAGACATGGCGGCCACCTGGACCAAGTATCAGGAAGCCGTGCGCGTCGCGGAGCTCTGCCGTTATATGAAGCATGATGCTTCGCAGTGGGCGAAGATGGGCCCCTACATCGACGCCAAGGTCAACCACGAGATCGGCGGCGGCCAGCGCCTGACCCTGATCGAAGAGGCCAAGAGCGGCGCCTGGAAGGCGGCCCGGGTCGAGGGCTGCGAGAGCGAAGGCACCAAGACCCTGCTGTCGCTCTATGACGCGGAGCTCGCGCCGCTGGCGCAGTAGTCGCTTTTCGCGACGCCGGATTGAATTGGTTTGAGCGCCGGTCCCGGCAACGGGACCGGCGCTGCCTTTTGGGGAGCAGCATGCGGCTCTTTGCCCGCGCCGGACTCGGCATCCTGTCCATGATCTCGCCGGCCGCGGCGGCGTCGATGACCAACGACATGGACCTGGTCTATGGCCGTTACCAGATGGCGATCTACGCCGCCCAGCTCTGCCGCGGTGCCCCGGACGACGACGCGGCCTGGCGCAAATGGTCCAGCTTTCTCGACGCCCAGACCAACCACGAGCTCGGCGCCGGCGAGCGCCTCTCCCTGATCGAAGGCGTGAAGCGCGACGTCATCTACCTGGTGCGCCGCCAGGGCTGCGACAGCCCCTCGGTCCAGGACCTGCTCGCGCTCTACGATAGCGAACTGGGGCCACTGCTGAAGAAGTAGGCCGGGCTATTCGTCCCAGCGGACCGGCACTTCGACAAAGAGTGTGTCATTCCAGGCATCGACGGTCGCAGCGACGTGCTTGCCGTCGGCGTCATATCTAACGTCCAGCCCGGACAGATGGTAGTTGACGCCCGGTCCGAACTTCAGGCTGGCAAGTTGCAGGCCCTTCGCCCCGGTTTCGCCATAGCCCATGGGGAGGACAACCGCCCCGATGGCCAGAGCAAAGGCAATGCCACCGATGAAAGCCCATCGCGTCGGAATTGCGCTGAACGAACCGGTCGCAGCGTCTGTGATCCCGGGCACTCGGCTGAGCTCCCGCACCGCCCAGGCGATGATCGCAGCAAGGAGAGTCGCGTAGGCGAGGCTGCCGATCGTTTGTTCTGTGTCGAGACGAAACCGAGCCCACAGCAGTGCCATCGGCTGATTGAAAACCCAATAGACAGCCAGGGCTCCAGCGCCACCGAGGGAGAAGGCGCCAAGACGGCGCGTCCAATTGGCGACGGTCAGACTGCCGCGGAGAATCGCGATCGCGGCGACCAGGAGGGACACGTCGGTCGAGAAATCATAATGATGCGTATTCCGCCCGGACCATATCGTCCAGGCGAACGAGGCCAAGGATGTCGCGAGCAGGATCAATCCGACCCGGCGCAGGATGGGCTTTTCCATGCCTGCAACTTAAGCGTTCAGTCAGGATATTTAAAGGCTACCGCCCCTCGCGCTTCCAGGCCAGCAGCACCGCGCCCAGCGACAGCACCAGCGCCGCCCAGGCCGGAATCAGCGGCGACTGGTCGATGCCGGTCACCACATAATCCTGGTTCTGCTTCAGCCCGAACCAGCCGCGGCCCGCCCGCTCGGACTTGGCCGAGACCTGGCGCAGGGTCGGCCAGCCGGCTTCCTCGTAGATCTGCACGCCGCCGCCGGTCGCCGAGATGAGCTGCGCCATTGGCTCGGCGCTGGCGCGCGGGTCGCGGTATTCCAGCGAGTTCAAGGCGCCCGAAGCGGCGAACGCCTCCTTCTGTCCGTCGGTCACGCGGTAGAGGCCCTGGTCCGGCGCCGGCATTTCGGCGGTGGCCTTGCCATGGCCGATATCGCCGAGCTTCAGCTTGGTCACCTTGCCGTCCGGCGCGGTCGCGTCCACCGTCGCCGGCTGCGCGCCCAGGCTGCGGCGCTGCACCTCGAGCTTGCCGTCGATCACCGTGGCGCGGAGATCCTCTTCCTCCAGATCCGGCTCCTGCATCAGCCAGTGGCCGATGCGGCGGATCAGTTCCGCCTGCGGCCCGCCGCCCTCGAAGCCTTTGGACCAGAGCCAGAGCTGGTCGGAGAAGAGCTCGGCGACCCGGCCCTTGCCGATCCGGTCCAGCACCAGCAGCGGCAATCCATCGGCGCCGTTCATCAGCGTGTTGCCGCCGCGGGTGGTGGCCACGATCTGGCGGAACCAGCGACCCCATTTCTCCTGGTCGGCATCGTTCTTGACGAGATCCGCCGTGACGGGATGGCGCTTGCCGAGCTCGGTCAGGCTCGGCTTGTAGCCGCGGGTGATGACGTCGCCGGTCGGTGCCGCGGAGAAGATCTCCTGCAGCGGCGTCCGGTAAAGGCTGAACTGGCCGGCCGAGCTGGGGCCGGCGGATTCCAGCACCGCGCCGCCGTTCTTCACATAATCGACGATGTGGAAGAAATACTCCTCCGGCAGGATCCCGAGATGCTGGAAGCGGTCGAAGATGATCAGGTCGAACTGCTTCAGCTTGGTGTCGAACAGCTCGTCGATCGGGAAGGAGATCAGCGCCAGCTCGTTGATCGGCGTCGCGTCCTGCTTGTTGGGCGGCCGCAGGATGGTGAAGTGGATGAGATCGACCGAAGGATCCGACTTCAGCAAATTGCGCCAGACCCGCTCGCCGGGATAGGGCTCGCCGGAGATCAGCAGCACTTTCAGGCGATCGCGCACGCCGTTGACCGAGAGCACGGCGGTGTTGTTGATCTTGGTGATCTCCTCGGTCCCGTCCTCGGCGGTGATCTCGAACACCGTCTGGCCGCCATGCTCGAGCGGGAGCTGCAGGGTCTGCTCCTGGCCGACCGGCACCGAGACCGGCGGCAGCGCCTGGCCGTCGCGCCGGATCGTGACCTCCGCCGTGCCGCCGCTGTCGCTGCCGAGATCGTCGACCTTGAACTTCATCTCGACCGGCTTGCCGACCAGGCCGAAGCTCGGCGCCTCGGTCAGCATCAGGCGGCGGTCGCCCTGTTTCGGATTGCCGGTCATCAAGAGATGGATCGGCGCGTCGAAGCCGAGCGCACTCTTGGCGCCCCCCTGGCCATTGGCATCGTTGGCGGCAATCGCCGGCAGGTCATGCACCTGGCCGTCGCTGATGGTGATGACGCCGGCCAGGCGCCGCAGCGGCACGTCGGCGAGGCCGCGCTGCAGCACCCCCATCAGCTCGGTGCCCTTCTCGGCGGTGTCCGGGCCGCTGCCGCCCTCGATTACCCGCACCTCGAGATTGGGCAGCAGTGCCAGCTGGCGCTTCACCTCGGCCAGCGCGTCGTTGGTCTCGCGGGCCCGGTTGCCGAGATTCTGGCTGGGCGAGCGATCGACCAGCACCACCGCGATATCCTTCTGGTAATTGCGCTGCTCCTCGACCAGCGAGGGATCGAGCAAGGCGAACACCAGCAGCAGCCCGGCGACCACGCGCCAGGTGGTGCCGCGCGCCTGCCGGGCCAGCGCGAACAGGATCAGCCCGCCATAGAGAACACCCAGCGCGATCAAGAGCGCCCAGGGCAGGATCGGGTTCAGCGCGATCGAATAGGCGCCGATGGTGATCAATCCGTTCATTGGCCTAACCGCTCGAGAATCGCCGGCACGTGGACCTGGTCCGACTTGTAGTTGCCGGTCATCGCGTACATCACGATGTTGACGCCGAAGCGATAGGCCATCTCGCGCTGCCGTTCGCCGCCGGGCGTCACCGCATAGAGCGCCTGGCCGTAATCATCCACCGCCCAGGCGCTGGCGTAATCGTTGCTGCCGACCACCACGGTGGAAACGCCGTCGTTGATCCGGCTGTTGGCCGATTCGACCCAGAGCGAGCCGCCGATCCAGCGGCCGGGGAAATCCTTCAACAGATAGAAGGCGCGGGTCAGCACATGGTCGGCCGGCACCGGGACCAGCGGCGGGATGTCCATGCCCTGGGTCAACTCCTGCAGGCGCATGGCGCCCGGCCCGACGCTGCCGCCCAGGCCCGAGACATTCTGGTCGGCGGTGTCGAAGAAGATCAGGCCGCCGCCCGCGAGATACTTGTTCAGCCGGTCGATCGCGGCGGCTGAGGGCTGGCGCTGGCTGCCGCTGATCGGCCAGTAGAGCATCGGATAGAAGGTGAGGTCGTCGGTCTCGAGATCGACGCCGACCGGATCGCCGACGTCGGCCGAGGTCCGCTGCAACAGCACCTCGGTCAAGCCCTTCAACCCGGCGCGGCTGGTGGCATCGACCTCGGGCGCGCCGGTGCGCACATAGGCGAGATGCGCGGCGTCGGTCGCCGCGATGATCTGCTCGTCGCTCTCTTTCGACTGCGCCCGGGCGTCCGGCGACGCGGCGAGCATCACCGCGAGCAGCACGACGGCGGCGCCGGCGGCGCCGCGCACCGTCGGCCGGATCAGCAGCCCGCGCAAGGCCAGCGCGATCAGCAGGTCGCCGATCAGCAGCAGGAAGGCGGCGGCCAGCAGCCAGGGCTTGAAGTCGATGCTATGCGCGCGGGTCAGCGGCTGCGCGGCGAGACCGAGCGGCTTGAGCGCCTTCACCGATCCGCTCAAGTTGAGTGCCAGCCGCGCCTTGCTCTCGCCGTAGAAGCCCGGCGGATGCTGCGGCCCGATCTTGGAATCGTTGAGGTCCTTGCCGGAGATCGGCAGCACACCCGCCGGCACGCCGGCGAGACGCCCGAAGCCGTCGAGCATGGCGACCGGCGGCAGCGGCTTCTGCGCATCGACATCGGCGGCGGGGGCGCCGGCGGCGAGATCGATCAGCCGCTCCAGCATCTGCACGAAGAGGCCCGAGAGCGCCAGGTCCGACCATTCCGCGTTGGCGCTGACATGGAAGAGGACGAGATAGCCCTGGCCGGTCTTGGCGCCGGTGACGAGCGGCGTGCCGTCGGCGAGCCGGGCCCAGGTCTTGGAGCCGAGATCGATCGCCGGCTCGGCCAGCACTTGGCGCTGCACGTGGATGTCCTTCGGCACGGCGAGGCCGGCGAAGGGCGAGCTCGACGGGAAGTTATCGAGCGTGGTCGGCTGCGACCAGGAGAGCGCGCCGCCGAGGATGCGGTCGCCCTGGCGCAGCCGCGCCGGGACCAAGGTGTCGTCCGGCGTCGACGAGAGCCGCTCTCCCGCGAAGCGTACCAGCATGCCGCCGCGCTCGACCCATTTCTGCAGGCTGGCGCGGTTCTCCGGCGAGAGCGCGGTCTGGTCAGGCAGGATGATCATCGAGATCGGCTGCGCGGTCAGTGTGGCGAGATCGCCGACCCGGACCTCGTTGTTCGGGGCAAGCGCGCGCTGAAGGTAATAGAGCTCGCCCAGCAGCGGCTGGCTGCCGAGCGTCGCGTTGTCGGTGACGACGCCGATCGGCTTGCGTCCGCCGGCATCGTCCAGCAGCGCGACCGAACCCGCCGACTGCCCGCCTTCCAAGGTCAGCTGGCTGGCGCGGCTCCGGAGCTCGATCGGCAGGTCGACATTCGCGGTGGCGACGAGATCGGCCGGTTTGAAGTCCACCGTCACCAGACCGAGGCTGTGGTTCTCGCGGTCGAGCACCCGCACGTTGACCCGCTGCGGGGCACCGGCGACCGTGCGCGCGGCGCGGAGCGTGATACCCTGCGGCCGCAGCTCGGGTTCCTGCAGCAGGATCGGCACCGCGCCCGGCCCGTCGTTCATCACCTGCACCTGGCCGCGCTGCGCCAACCCGTCCTGCAGCGCGCGGTCGTTCGCCGGATTCGCATCGGCGAGCCCGTCGCTCAGCCAGACGGTGTTGAGGTCCTTGGCGAAATCGGCGGCTTGCAACAGCTCCAGCGCCTTGGCGCGATCGACCGGCCAGGGCGAGGGCTGCAAAGCCGCCAGCTGCGCCGCCGCCTGGTCCGCCGAAAGCAGCGAGATCGGCCGCATCTGGCCGTTGGGCTGCGGTGCGGTGGTGAGCAGGATGACGCCGCGCTTCTCGCGCTCGGCTTCGGCGATGAGCTCCTGGCCGAAGGCCTGGCGCTCGCCCCAGCCCGGGCCCGAGGCCCAGCCGTCATCCAGCACCAGCATGAGCGGGCCGGAACGCGGAAAAGGCTGCGCCGCATTCCAGAGCGGATGCGAGAGACCGACAATCAGCAAGGCCGCGATGGCGAGGCGCAGCAGGATCAGCCACCAGGGCGTCCGGTGCGGCGTCTCTTCCTTCGGCAGTAGCCCGAACAGCAGGCGGATGGCGGGGAAGGGGATGCGCTTCGGCGCCGGCGGCGTCAGGCGCAGCAGCCACCACAGCACCGGCAGCGCGGCCAAGCCCACCAGCAGCCAGGGCGAGACGAAGGCGAGACCGCCCAGACCTAGCATGATTGGAGGCCTAACATGATTGGGTCCCCATCATGCCCGGAACCTCTTGTCGGCGGCGAGCCATTGATAGAGCGCCAGCAAGGCCGGCGCGCCCGGCGCATCGGTCACGTGGGTCGAGAAGCTCCACCCGGCATGGCGCGCCAGGGTGCGCAGCTCTTCGCGATGCGCGTCGAGCTTGTTGAGATACTGGTCGCGGATCGATTCGACCCGGCTCATCAGCAACTCGCCCTCGCGCTCCAGCCCCTTGAAGCGCACCCGGCCGAGGAACGGCATCGCCACCTCGGCGGGATCCAGCACCTGCAGCAGATGGCCGCGCACGTCGCGCGCCGCGAACCGCTCGATCAGCGCCCGGAATTCCTCGATCGGCTGCAGGAAGTCGCTGATCATCACCGCATGCGCATGCGCGGGCAGCAGCACCGGCGGCGGCAGGCTGCGCTCGGCATCGCTGTCGTTGGCATGGCTTTGCGCCACTTGCGTGCGGTGCTGCAGCCGGTCGGCGAGGCGCTCTGCGACGGCGCGGCCGGAGATCGGCGGCTCGGGATCGCCCAGCAGCGCGACGCGCTCGCCGGCACGCGCCAGCACGTTCGAAAGCGCCAGCAGCAATACCAGCGAACGCTCGGCCTTGGTCGGCAGGTCTTTCTTGCTGCCGTAGTCCATCGAGGGCGAGAGATCGCACCAGAGATAGACGGTCTGCGCCGCCGACCATTCCATCTGGCGGAGATAGATCTTGTCGGACTTCGCGGACTGCCGCCAATCGAGCCGCTTCAGCTCGTCGCCCGGGTAATAGGGACGGTGCTGCCAGAACACATCGCCGCTGCCGACCCGCCGCCGCCCGTGCACGCCCTGCGTGACGGTGGCGGCGATGCGTTCGGCCGCGATCAGGAGCGGCGGCAGCCGGCCGGCGATGGCCGCCGACTCCGCCTTTGCCCGATCTGCCGTGATCGCCACTGACATTGCTTCGAACCGGGCTGGCTCAGCCGAGCAGGGCGACGAGCTTGTCGATGACCGCCGCCAAGGTGACGCCTTCCGCGCGCGCGCTGTAGGTGAGCGCGATGCGATGTCTCAGCACGGGGTGGGCCAGCGCCACCACGTCGTCGATCGACGGGCTGAGGCGCCCCTGCAGCAGCGCGCGGGCGCGGGTCGCCAGCATCAGCGCCTGGCCGGCGCGCGGTCCCGGGCCCCAGGCGAGATGCTTGGTGACATCGGTCAACTCGCCTTCGCCGGAACGCCCGGCGCGCACCATCTTCAGGATCGCGTCCAGCACCTTATCGCCGACGGGAATGCGCCGGACGATGCGCTGCGCCTTCATGAGCTCGTCGCCGTTCATCACCGCCTGCGGCTCCTGGTCCATCGAGCCGGTGGTGACGATGAGCATCTGCCGCTCGGCCGCGAGCGCCGGATAGTCGACGTCGATCTGCAGCAGGAAGCGGTCGAGCTGCGCCTCGGGCAGCGGATAGGTGCCTTCCTGCTCCAGCGGGTTCTGGGTCGCGAGCACATGGAAAGGCTGCGGCAGCTGATGCGTCTGCCCGGCGACCGAGACCCGATGCTCCTGCATCGCCTGCAACAGCGCCGACTGGGTGCGCGGGCTGGCGCGGTTGATTTCGTCGGCCATCAGCAGCTGGCAGAAGACCGGGCCCGGAATGAAGCGGAAGGAACGGCGGCCGGATTCACCCTCTTCCAGCACTTCCGAGCCGATGATGTCTGCCGGCATCAGGTCGGGGGTGCATTGCACCCGGCGGGTGTCGAGGCCGAGCACGCGGCCGAGGCAATCCACCAGCTTGGTCTTGGCCAGGCCGGGGACGCCGATCAGCAGCACATGGCCGCCGGCCAGGATCGAGATCAGCGATTGCTCGACCGTCTGCTCTTGTCCGAAAATGACCTGGCCGATGTTGCGGCGCACCGCCTCCAGGCGTTTATGGATCTGCTCCATTTCGCCGGCGAGGTCGGGGCTCGGCTGCCCTGCGGCGCCGGATGCTAACGGGGTCGCGCCGATGCTATTCTCCGTGATCGCCACCTGGGACATCCTTGGCTGTTGAAGCTTTGATAATGCAGCGTAATCCTACATCCGGCGGCCTGTCCAATTGGTTATGCCGGGCCGCACACACGGACGGGTCGTCAGCCGGCGCGGGACGTTCCACCAACGCGCCGGATTTCTCCCAGTTGCCAAGCTGTGGGGACTTCGACATGCGAATCGCCCGCGACGGGACCTGGTTCTATCGGGGCTCGCCGATCGGCCGCAAACCGCTGGTGAAGCTATTCTCCACGGTATTGCGGCGGGAAAATGGCGAGTTCTGGCTGGTGACGCCGGTCGAACGCGGCCGCATCCTGGTTGATGACGCGCCCTTCGTCGCCGTCGAAGTCGACGCATCGGGTGAGGGACCGGAGCGCCGGCTCACCTTCCGGACGAATGTCGATGACATTGTGACAGCCGACGAGTCGCACCCGATTCGCGTCGATCACGATCCGGCGAGCGGCGGGCCGCGGCCTTATATTACGGTGCGCGACGGGCTGGAGGCACGGATCCTGCGCCCGGTCTATTATCACTTGGTCGAATGGGGGGAATTCCGCACCAGCGACGGCGCCGAGCAGCTCGGCGTCTGGAGCTGCGGTCGCTTCTTCCCGCTGGGGCGGATCGACGCCTAATATCCGTCATGCAACGCAGCGAAGTGATCCAGCGCCTCGGCCAGGCGGCCCCCGGCATCCGTTCCGCACCCGGCACCACGCCGCCGGCCCCGCGCGTCTTCGATCTCAAGGCAGAGGCGCAGCGCGGCGACCATGACCTCAACCCCGGCATGCACCCGGACCGCGCGCTGACCGCGGCGGCCGTTCTCGTTCCTTTGATCGATCGCCCGGACGGGCTGACGGTGCTGCTGACCAAGCGCACCGACCATCTCCACGACCATGCCGGCCAGGTGAGCTTCCCGGGCGGCCGGGTCGACCCGGAAGACCGCGACGCCGCCGCCGCCGCCTTGCGCGAGGCCAAGGAGGAGGTCGGCCTCGACCCACAGCGCGTCGATCTGGTGGGCCGGCTCGACACCTACGTGACCCGGACCGGATTCGCGGTCATCCCCTGGGTCGGCCTGGTGATGCCGCCGATCGCCCTGGTGCCCGATCCCTTCGAGGTCGCCGAGGTCTTCGAGGTGCCGCTGGGCTTCTTCCTCGACGCCGGCAACCGCCGCACCGAGAGCCGGGTCTGGCAGGGCGCCGAGCGCTTCTTCTACGTCTATCCCTGGCCCGGCTATTACATCTGGGGCGCGACCGCCGGAATGCTCAGCAACCTTGCCGAGGTGCTGCGCGCATCATGACCGCCACGCTCGGCACTTTCCCGCAGGACTGGATGACGACCGGCGCCGCGCGCCAGGTCTACCGGGCGCTGGAGCGCGCGGGCGGAACCCCGCGATTCGTCGGCGGCTGTGTGCGCGATGGATTGCTCGGTCGCAGGATCCGCGACATCGACATCGCAACGCCGCTGGAACCCGCCGCCGTCATCAAAGCCGCCGAAGCCGCGGGCCTCAAGCACGCGCCGACCGGCATCGACCACGGCACCGTCACGGTGATCGCCGAGCATACCGGCATCGAGGTCACCACCTTGCGCCGCGACGTCGAGACCTTCGGCCGCCATGCCACCGTCGCCTTCACCGACGACTGGCGCGAGGACGCAGGCCGGCGCGACCTCACCATGAACGCGCTCTCCGCCGATGCCGACGGCAAGGTCTACGACTACTTCGACGGCATCGCCGACCTGAAGGCCGGCCGCGTGCGTTTCGTCGGCGCGCCCGAGGACCGCATGCGCGAGGACTATCTGCGCATCCTGCGCTATTTCCGCTTCCACGCCGACTATGCTTCCGGCGATTTCGATCCGCCCGCGCTCGACGCGGCGCGCGCGTTGAAGGCGGAGCTCAAATCCCTCTCCGGCGAACGCCTGCGCCAGGAAACCCTGAAGCTGCTGGTGGCGCGGCGCGGTGTCGAGACCTGGCGCGCCATGCTGGCCGAGGGCATTGTCGCCGCCTTCCTGCCGCCGGGGACCACGATCGACCGCATGGCCAAGGTGGCGGCACTCGAATCCCGCTTGAAGGTGCCGCAGGATCCGGTGCGCCGGCTGGCGGCGCTCACCGTGACCGGCGCCGGCCCCGCGGTCGCCGAAACGCTGAAGCTCTCGAATGCCGAGCGTGATCGGGTGATCGCCGTCAGCGCCGCGCGCCCGGAATTCGCCATGGGCGATGCGCACCTGGTGCGGCGAGAGATCTACGACCTCGGCAACGCCCTGGCGCTCGACCTGCTGCTCACCGATTGGGCCGAGCCGGAAGTCGACGCCCGGCGCGCCTTCGAGATCGTGCGCGACTGGCCGCGCCCGGAACTGCCGGCGAAGGGCCGCGACGTCTCGGCACTCGGCGTGCCCGCCGGACCGGAGATCGGCCGCATCCTGAAGGAGCTGGAAGACTGGTGGATCGCCGGCGACTTCGCCCCCGATCGCGCGCAATGCATCGCGGAGCTGAAGCGCCGCATCGGGGGGAAGAGATGAAGAGGTTTCATTGGCTCGGCGTGCTTCTGCTGCTGATGCTGCCGGGCGTGGCGCTGGCGGAGGACAGCGTCATGAATCTCGGCGAAGCGAAGAGCCTGGTGGCCGCCGAATACCGACTCACGAAGGACGTGGTCTTCGACCCGGCGATCCAGAAGATCACCCTCATCACCGACAAGCGCCTCGCGCGCGCGCCGAAGCTCCCGCCGGATGAGGAGAAGTACAAGAAGTTCTACGAAGAGGCCGGCGTCTATATGGCCTATCCGCTGGATGTGAAGCTCAGCGCCGAGGACAAGGACTACCTGGTTCTGCGTTGCGATTCCGGCGGCAGCAACGATCCGCAATGCGTGCTCTCGGCCTCGCAGGATCCCGACACGCCGGGCACGGCGATCCCCGGCACCCTGTTCGTCATTCCGGGCGACGGTTGCGTCTACAGCGCCGGCCATACCAACAACCTGTTCTACGCCCGCGCGCTCACCTGCCGGAAGGACGGCAAACTGCAGCTGGTCGCCCAGCCCTTCGCCTATGCCGGCTTCCGATCGGCGGCGCTCCGTCCTTTGACGCTCTATGCGGACAAGCAGAAATCGGGCATCGTCGCCACGATCGACCAGGGCGGCTTCGTCGAGGTGCTGCTGCAGGACGGCGACTTCTTCCTGCTGCGCAACCGCTTCGGTCTCGTCGGCTGGGCGGCGCTGGAGCAGAGCCAGCAGGCGACCGACATCGAGGGCTTCTTCTACAACGGCGATTGAGGGAACGGTCTTGGCACACGATCTGCTGGGCGAACTCGAGAAGAAGATCCTCTGGCTCGCCGCCTGGACCATCCACAACGCCAACCACATCCGCGAGAACGAGGATGGGATGAAGGTCGGCGGGCATCAGGCCTCCTCGGCCTCGCTCGCGACCATCATGGCGGCGCTCTATTTCGAGGTGCTGCGCCCGGAGGACCGGGTCGCGGTGAAGCCGCATGCCTCGCCGATCTTCCACGCGATCCAGTACCTGCTCGGCAAACAGAGCCGCGAGAAGCTCGAGCACTTCCGCGGCTACAAGGGCGCGCAGAGCTATCCCTCGCGCACCAAGGACAGCGACGACGTCGACTTCTCCACCGGCTCGGTGGGCCTCGGCGTCGCGCAGACTCTCTTCTCCTCGATCGTGCAGGACTATGTGAAGGCCAAGGGCTGGGCAAAAGGCCGCCGCGAGGGCCGCATGATCGCGCTGGTCGGCGATGCCGAGCTCGACGAGGGCAATATCTTTGAGGCTTTGCTCGAAGGCTGGAAGCAGGGCCTCCGCAACACCTGGTGGATCGTCGATTACAATCGCCAGTCCCTCGATGCCAACGTGCGCGAGGGTCTCTGGCAGCGCTTCGAGGAGATCTTCAAGACCTTCGGCTGGGACGTCGTTATTCTCAAATACGGCACGCTGCTCGAAGCCGCTTTCCAGGAGCCCGGCGGCGAGCGCCTGCGCGAATGGATCGACCGCTGTCCGAACCAGCTCTATTCGGCGCTGACCTTCTAGGGCGGCGCCGGCTGGCGCAAACGCCTGGAGGACGAGCTCGGCGACCAGGGCGAGGTCACGCGCCTGATCGCCAAACGCTCCGACGCGGAGCTCGCGGCTTTGATGACCAATCTCGCCGGCCATGACCGGCCGAGCCTGCTCAGAGCCTTCGCCGAAGCCTCCAAGCATGATCGACCGACCTGCTTCATCGCCTACACCATCAAGGGCTTCGGCCTGCCCTTGGCCGGGCACAAGGACAACCATTCGGGCCTGATGACGCCGGCGCAGATGGAAAACTTCCGCACCGCCATGAACGTGCGCGAAGGCCATGAATGGGAGCGCTTCGAAGGCCTCACCGCCTCGCATGCGGCGTTGCAGGCCTATCTCGACCGCACGCCCTTCGCGCAGGGCGGCAACCGCCGGCTCAGCAGCGCCGCCGTGCCGGTGCCGGAATTCGCCATCGCCGCGCAGCCGGTGACCTCGACGCAGATGGGCTTCGGCCAGATCCTGAACGAGATCGGCCGCGCCGATTCCGCACTGGCGCAGCGCATCGTGACGACCTCGCCGGACGTGACCGTCTCGACCAATCTCGGTCCTTGGGTCAACCGCCGCGGCCTGTTCGCCCGAGCCAGCATGGCCGACACCTTCCGCGAGGAGCGCATCGCCTCGGCGCAGAAATGGGAGTTCGGGCCGTCGGGCCAGCATCTCGAGCTCGGCATCGCCGAGATGAATCTCTTCATCATGCTCTCGGCGCTCGGCCTCTCGCACAGCATCAACGGCGAGCGACTGATCCCGATCGGCACGCTTTACGATCCCTTCATCAGCCGCGGCCTCGATGCCTTGAACTATGCCTGCTACCAGGATGCGCGCTTCATCCTGGTGGCGACACCGTCCGGCGTCACCTTGGCGCCGGAAGGCGGCGCGCATCAGTCGATTGCAACGCCGCTGATCGGCTTGGCGCAGGATGGGCTCGCTGCCTTCGAGCCCGCCTTCGTCGATGAGCTCGCGGTCATCCTGAAATGGGCCTTCGCCTATATCCAGCGCGGCGGCGAGGGCGATCCCAACGAGCGCAACTGGCTGCGCGACGAGACCGGCGGCTCCATCTATCTCAGGCTGTCGACCCGCCAGATCGAGCAGCCCGCGCGCAAGATGACGCCGGAACTCGAGCGCGCGATCATCGACGGCGGCTACTGGCTGCGCGAGCCCGGGCCAAACTGCAGCGCGGTCATCGCCTATACCGGCGCGGTCGCGCCCGAAGCGATCGAAGCGGTCGGGTTGATGGGCGAGGCCTGGCGCGACATCGGCTTGCTCGCCATCACCTCCACCGATCGCCTGAACGCCGGCTGGTCGGCCGCGGTGCGGGCGCGCCAGCGTGGGCTCCGCCACGCCGAATCGCATATCGAGCGCCTGCTGAGGGGCGTGCCCTCCTACGCGGCCTTCGTCACCGTGATGGACGGACATCCGGCCACGCTCTCCTGGCTCGGCGGCGTCTATGGCCATCGCGTGCATCCGCTGGGCGTCGAGCATTTCGGCCAGACCGGAACCGTGGCCGATCTCTACCGTCATTTCGGCATCGATTCGGGCTCAATCCGAACCGCTGCGGAGCGGATTTCGAGCGATCAGAAGGCCCCGTTCAAGCTGGTTCGGTGACCCGATGCGGCAAAATCGCCGCAAAACTTCCTAAAATGCAAACGCTCACACCAAAATGTGAACAAGCCCATCGGGGAAGCGGAGTCAAGCCCTCCAATTCGCTTCTGGTGTAAGCCCGACGCGCTTTAAATTGACCTTCGTCAGGGGCGCGATCGATTCATCGATAAGGCGCTCTCATCTAAGGGTGAGTGGTGCGCCGCCCGCGTTCGGCCGCCGGTTTCAGCTGGAGACTGAGCATGGACAACGATCTGATTTTCGAAACCGAGACGAGCGATATGATGGCCGGCTCGGCCACCGGCGACAACCAGATCGCAGCCGTCCCATCCAGCGGGACTGAGCAGGGCGATGTCCTGACTCGTCCCTTCGACGCCGCCCAGGTTCTGATCCCCCAGGGCGAGAACATCGTCCGCGTCCCGGTGGCGCCGGGCGAGGTGGTGGAACTCCCGTTCCCGCCCGATGCGCAGTTCCTGGCCCGGATCGACAACGGCAATCTCGCGATCAAGGTCGGCGACGTCACCGTCATCCTGCAGGGCTATGTCGAAGCCGCCGGCCAGGCCGCGCCGGTGATCGAGGCCAATAACGGCCAGCCGCTCGACATCGCGACCATCCTCGCCTCGACCGATCCCAACATCGACATTCAGACCGCGGCCGGTCCGGCTGCCGGCCCGCAAGGGCAGGGCGCCGACAACACGGGCGGCATCCTCACGCAATTCGGCGAGGCCGGCGGCCTCGGCGGCTTCCAGGGCGCCGGCGCCCAGGACGGCACGGATGGGCTGGGCGGCGGCACGGTCGATCAGACCGGCACGCTGTTCAAGCTGTTCGGCCTCGCCGAGATCAATGCCACGCCGATCACCACCGACGACGCCTACAGCACCGACGAGGATGTGAAGCTGGTCGTGGCGGCCGGCACCGGCGTTCTGAGCAACGACAGCGACCCGGACGGCGACCCGCTGACGGTCACGGCCTTCACCCAGGGCGCGCATGGCAGTGTCGTCGTCAATGCCGACGGCAGCTTCACCTACACGCCGGACAAGGACTACAACGGCCCCGACAGCTTCACCTACGACGCCAGCGACGGCAAAGGCGGCACCACCACCGCGACCGTCAGCATCACCGTCAACCCGGTGAACGACGACCCGGTCGCCAATCCCGACAGCTATCTCGCGATCAAGGACACCAAGCTGGTCGTCACCGCTGCTGACGGGTTCACGAAAAACGACACGGATGTCGACGGCGATACCATCATCGCGACAACGATCACCCAGTCGCCCGCCCACGGCACGCTGAACGCCTACAGCGACGGCAGCTTCGACTACACGCCGAACGCCGGCTACTTCGGCCCCGACACCTTCAAGTACACGATCAGCGACGGCAACGGCGGCTTCAGCGAGGGGACAGTGACCCTCTATGTCGATGCCCCGCCGGAATGGACCACCGGCTTCTTCAAGACCAACTTCAACGAGGACACCCCCAACCACGGGGCGGAGCTGAACTGGGTCATCGCCGATCCCGATGACACCAAGTTCACGATCACGGTGGACCCGAACACGCTGCCCGAGGGCGTGAGCTATGACCCGGTCCTCAAGAAGCTGCAGTTCGACACCCTCGGCAAGTACGACTATCTCGCTCCCGGCGAGACGGCGAGCTTCACCATCAAGTTCACCATCACCGACGAGCATGGCGGCACCAGCGGCAAGGACGTGGTCCTGGAGATCACCGGCAAGGCCGATGCGGTGGATGCGGTCAATGACGTCATCCTCACCAATGTCGGCGCCAGCGCTGCCTTCAGCGTCCCGGAATGGGCGGTGCTGGCCAACGACAAGGATTCCAGCACCGAGGATGTGACGGACGCCACCACCGGCACCGGATACTCAACGCTTACCCATTTTTTCGGTGCGGGCCAAAACGGCAGCATCGAATTCTTGGACAATGCCACGCTTGGCGGCAGCTTCAACTACACCGTCAACGACGGCAGCAAGGCGGTCGCCACCGTCAACAACCAGGACGGCGGTGACCTCACCGGCACCGCGGCGCACGAGATCATCGTCAGCGGCGCCGCCGGCGACAAGATCGACGGCAAGGGCGGCAAGGACTTGATCTTCGGCGGCGACGGCGACGACACCGTGGTCTACCACAACGGCGACGTCGTGCAGGGCGGCGACGATTCGATCGTCAACAGCAACGACCTCGCCACCGCCGCCACCCGCGGTGACGTCCTCGTCAGCGACCACAACGTCAACTTCATCACCACCGACATCAAGCATTTCGACAGCATCGAGACCATCTCGGTCGCGGCGGCCGACGGCGGTGCGGGTGCGCAGAGCCTGACCATCGGCGCGGCGACGGTGATCGGGCTTTCCGACCACACCATCACGCCGGGCGGCCTGTTCACCAACGAGAAGGACGCGGTCCGCATCGACGGCGACGCCGTGGATCAACTCTATCTCTCGATCAGCAAGGACGGCGTGGGTACCGGCTGGGTCGATACCGGCCTCGACGTGAACGGCTACAGCGTTTACGCCCACGAGACGACCAACGGCAACGCCGGCACGGCCGATGCCTATGTGATGGTCTCGAACGCCATCCCGACGGCCAACGTCCACCTGAACGCGGACGCGCCGTAAGGCACGCGTCATCGGTCGATCGATTGCAGATCCCCGCGCCCCGGCGCGGGGATTTTGCTTTGCGTGCGGTCGCGCATTTCGCCGCGCGCTGACCTTCCAGCATTAACTACGATGCGACGATGATCTCTGCCGGCGCGGGCGTATCCTCGTGCTGGCAGGAGAGGGATCGGGAGGCGTCAATGAGCGACCGGGTCGCAAAACCCTCGAGCGAACAACCGATCGCGGTGGTCTTCCCGCCCGACGAAACGGTCGTCCGCGTGCCGGTCGAGGCCGGCGACACCGTGATCCTGCCGTTCGGTCCCGAGGTTATGCTGGAAGCGAAGGAAGGCTCCGGCAACCTGGCCTTCCGGGGTCATGGCGACACCGTCATCCTCCAGGGCTTCGCCAAGGCCGTGGAAGATCTCGACCATCCGGTCATCGTCGAGACCAGCGACGGCAAGCCGCTCGACGTCGCCCTGGTGCTGGCAATGACCGACCCGAACCTCGGCGTGCAAGTTTGCGGATACGTTCCCGAGCCACCGGTTTTCTACGGCGGCGGCGGAATCTACCAGCCGTTCGAAGGCGGCGTGACCTTACATGAGCTGGCTGCAATCGGCCGTCAGGACGATACAGCTGGGCTGCTCGCGGCAGCGGGCACGGGGCAATAGGGGGCGCCGATGGAATGTAACCACTACAACTTGGCCGAACACTCAGCGGATCACGTCATTCGCATTCCCCTTCCGGAGCAGCCGCCAATAGCCTGTGTCCCGGTCGAGGCCGGCGATACCGTCATTCTGCCTTTCGACGATACCGAAGAGATGTGGATGGTGGATGTCGGCGGCTACCTCGTCATCGTTGAGGATGGCGCCACAATATTCCTTAAAGGATTTTTTCAGGTGCTTGATGATGCCGGGAATCTGACCGTCCATGTGGCCGAGCGGGACGGAACGCCGATCGACGTGCCGGTCCGGCTGGCTGCGACCGACCCGAACATCGACATCACCCCTTAATCGCAGGGGCTAGGGCCAGATCACCTCGGGTGGCAGCGACATCAGGATCGCTTCCGTGTTGCCGCCGGTCTTCAGGCCGAACAACGTGCCGCGGTCGTAGATCAGGTTGAACTCGACATAGCGGCCGCGCTTGACCAGGAGCGCGCGGCGCTGCTCCGGCGTCCAGCGCTCGTGCATATGCCGGCGGACGATCTTCGGATAGATATCGAGGAAGGCCTCGCCGACCGCCCCGGTCAGGCCCATGTCGGCTTTCCAGTCACCGGTGTTGATGTTGTCGTAGAAGATCCCGCCGACCCCGCGCGCCTCCTCGCGATGCGGCAGGTAGAAATACTCGTCGCACCATTTCTTGAAGCGCGGATAGTCGCCGGCCGGACTTTGCCTGCAGGCAGCCTCCAGCGCTGCATGAAAAGCCGCGGTGTCTTCCGCGTCGGGAAAGGTCGGCGTCAGATCGGCGCCGCCGCCGAACCAGGCGGTCGAGGTCACGATGTGCCGCGTGTTCATATGCACCGCCGGCACCAGCGGCGAATGCATATGCGCAACCAGGCTGATGCCGCTCGCCCAGAACTTCCCGTCGCCGGCGGCGCCCCGGATCGACTTCCGGAACTCCGGGCTGAAGGTGCCGTGCACGGTCGAGATGTTGACGCCGACCTTCTCGAACACCCGGCCGCGCATGATCGACATCTCGCCGCCACCGCCGTCCCCAGGGCCTTCGCCCGCTTCCGGGTCGGGCCGCGTCCATTCCTTGCGCTCGAACCGCCCCGCCGGGCGATCGCTCCCGATGAGCTCGTCCTCGACCTGCTCGAACGCTGCGCAGATGCCGTCCCGCAGCGCGCGAAACCAAGCCGCCGCCTGTTCGCGGTGATCCGTCGGGTAATCGCTCATGATGCCCTGCGCGCGGTCTTCGATTCGCTCAATTGCCGCACCGCTTCGCCGGTGACGATCGCCGCCGCCATGGCGACGTTGAGGCTGCGCAGGCCCGGCCGCATCGGGATGACCAGCCTTGCGTCGGCGGCCGCGGCCACCTCGGCGGGGACGCCGCTGCTCTCCCGGCCGACCAGCAGCGTATCCTCGGGGCCGAAGGCGAAATCGGTATAGGCGCGCTCGCCCTTGGTGGTCAGCAGCACCAGCTTTCCGCGCGGATCGTTTCGCGACTCGAGATAGGCCCCCCAGGAGGCATGCCGGGCGATCTCCACCTGGTCGATATAGTCCATGCCCGCCCTCCGCATCCGCTTGTCGTCGAAGACGAAGCCGGCCGGCAGGATGACATCGACGCCAAGCCCGAAACAGGCGGCCAGCCGCAGTATGGCGCCGGTGTTTTGTGGGATATCCGGCTGGTAGAGGGCGAGCCGCATCGGGGGTCCTTGTTGGGCGTTTCGGGGCTGCGACACCCGGCGTAAGGGGGAGAATGCCGTGCTTTGCAACCCGTCGGATTTCCTTTATACCCATGCCCGGGATCGGCGGGGAAGCGACCGGTTCCGCCTGCCTGAGTGGTTGATTTTGCTAGTGAATTATGCGGCGCTTTGTCGCAATTCCCGCGGCCATCCGGCGGTCGGACCGATGTTATAACCCTTGTAGATCTTTGGGTTTTACAAGCCCGCACCGGTCGGCGTTCCGCCGTCATCGGCGAAGCGGGTTCGGGACGAGGGCAGTGCATATGGCGGATCACGCGCAATCGGCGCAAGGCGCGGGTGGTACGCGCCGCGACTTCCTCTATCTGATGTCGGCATCGGCGGCGGCCTTCGGTGGCCTTGCGGTCGCCTGGCCATTCATCAGCAGCTTGAACCCGTCCGGCGACGTGCTGGCCCTCAGCTCGATCGAGGTCGATATCTCCGGCGTCCAGCTCGGCCAGGCGATCACCGTGAAGTGGCGCGGCAAGCCGGTCTTCATCCGCCACCGCACCCCGGAAGAAATCGAAGCCGCGAAGAAGGACGACCCCGAGGTCGACCCCGCCAACCCGAAGACCATCCTTTCCAACCCGGCCGGCCTCAAGGATCCGCAGACCGATGCCAGCCGCGTCCAGAAGCCGGAATGGCTGATCCTGGTCGGCGTCTGCACCCACCTCGGCTGCGTGCCGCTCGGGCAGAAGCCTTCGGACCCGAAGGGCGAGTTCGGCGGCTGGTACTGCCCCTGCCACGGCTCGCAATACGACACCTCGGGCCGCATCCGGAAGGGCCCCGCGCCGCTCGACCTCGAGGTGCCGCTCTACGCGTTCACCAACGACACCAACGTGAAGATCGGCTGAGGGGACAGCGAACATGGCCGCCGTTTTCAAGAACCCCGTCATTCGCTGGATCGACCATCGCCTGCCGGTCTTCTCCTACCTGCAGCACGAGGCGAACGACTACCCGACCCCGAAGAACCTCAGCTACTGGTGGAATTTCGGCTCGATCGCCGGCTTCATGCTGATGGTGATGATCGCCACCGGCATCTTCCTCGCCATGCAGTACACGCCGCATGTTGACCATGCCTTCAACTCGGTCGAGCGCATCATGCGCGACGTCAACTATGGATGGATGCTGCGCTACCTCCATATGAACGGCGCCTCGATGTTCTTCATCGCGGTCTATATCCACATCTTCCGCGGCCTCTACTACGGATCCTTCAAGGCGCCGCGCGAACTCTTGTGGATCATCGGCGTGCTGATCCTGCTCTTGATGATGGCGACCGCCTTCATGGGCTACGTGCTGCCCTGGGGCCAGATGAGCTTCTGGGGCGCCACCGTCATCACCAACCTGTTCTCGGCGCTGCCCGTGGTCGGCGGCAAGATCGTGACGCTGCTCTGGGGCGGCTTCTCGGTCGATAACCCGACCTTGAACCGCTTCTTCTCGCTGCACTACCTGCTGCCCTTCGTGATCCTGGGCGTGGTGGTGATCCACATCATCGCGCTGCACCGCTTCGGCTCGAACAACCCGACCGGCATCGACATGAAGGGTCCGCAGGACTCGATCCCGTTCCACCCGTACTACACGGTGAAGGACATGTACGGGCTCGGCATCTTCATGCTGTTCTATGCCTTCTGGGTGTTCTTCGCGCCGGTGGCGCTCGGCGATCCCGACAACTTCATCCCGGCCAATCCGCTGTCGACGCCGGAGCACATCGTGCCGGAATGGTACTTCCTGCCGTTCTACGCGATCCTGCGCTCGATCCCGGACAAGCTCACCGGCGTGCTCGCCATGGGTGCCTCGATCGCCGTGCTGTTCATCCTGCCTTGGCTCGACCGCTCGCCGGTCCGATCGGGCGCCTACCGCCCGGCCTTCAAGCGCTTCTTCTGGACCCTGGTCTTCGTCTGCGCGATCCTGATGTTCTGCGGCAAGTACGCGCCCGCCAACTATTGGCTGCCGTTCGAGTTCACGATCGTTCCGCCGGAAGAGCTGATCAAGGGCACCGGCCTCGAATCGGTCGATGCGCTCTGGCCGGTCAACTTCGCCGGCGGGCATTTCGGCATCCAGATCATCTTCCTGGGCCAGCTCGGCACGCTCTACTACTTCGGCTTCTTCCTGGTGATCCTGCCGCTGCTCTCGATCTTCGAGCGGACGCTGCCGCTGCCGCTCTCGATCAGCAAGGCGGTGCTGGAAGGCGACAGCAAGGGCGCGATGCAGAAGCCGGCGACGGAGAAGGCCTAAGACCATGAAAAAGCGTTCCATCCTTCTCAACGGCATGGCCATCGTCAGCGCGGTGGTCGCCGTCCTCTTCATCGCCGCGGCGCCGCATGAGGAAGTCCACATCCCGAAAGAGGAGTGGTCGTTCCAGGGCTTCTTCGGCAAGTTCAAGCAGGACGAGCTGAAGGCCGGCTTCCAGGTCTACAAGGACGTCTGCTCGGCCTGCCATTCGATGAACCTGATGTCCTACCGCAACCTGGAGCAGATCGGCTTCACCGCGGACGAGGTGAAGGAGATCGCCGCCTCGGTCCAGGTGACCGACGGCCCGAACGAGGCGGGCGAGATGTTCGAACGCGCGGGCAAGGCCAGCGACGCCTTCAAGGCGCCGTTCCCGAACGAGCAGGCGGCCCGCGCGGCCAACAACGGCGCGCTGCCGCCGGATCTCTCGCTGATCGCGCGCTCGCGCGGCGGCAAGGGCTTCCTCGGCTATGAAGGCGCGGACTACATCCACGCCATCCTGACCGGCTACGTCGAGCCGCCCGCCGGCTTCAAGCTCGGCGAGGGCATGAACTACAACGAATACTTCCGCGGCCACCAGATCGCGATGCCGCAGCCCTTGAGCGGCGACGAGCTGGAGAAGCAGTCCCACGACGTCGCCGTCTTCCTGACCTGGGCCGGCGAGCCCAATCTGGAATCGCGGCACCTCACCGGCTTGAAGGCGGTGTTGTTCCTGGTCGTGTTCACGCTGCTGTTCTACGCGGTGAAGCGCAAGGTCTGGTCGAAAATCCACTGACCGGCCGGCGTGGTCCGTGCCCATGATCCAACCGCCCCCGATGCCTCATAGCACCGGGGGCGGTTCCATTTCGGGGGAAGCATGAAGTTCGATCATGCCGCTGAAGCCATCACCGGTATCGATCACACGCTGGTCGGCGTGCGCGATCTCGAGGCGGCCCGCGGCGTCTGGGAGACGCTCGGCTTCACGTGCACCCCGCGCGGCCGCCATATCGGCTGGGGCACCGGCAACTACTGCATCATGCTGGAGAGCGGCTATATCGAGCTCCTCGGCGTCGTCGATCCCAGCCAGTTCCTGAACAACCTCGACGTCTTCCTGAAGAAGCGCGAAGGCCTGATGGGCCTTGCCTTCGGCACCGACAACCCGCGACAATGCGCCGAGGCGCTGAAGGATTCCGGCGTCGTGTTCGAGGGCCCGAAGGGCCTGAAACGCAAGCTGGAGCTGCCCGAGGGCGAGGTCCTGCCGGAATTCGAGCTGCTCTACCTCGACCGCGAGGCAACGCCCAGCCTCAACGCCTTCGTCACCCATCACCTGACGCCGGAGCTGATCCGCCGCCCGGAATGGCTGCGCCACGCCAACCGCGCGCGGCGGCTGATCTCGGTCACCATCGTGACCGAGGATCCGGTCCGCACTGTGATCGGCTACCTGCCGCTGTTCGGCCCGGACCGGATCCAGGTCTCCGACGCGATGACCGTGGTCGATACCGGCGCCGGCGCCTTGCGCTTCGTGACGCCGAA
This sequence comes from Dongia sp., assembly GCF_041905885.1. Lineage (NCBI taxonomy): Bacteria > Pseudomonadati > Pseudomonadota > Alphaproteobacteria > Rhodospirillales > Dongiaceae > Dongia > Dongia sp. The sequence continues at coordinate 3,670 of NZ_JAYRKD010000008.1, read as the reverse complement.
GTCGCTGAAGACGCTCTACGACGCGCTGCTGCCGCTGCCCGAGCATGCGACGCCCTGGGTCGCCGCGATGAAGATCGAGGTCGCCGACAAGGCCCGCTGCCGCGACTTCCTCAAGGACCGCCACGTCCCGGTCGAGAAGACCGGCAAGGGCTGCCTGGTTCCCCCGGAAGTCGCCAACGGCTGCATCATCGAGTTCGTGCAGTTGTGAGCGACCACTACAACCAGCCGGAGCTCGCCGCCCTCTACGACGACGAGAATGTCTGGGACGCGAGCTCGGACTTCTACCGCGACCTCGCCTTGCGCAGCGGCGCGAAGACTCTGCTGGACCTCGGCTGCGGCACCGGCCTGCTCACGCGCGGCATCGTTGAGGCGATCGACGGCAGCGGGGTCGGCATCGATCCGGCGACACCCATGCTCGAGGTCGCGCGCCGCAAGACCCGCGGCGAACGCGTCGAATGGCTGGAGGGCGACGCGCGCAGCGTCAGGCTCGACCGGGAATTCGACCTCATCATCATGACCGGGAATGCCTTCCAGGCCTTCCTCACCGAGGCCGACCAGGTCGCCTTGTTCCGCACCGCCGCCGCGCATCTCGCACCCGGCGGCCGCTTCGCCTTCGAGAGCCGCAACCCGGCCAAGCAGGAATGGCGGGAATGGGTGCCGGGTCCGGCCTCCTTCCGCGTGCAGGAAACCGTCGCCTACGGTCCGGTCGAGATCTGGAACGATGCCCGGATGAATGCCGATCGCATCCTCGATGTCGAAGAGCACTACCGCATCCTCGGCAGCGGCAAGAGCCTGCGCTCGGACTTCCGCCTGCGCTTCTCCTCGCCCGAGGAAATCTGGGACGCGATGATGCCGGCCGGCCTCGCGGTCGAGCATTGCTATGGCGACTACGATTGCCAGCCCTTCACCCCGGCGGCGCGCGAGATCGTCATCGTCGCGCGACTCATCGCCTAGATCGGGTCGAACTGCGAGACCGAGGAGCTGGTGATCCGGCAGCGTGACGCCGCAACGGTCTTTTCGACCGCCGCCTGGACCTCGCGCACCGTCTCGTCCTCGACGGCGTCATTGGCCTTGTGCACCGCGATGAAGAGTTCCTGGCCGTATGTCGACATCCGGACGTCCACCGGTTGGGGGCCGTACCAGAAGGAAGACGGCGCCTTGTTGGGCACGCGGATGTTGAGGATGAGGCTCTCTGCGTCGTCCTGGAAGGACTGGACCGGCTGGCCGACCAGCCGGGAAATGCCTTCGGCGTCCCGTTGCAGCTCGGCCCGGAGTTCCAGGTCGGTCATCGGCGGACAGGCGATGTGGTTCTGGACGCTGTAGACGTTGCCGAGAACGCTGCAACCGGGGAGCGGGCCGGCGCAAAGCGCCAGCATCATCATCGTTCTGCAGATCCGGCCTATCATGCGCACCAGGGGAAAAGACTGTGGCCCATCGGCGAAGCGAGTATGCTGGACCAAGCGCCGCGAACCAAGGACCAAGCCATGATCACCGGCCGCTGCCAATGCGGCGCAGTCCGCTATGAGCACAGCGGCACGCCGACCGCCGTCTATGTCTGCCACTGCCGGGAATGCCGCCGGCAATCCGCCTCAGCCTTCGGCATATCGGTCGAGCTGCCGCGGGTCGGACTGAACGTGATCCAGGGCGTGCCGAGGTTCTGGACTCGCGACACCGACAGCGGCAAGCGGCTGGTCTGCGCCTTCTGCCCCGACTGTGGTTCCCGGCTCTGGCACCGGCCGGAGAGCGGCGCCGACTGGCTGACCCTGAAGGGCGGTTCGCTCGATACGCCGCCCGACCTCTCCCAGGCGATCCACATCTGGACCTCGCGCAAGCTTCCCGGCGTAGTCATCCCGGAAGGCGCCCAGCAGTTTCCGGAAGAGCCGGTCTAGAACAGCGCCGGCAAGGCCGCGACCAGGATCGAGGCGCCGAAGGCGATGTTCATTCCTCGCTCGATCCGCGGCGGCAGGGTGGCGCGGTGCAGCAGCGCCCCCAGCAGCACCCAGGCCATGTCGACCACCAGGATCACGCCGACGACGATGGCCCATTTCAGTGCCGCGTCGGCTGAGGCGCCGCCGCCGATCAGGGTGGTCGAGGCCATCAGCGAGGCGAAGGCGAGATAGGCCTTGGGATTGGTGATGCCGAGGAAGAAGCCGCCGGCCGCGGAGGCGGAGATGCCGGCATTTCCCGCCGCGGCGACCGGCGCCGTGCCGATCTTCCAGGCGAGCCAGACCAGGTAGAGCACCGCCGCGATCGACGCCGCCTTCAGCAGCACGGGGAAGGCGGCCAGCAGCGAGAACAAGCCGGCGGCGCTCAATCCCGCCGCCAAGGCCAAGCCGACCTGCAGCCCGGCGTAATAGCGCAGCCCCGCGCGCAAGCCGCCGCCGCGCGTCACCGCGAGCAAAGCCGCGATGCCGGGACCCGGCGAGCCCAGCAAGGCCACCGCCGCCAGCAGGAAAAGACCGATCGCCGTCCAGTTCATCGCAAGCCCCCTATGAAATGCCGGGCTTGAATAGCGCCGCGATCTCCATTAGAAAATCGAATTGTTCTGAACGATCCCATTATGGATCCTAATATGGAAACCTTGCGCGACATCGACGTGCGGCTGCTGCGCGCCTTCGTGGCGGTGGCCGATACCGGGCGCATGACCACCGCCGCCCGGGTGGTGAACCTGAGCCAGGGCGCGGTCAGCCAGCAGATCAAGCGGCTGGAGACCCTGTTCGACTGCCTCCTGTTCCGGCGCGACGCTGACCTCATGCGTCTCACGCGAGAAGGGGAACGCCTGATGGTGCGGGCTCAGCGCCTGATTGCGCTCAACGACGAGATCGTCAACGAGATGCGCGCTGCGGAATTCTCCGGCGAGGTGCGCCTCGGCGTGCCGCATGACCTGGTCGCCATGCTGATGCCGCCGATCCTGCGGGTCTTCCGCCAGGCCAACCCCAATGTGCTGGTCACCCTGGTCAGCGACACCAGCAAGAGCCTCGCCGCCCAACTGCTCGACGGCGAGATCGACCTGACGCTGCTCACGGAATCGAAGCTCGGCGCCCGCGATCACCGGCTACTGACCGATCGCCTGGTCTGGGTCGGCGCCAAGGGCGGCGACGCGCAGAGCCGGCGCCCGCTCCCGGTGGCACTCGGCAACGAGACCTGCGCCTTTCGCACCTCGGCGGTGCAGGCGCTGACCAAGGCCGGGATCGAATGGCGGGCGATCTGCCAGGTCGGCAGTTTGGAGCCGGTCTTCGCCACGCTCGAAGCCGACATGGCGATCGCCGCCTTCCTCTCGCGCACCGTGCCGGAGCGGCTCGACGTGATCGACGACGGCAGCTTGCCCAAGCTCTCGCAGCACCTGATCAGCCTCAGGACCTCGCCCAGCGGCATGAGCCCTGTGGCCCAGGAACTGGCCCGCCACATCCGCGAAGGCTTCGAGCGGCGGTATACTTAGACAAGACTAGGTTCTGTACTCATAAAGGGGATTCCCGCGAAGTCGGGATTGTGATTCAAACTCCCTAGACGAAAGGGAGTTTGGTCATGGCTCGCTTTGATTTGTCAGACCGGGAGTGGTCGATCATCGCGCCGTTGCTGCCGAACAAGCCGCGCGGCGTGCCACGGCAGGACGATCGCCGGATCCTGAATGGCATCTTCTACATCTTGCGGACCGGTTCACCGTGGCGGG
>NZ_JAYRKD010000044.1:0-37129 GCF_041905885.1 Dongia sp. | reverse complement strand
GGGGGGGGGGTGGGGGGGGGGGCCCCCCGTGCAGCCTGAGCGCGTTAGATCCAGCGCTCGGCGCGCACCAACGAAAACGGCCGCGATTTGCATCGCGGCCGCTTCAAAACCGATATCGCCCGGTCAGTTGACCAGCGACTTGTTCTTCAGGATGCCCATCAGCGCGCTGATGTCGCCGTTGTGCTGCGACAGGACCGAGGTGAATTCCTGGCGGTGGGTATCGGAGAGGCTCAGTCCCTCGACCCGGATGTCGGCGATCCGCGGCTCGGAGCCGTTGTTGCTGATCTCCCAATCGACCCGGGCGCCGGCATCCTCGCTGCCCTCCGCGACCGCGGTGAAGACGATGGCGCGCGCACCCTCGTCGCGGACCCGCTTCACCTCGAGCTTCTGGCCTTTGTAGGCCTTGAAGCGCTGGCCATAGACCGAGGCGATGTAGTTGGTGAACTGGTTGACGAAGGCTTCCTGCTGCTCCGGCGTGATCTTCTTCCAGTAGGCGCCGAGCACATGCCGGGCCATGCCGGGCATGTCGAAATACTTCAGCAGCAGCGGCTTCAGGGCCGCGGCGCGCGCCGGATCGGTCGGACCGGCCTCTTTGAGACTGGTGATCGCCTCGTCAGCGACCTGGTTGACGAAAGCCGAGAGGTCGGTCGCGGCCCAAGCCGGGGTTGCGAGCAGGGCCGCCGCAGCGGCCGCCGTCATGAGAAGGGTGCGTCGGTTGTGCATGGTGGGTGTCAGTTCGCTTCGCTCACACTGGGCCAATCAGTTCGCTTCGCTCACCTGGGGCACGCCGTCGGTCTGGGTCGTGGTCGGCGTGAGCATGACGGTCGGCGCATTGGCGCCGTCCTCAGGGATGTCGGTGGTGATGCCGGAGAGCATGTCGTCCGGATCCTCGCCGTTGCGGATCGCGTCGTTGCGGTGCTGGCGATAGAGGCTGCGGATGGTGGCGTAGAAGTCCACCGAGCCCTTCTGCAGCTCTTCGATCGCCTGCATGTTGCGGGCGCGGGTGTCGAGACCCTCGAGGCCGCCGCGGACGGTGTTGATCCAGCCGACGTTGTAGATGTAGCCGACCCAGGTCAGCGGATCCAAGGCGTAGTCCACGATCTTGCCGGTCAGGTCGCGCGGGTTCGAGGGGCCGAGGATCGGCAGCATCAGGTACGGGCCTTCGCCGCTGCCGTAGTAGCCGAGCGTCTGGCCGAAATCCTCGTCGTGATACTTGATGCCGAACATGTCGGCGACGTCGATCAGACCGGCCACGCCGAGCGTGCTGTTGATCAGGAACCTGGAACTGGTGTCGCCGGCGCGATCGAAGCCGCCCTGGAACAGGTCGTTCGCCAGGATGGTCGGCGAGTGCAGGTTGCGCACCACATTGCGTACGCTGTCCTGCGCGAATTGCGGCAGAGCCGTGTGGTAGTAGCCGGCGAAGGGCTTCACGATGACTTCGTCGAGGAAGTGGTTCACCTCGAAGAAGTAGCGGTTCATCGGCTCGAGCGGGTCGTTGGCCTCGTTGTAAGCCTGGACCGCCGCCTCGTCGCTCGGATCCGGCTCGCTCGCGCAGCCGCCGATCGCCAGCGCCACGGAAAGAGTCCCGGCTGCCAGCAACACCCGTCCGAATTTGACCTCGAAATGCATGGATCCCCTAGTCCCTGTACTGCCGATCTCGCCGCCCATGGTCTCAACGGGCCACTCGACCGCTTATTCCTCATCCCTAGTGCGGCCGTCCGCACCAACGGTTCAAATCTCACCCGATCAGCGCCCGACCGAGCCGGGCCACTGAGTCATCTTTACATCAAGACATTAACCAAGGGTAACGGAATGAGTCTGTGACCCCCAACACTCATCTGGCCGGAATCCGCTTCCTTTGGCCGCCAACCCATTGGCCTGACGTGACTACCATAGGACCCGGTCAAAGACTAGAAGACTCATGGATGGCCTGTGGGCCGCCCGGCACAGACTGTTGCAGAAATGCCGCAAAGCCCACATTCCCAGCAGCAATTCGCCCCGGAAATCCTTAATCAGGGAAATGCTTTAAAGGGTGGTCTCGGCGTAGTGGCAGGCGACCAGCCGGTCATCGACCGGGCGGAGCTCCGGCCGTTCCTGGGCGCAGCGCTCGGTGGCGAAGGGGCAGCGCCGGTGGAAGGCGCAGCCGGGGGGCGGGTTGATCGGCGACGGGAGCTCGCCCTTGACCGTCATCCGCTTGGAGCGGGCCTTGGGATCGACCGACGGAGTCGCGGCCAGGAGGACCTGGGTATAGGGGTGGCGGGCCCGTGTGAACACGGTCTGCTTGCTGCCCTGCTCCACCGGCCGTCCCAGGTACATGACCATCACGTCATCGGCGATGTGCCGGACCACGGAGAGGTCGTGCGAGATGAACATGTAGGCGAGGTTGAGCTCCGCCTGCAGGTCCATCAGCAGGTTCAGGACCTGGGCACGGATCGAGACGTCGAGCGCCGAGACCGGCTCGTCGGCCACCACGATCTTCGGCTTCAGCATGAGCGCGCGGGCGATGGCGATGCGCTGGCGCTGGCCGCCGGAGAACATGTGCGGATAGCGGCTGTAATGCTCGGGCCTCAAGCCCACATGCGCCAGCATGGCCTGCGCCTGCTCGCGGCGCTGGGCGGCGTTCAGGTTGGTGTTGATCTCCAGCGGCTCTTCCAGAATCTGGCCGATCTGCTTGCGGGGATTAAGCGAGCCGTAGGGATCCTGGAACACCATCTGCACCTTGGGGCGCAGCGCCTTCAGCATCGAGTCGGAGGCGGTCGCCACCTCGGTGCCGTCGAGCGTGAGGCTGCCGCTGGTCGGCTTCTCGATCATGGTGACCATGCGGGCGAGCGTGGACTTGCCGCAGCCGGATTCGCCGACCACCGCGAGCGTCCGCCCGGCCTCGAGCGCGAAGCTGGTCCCGGCGACCGCCTTCAAGCTGGCGTGGCCGCGGAACACGCCGCGCGAGACGCTGTAATGGCGGTGGAGGTCGTGGGCCTCGAGGACCGTGTTGCCTGGGGCCACGGTCATAGGCCGAGCCCTTTCGGCCGGGCGCCCTCGACATGGTGCATCGCTTCCGGGCCGCCGTTGATGCTCCAGCGCGGGTCCGGGTGGTTGGTCGGACGACCGTCCACCAGCGGATAGTGGCAGCGCGCCAGCACACCGGAGGGTCCGGTGAGTTGAGGCTGCTCGGCGCGACAGCGGTCGGTGGCGAAGCCGCAGCGCGGGTTGAAGACGCAGCCGGTCGGGCGGTCGGCGATACCCGGCACCATGCCGGGGATGGTGGCGAGGCGGCGCTGGTCGTGGCTGCGCTCCGGCAGGGCCTCCAGCAAAGCGGCGGTGTAAGGGTGGCGCGGATTCTCGAACAGCTGCGCCGCCGGCTGGATCTCGACCTGCTGGCTCGCATACATGACGATCACGCGCTCGGCGGTCTCGGCGACCACGCCCATGTCATGGGTGATGAGGGCCATCGCCATGTGGCGCTGCTTCTGCAGATCGACCAGGAGATCGAGGATCTGCGCCTGGATGGTGACGTCGAGTGCGGTCGTTGGTTCATCCGCAATGAGCAGCTTGGGGTTGCAGGCGATCGCCATCGCGATCATCACGCGCTGGCTCATGCCGCCGGAAAGCTGATGCGGGAAAGCTGAGAGCCGGGTCTCCGGCGCCGGGATGCCGACCTGGGCCAGCAATTCCACCGCGCGGTCGCGGCGCTGCTTGCGGCTGCCGCCTTCATGCGCCGCCAGGGCTTCCATGATCTGGAAGCCGACCGTGAAGCACGGGTTCAAGCTGGTCATCGGCTCCTGGAAGATCATGGCGATGTCCTTGCCGATGATCTTGCGGCGCGCGCGCGGACTGAGGCCGAGGAGCTCCTGGCCGTCGAAGGTCATGTGGTCGGCGATGACCTTGCCGGGATAGGGAATGAGGCCCATGACAGCCAGCATGGTGACGCTCTTGCCGGAGCCGGATTCGCCGACCACGCCGATCAGCTCGCCCTTGTCGATGGTGAGGTCGATGCCGTCGACCGCGCGGAACGGCCCGCGATGGGTCTGGAACTCGACCGAGAGATTGCGGATCTCGAGCAGGGCCATGGTCAGCGCTTCAGCTTCGGGTCGAGCGCGTCGCGGAGCCCGTCGCCGAGGAGATTGAAGGCCAGCACCGTCACCAGGATGGCGAGTCCGGGGAAGGTCACCACCCACCAGGCGCTGTCGATGTATTGCCGCGCGTCGGCCAGCATGGTGCCCCATTCCGGCGTCGGCGGCTGCGCGCCCAGCCCGAGGAAGCCCAAGGCCGCAGCATCGAGCACCGCCGAGGAGATGCCGAGAGTGGATTGCACGATCAAGGGCGCAAGACAGTTCGGCAGCACGGTCTTGAACATGAGGCGGGGCGTACCGGCGCCGGAGACCCGAGAGGCGACCACGTAGTCCTTGGTGAGCTCGGTCATCACCGCGGCGCGGGTCAGCCGCGCGTAGTGCGGGATGTTGGTGATGGCGACGGCGATCATCGCGTTGGTCAAGCCGGTGCCGAGCAGGACGACGATGACGATCGCCAGCAGCAGGCTGGGCAGCGACAGGATGATGTCCATCAGGCGCATGATCAGGGTGTCGATGGTGCCCCGATAGAAGCCGGAAACGAGGCCGAACATCACGCCCACCGTCAGCGACAGGGTGACGACGATGAGGCCGATGAACAGCGAATAGCGCGAGCCGTAGATGATGCGCGAGAGCATGTCGCGGCTGACCCCGTCGGTACCGAGCAGGAACCGGGTGCTGCCGGCCGGATCCCAGGCCGGCGGCTGGAGCGTGAGATTGATCGGGTCGAACTGCGTCGACGGGTCGTAGGGCGCCAGCAAGGGCGCGAAGATCGCGCAGAGAATGAGCAGCACGATGATGGTGAGCGCGCCCATGGCGCCGCGATTGGACCGCAGCGAGAGCCAGACTTCGCGTCCCGGGGTGAGCACCGGCGCGGGCTTCGGCGCTATCGCCCCGGCGGTGTTGGCGACATTGCTCATCGGCGCCCCCGGATCCGTGGATTGAGCAGGCCGTAAATGAGGTCGACCGAGAGGTTGACCAGGATGACGAAGCCGGCGATCAGCAGCACGCCGCCCTGCACCGAAGGATAGTCGCGCTGGTAGATCGAGTTCACCAGCCAGGAGCCGACGCCGGGCCAGGAGAAGATGTTCTCGGTCAGGATGGCGCCACCCATCAAGGTGCCGACCTGGAGGCCGATCACGGTGACGACCGGGATCAGCGCGTTGCGGAGCGCATGGATGCCGACCACGCGGAAGCCAGAGAGGCCTTTCGCGCGCGCGGTCCGCACATAGTCCTCGCCCAGCACCTCGAGCATGGCGGAGCGCGTCATGCGCGCGATCACCGCCAGCGGAATGGTGCCGAGCACGATGGTCGGCAGGATGAGATGGCTCAAGGCCGAGCGGAAGGCGCCCTCCTCACCGGACATCAGCGAGTCCCAGAGCATGAAGCCGGTGCCCTCGTCAAAATAGTAGTCGAGATTGATGCGGCCCGAGACCGGCGTCCAGCCGAGCTTCAACGAGAAGAACAGGATCAGCAGCAGGCCCCACCAAAAGATCGGCATCGAATAGCCGGTCAAGGCCGCGCCCATGATGGTATGATCGTAGACCGAGCCGCGGCGCTGCGCGGCCAGCACGCCGGCCGGGATGCCGACCAGGATCGCGAAGACCATGGCGCAGAGCGCGAGCTCGAGGGTCGCCGGGAACAGCGCGAAGAAGTCCTGAAGCACGCTGTTCTTGCTCTGGATCGACTTGCCGAAATCGCCCTGCAGCACGTTCCAGATGTAGTCGATGAACTGGATCGGCAGCGGCTTGCCCAGGCCCATCTGATCCAGCAGCTCCTGGTGCCGCACCGGATCGATCACCTTCTCGCCCAGCAGCATCTGCAGCGGATCGCCGGGGATGGAATGGATCAGCACGAAGGTCAGCAGCGCCGCCCCGAGGAAAGTCGGGATGATCAGCAGCAGGCGTTGAAAGACGAAACGGATCATGAGGCGATCGGCAGGCTCAAAAAACGCGCACCGGCGGAGGAGCTATCCCCCGCCGGTGCCATCAGTTCAGCAAACGCGGTTACTTCAAACCGACGTTTTCGAAGTTGTGGATGCCGAGCGGATCGATGACGTAGCCGTCAACTTTCTTGCTCATCGGCATGAAGGTCAGCGAATGCACGATCGGCACGATCGGCGCCTCGTCATGCATCAGCTGCTGGGCCTTCTTGTAGAGCTCGGTCCGCTTGTCCTGGTCCGAGGTCTCCTTGGCCTGCTTCAGCAGTGCGTCATACTCGTTGTTGCACCACTTCTCATTGTTCTGGCCCGGAGGATTGCCGGTGCCGCCGCAGCCATGGAAGTAGAGGAAGTTGTCCGGATCGCCGATGTCGGCGCCCCAGCCGATCTGGCCCAAGGGGGCCTCGCCGGCATGCATGCGCTTCAGGTACTCGGCCCAGTCATAGGTGACCAGGTTCGCCTTGATGCCGACCTTGGCGAGGTCGGCCTGCATCAGCTCGCCCATCTTCTTGCCGTCCAGATTGTAGGGACGGGAGACCGGCTGGTACCAGAGGTCGACCGACAGGTCCTTCACGCCCTGGCTCTCCAGCATCTCCTTCGCCTTCGCCGGATCATACGGATACGGCTGGACGTCGTCGTTGTAGCCCCAGATGGTCGGCGGCAGCGCGTTCTTCGCCACCTTGGCGCCGCCCAGGAAGACCGCCTTCACGATCGCTTCCTTGTTGAACGCCATGTTCATCGCCTGGCGGACGATCTTGTTGTCCCAGGGCTTCATCTTGTTGTTCATGATGAAGTAGGCGACGTTCGGGCCTTCCGACTCGCCGACGGTGAGCATCGGATTGGCCTTCAGCAGCGCGAGGTCGGCCGGGGCCGGATACGGGTAGATGTCGCACTCGCCCGCCATCAGCTTGGCCATGCGGGTCTTCGGATCCTTGGTGATCGCGAAGACCAGGTTGTCGACCTTCTGCTTGCCGCGCCAATAGTCCGGGTTGGCCTTGTAGCGGATCACCGCGTCCTTCTCATAGGCGACGAAGGTGAAGGGACCGGTGCCGACCGGCATCTGGTCGATCTGGTCCTTCTTGCCTTCCTTCTCGAGCTGATCGGCGTATTCCTTGGAGAGGATCGACGCCCACTCCATGCCGAGCTCGGCGACGAACGGCGCTTCCGGGTTGTTGAGCGTGATCTTGACCGTGTGGTCGTCGACCTTCTCGACGCTCTTCATGATGTCGCCCATGCCCATGCCTTCGAAGTAGGCATAGGTGCCGCCGCTGACGGCGTTGTAGGGGTTGTTCTTGTCCAGCATGCGGTTGAAGCTGAACACCACGTCGTCGGCGTTGAACTCGCGGGTCGGCTTGAAATACTTGGTGGCGCCGAACTTCACGCCCTTGCGGAGATGGAAGGTGTAGGTCTTGCCGTCATCGCTGACTTCCCAGCTCTCGGCGAGCGAGGCCACCGGATCGGTGGTGCCGAACTTGGTCTCGATCAGGCGGTTGAAGATCGGGCGCACCGCATCGAGCGTGGTGCCGGCGTCGAAGAGCTGCGGACCGAAACCTTCCGGGCTGCCTTCCGAGCAGTAGCGGAGAGTCGAGGCCGCTTGCGCCGACGCGGCGATGCCCATCATCAGAGCGAGCGCCGCGGTGGCGGTGATAAGCCGTGCTTTCATTTGAGTCTCCCTCACGTGTTGTCCCGGGGAGCCGTTATGGATTGGTTCTTGTGGCCCGTCCCCGTTGGAGCGGAACGTAGGCCTGTTCCCGGAACGGTGTCAATTCCCGGCTTGATCTTGTTCATATTTCTCGGGGGTTTGGCGGCTTTTTCACGATCCCGGATCGGCCCCGAAGCGCCGGTTTAGGACCGCCGTTTTGCCCGAACCACCTGCATTGTGGCGCCGCTTGACCGGGCGCCTGCTGCACCGCAAGGTGCGCCCCATGCCCCATGACCTCCGCGCCCCCATCCCCGCCCCCTTCGTCTCCACCGACCTGCGCGTCATCCCCGAATGGATCGACGGCAACGGGCATATGAACGTCGCCTACTACTTGAAGGCGTTCGACGAGGGGTTCGACGCCGCCTATGAAGCGATCCAGTTCGGCTTCGACATGATCGAGCGCCGCGGCGTCTCGACCATGGCGGCGGAGATGCACATCACCTACCAGCGCGAGCTGTTCGAGGGCGACCCGATCCGGATCGAGACCCAGCTGGTCGATTTCAACCGCAAGCGCTTCCACTGGTTTCAGCAGATGCGCCACGGCGAGACAATGAAGCTGGCCGCGACCTGCGAATGGATGATCCTGTTCATCGACATGAACAAGCGCAAGGTGGCGGAGATGCCGGACGACATCTTCGCGCTGATCAGCCGGGTGAAGGAAGCGCATGCGCATCTGCCGCTGCCGCCCGAAGTCGGGCGCAGCATCTCGCTGGAGAACAAGCGGCGGGGGTAGTCGGGTAAACGTGGTCGACGACGACGAGCGCAATTGGAAGACGCAGATCTCAGACCGCGAAGCCGACCAACGCAGCGGGGCCTTCGGCCGATGCGCCCTTGCCGGTCTCGTCGCCATCCTCATAGCGCCGCTCGCGCTCTTTGCCGTCATGGCCATTGAACCCGTCCTGCTCGAGGGCCGTCTGCCGCACATAACCGTGGGCGAGCTGATCGGCCGGTTCTTTCAGTACTACTTCATGGTGCTGATGTTCAGCCTTCCGGTATCGATCCCCTGCGCTATCGTCTTCGCCATTGCGGCCTACTGGCTGCGCAAAGCCGGTCGCCTCAACTGGTTGACCAGCATGGTTGCCGGCGCGGCGATTGGTGGCCTGGCTGATGCATTGGCCGCTCTGCTGATTTTCAAAGCACAGAGTCTCGCTACGCCGGAACCACTGCTGTTCTTCGGCGCGACCGGTGCGGTCACGACGCTGCTCGCTTATGGAGCTTGCCTGCGGCGGCCGTGACCAGCGCTACTGCGCCTTCACGACCTGTCCGTTGCCGTCGAAGTCGGTGCAGGCGAGCGGGAGGAATTTTTCGGCGATTTGCTCCGGGGTCGGCAAGGTCTGCGGGTCCTCGCCGGGATAGGCGGCGGCGCGCATGCCGGTGCGGGTGCGGCCGGGGTCGATAAGATTGGCGCGAATCTTGGTGGACTTCACTTCCTCGGCGTAGATCTTCACCAGCATCTCGAGCGCCGCCTTGGAGATCGAATAGGTGCCCCAGAACGGGCGCGCCTGGTGGCCGACGCTGGAGGAGACGAAGATCGCGCGGCCCGCTTCCGACTGGCGCAGCAGCGGGTCGAGGCTGCGGATCAAGCGCCAGTTCGCCGTGAGGTTGATGTCCATGACGCGCTGGAATTCCGCCGGCTCGATATGGCCCAAGGGCGCCAGGGTGCCGAGATCGCCGGCATTGCCGACCAGCACATCGAGGCGGCCGTAGCGCTCGTAGAGCGCATAGCCCAGCCGGTCGATGGCCTCGAACTCGCGCAGGTCGAGCGGCACCAGCAGGCTGGTCTTGCCGTTGATCTGGCGGATCTCGTCGTCCAGCTCCTCGAGGCCGCCGGTGGTGCGCGCGACCAGGATCAGCTCGGCGCCTTCGCGCGCAAAGAGCCTGGCCACGGCCTTGCCGATGCCGCGCGAAGCCCCGGTCACGAGCGCGATCTTGCCCGCGAGACGACCCCCCGCAGACTCCAGGAGCGGATCAGCCATTACGAGGCGCGTTCCGCGAGCAGGGAGAGTTGGTGGGTGCCGTCGCCGCCGGTCTGGTCGGTCAATTCGGTCGGATAATCGCCGGTGAAGCAGGCGTCGCAATATTGCGGCTCATTGGGGTCGCGATTCTTGTGACCCATGGCGCGATAAAGGCCGTCGATCGAGATGAAGGCCAGCGAATCGCAGCCGATGAAGGCGGCCATTTCCTTGAGGTCCATGCGCGAGGCGAGCAGCTGTTTCCGCTCCGGCGTGTCGATGCCGTAGAAGCAGGAGTGGCTGGTCGGCGGGCTGGAGATGCGCATATGCACTTCGGTCGCGCCGGCGGCGCGGATCATCTCGACGATCTTCTTCGAGGTGGTGCCGCGCACGATCGAGTCATCGACCAGGATGACCCGCTTGCCCGCGACCTTGGCGCGGTTGGCGTTGTGCTTCAGCCGCACGCCCAGATGCCGGATGTGGTCGGTCGGCTCGATGAAGGTGCGGCCGACATAGTGGTTGCGGATGATGCCGTATTCGAACGGGATGCCGGAGCCTTCCGCGAAGCCGAGTGCCGCCGGCACGCCGGAATCCGGCACCGGCACCACCACATCGGCGTCGATCGGGGATTCCTTCGCCAGCTCGCGGCCGATCGCCTTGCGCGCGTCGTAGATGCTGGTGCCTTCCATGACGCTGTCGGGCCGGGCGAAGTAGATGTATTCGAAGACGCAGAACTTCTTCGGCGCGGGCGTGAACGGCTTCGAGCTCTTGATGCCGTTCCGGTCGATGACCACCATCTCGCCCGCCTCGATGTCGCGGACGAAGTCGGCGCCGACGATGTCGAGGGCGCAGGTCTCGGAGGCGAGAATGTAACCGGTGCCGAGCTTGCCCAGGACCAGCGGGCGCACGCCCAGCGGATCGCGGACGCCGATCACCATGTCGTTGGCCAGCGCGACCAGCGAATAGGCGCCTTCCACCTGGTGCAGCGCGTGGATCAGGCGATCCACCACATTGCCGCGGAGATGGGTCGCCATCAGGTGCTGGATGACCTCGGTGTCGGTGGTGGACTGGAACAGCGAGCCGCGCTTCACCAGCTCGCGGCGAACCGCGGTCGCATTGGTGAGGTTGCCGTTATGCCCGACCGCAAAGCCGCCGAAGGCGAGCTCGGCGAACAGCGGCTGCACGTTGCGCAAGATGGTGTCGCCGGTGGTGGAATAGCGGACGTGGCCGATCGCCGCATGGCCCCTGAGCTGCTCGACCACGGACTGTTTGTTGAAGCTGTCGGCGACATGGCCCATCTCGCGATGGGCGTGGAAACGCTGGCCGTCGAAGGTGACGATGCCGGCGGCTTCCTGGCCGCGATGCTGCAGGGCGTGCAGGCCGAGAACCGCGTGGGCGGAGGCTTCATCGACCCCGTAAATGCCTACAATGCCGCACTCTTCCTTGAGATGATCGTCGTCGAAGGGGTGCGTCGTGAGCATTTTCCGGGTCGGCGTCCCTATGCTGCTCTGAACTAAACCGCGGCGGCGCCGCAAGAAGGCGCCGCTACTGAGAACTCTCGATCAGCCGATCGAGGTCGTTCCGTTGCGCGTCCTTATACCCGGCTGTAGCCCCTTGTCCATCGGGATTCGCCCCCGGAACTGCATTGGAGCCTTGCGTCTGACCGGTGCCTCCCGCGGGAGGCGGGTTCGTGCCGTTTTCGCCGGGTTGCGGGGCCGGGGTAGCGGGCTGGGTTCCGGGTTGAGTTCCGGGCTGTGGGACCATGTTGCTGGGATCGCCGAGGGTTTTCACGCCCTGGTCGATGACCGCCTGGCCTTTCTCAATCACATAGGCGGGGACCATGTTCCGGAGCATCTCGGCGCCCTTCTGGACCATGGGCAGGGTC
Organism: Dongia sp.; assembly: GCF_041905885.1. Lineage (NCBI taxonomy): Bacteria > Pseudomonadati > Pseudomonadota > Alphaproteobacteria > Rhodospirillales > Dongiaceae > Dongia > Dongia sp. Next base: position 25,584 of record NZ_JAYRKD010000044.1, on the reverse strand, counting down.
TTGGCCTCGGCCACAGATTGCGGCCGGTCGCGCTCGTCGGGAATGGCCCAGACCATCAGCATATAGGCGCCGCAGACGATGACCGCGCCGATCACCAGGCCGAGCAGCAGGCCGAGCGAGCGGTCGATGGCGCCGACCGCGCTGCCCCTGACCGCACGCGAGATGATCTGGTTCAGGACCGCGCAGACGATCAGCGCCACGATGAAGATCGCGACCGCGGTCACCACGTTGGCGATCAGCGGCTCGGCGATATATTTCTCGGCGATCGGCTTGGCGAAGGGGAAGAAATAGACCGTCGCGACCACGGCGCCGACCCAGGAGAGGATCCACAGCACCACGTTCACGAAGCCGTTGGAAAAGGCGATCAGCGCCGAGAGGCCGATCACGACCAGGACGATGACGTCGATGAAGTTCACGCTGCGATCATCCCCTTGGGCTAACCCTGGACTACGCCGGGCCGCTTCGGCACCGAATTGGAACGCGACTCATTATAGAGCCAGTCGATCATGTCTTGTAGGTGGCCAACTTCCAAGACCTCCAGGCCCTCGATCTTCGGCGCCCTTCGGCCGCCTTTTACGGCCTGGGGCGCCAAAGCCCGCCGGAAGCCCAGCTTGGCCGCTTCCCGCAGGCGCGACTCGGACTGGGTGACCCGCCGGACCTCGCCGGAGAGGCCGATCTCGCCAAAAATCGCGATGTCCTCGGGCACCGGCCGGTCGGTCAGCGCGGAGATCAGCGCCAGGGCGCAGGCGAGGTCGGCCGCCGGTTCGGCGATTCGCAACCCGCCGGCGATGTTCAGATAGACCTCGTTGCCGCCGAAGCCCAACCCGCAGCGCGCTTCCAGCACCGCGAGCACCATGGCGAGGCGGTTGCCGTCCCAGCCGACCACGGCACGGCGCGGCGTGGCTTGAGGAGACGGAGAGACCAGCGCCTGGACCTCGACCAGGACCGGCCGCGTGCCCTCGATGCCGGCGAAGACCGCGGCGCCCGAGATGTTGCCGCGGCGCTCGGCGAGGAACAGCGCCGAGGGGTTGGCGACCTCGACCAGGCCGCCATCGGTCATCTCGAAGACGCCGATCTCGTTGGCCGGGCCGAAGCGATTCTTGACCGAGCGCAGGATGCGGAACTGATGCCCGCGCTCGCCTTCGAAATAGAGCACGGTATCGACCATATGCTCGAGCACGCGGGGCCCGGCGATCTGGCCGTCCTTGGTGACATGGCCGACCAGGATCAGCACGAAGCCGCGGCGCTTGGCGACGCGGATCAATTCGGCGGCGCAGCTCCGCACCTGCGCGACCGTGCCGGGCGCGGAATCGAGCGTGTCGAGATACATGGTCTGGATGGAATCGATCACCACGGCTTCGGGCGGCTCGCCGGTCTCCAGGGTCGCGATGATGTCGCGGATGTTGGTGGCGGCGGCGAGGCGGGTCGCCCCGGCGCCGAGTTCAAGGCGTTTGCCGCGGAGCTGCACCTGCTCCACCGCTTCTTCGCCGGAGATATAGGCCGAGACCATCGGCGGCTTCAGCCGGCCCAGCGCCACCACGACCTGCAGCAGCAAGGTGGACTTGCCGATGCCGGGATCGCCGCCGATCAGGATCGCCGAGCCGCGCACCAGCCCGCCGCCGGTGACGCGGTCGAACTCCGGCATGCCGGTCGGGCGCCGGATGGTGTCCGGCACCGGGCCGCCGAGATCGACCAGCTCGATCCCCTTCCCTTTCTTGCCGGTGAGACCCTTGGGCGCGCTCTCGCGCGGCGCCTCTTCGACGATCGAGTTCCAGGCGCCGCAAGCATCGCAGCGCCCGCTCCAGCGGGCGCTGGAAGAACCGCAATTCTGACAGACATAGCGCGCGGCGGATTTCGCCATCTTGCGCTATTCGGTGAGAGTCTTTGTGCGGCACCCCCACCCAACCTCCCCCAAAGATGGGGGAGGAGCGCACCGAGCATGGTACTCCCTTCCCCGGCTTCGGGGGAGGGTTGGGGTGGGGGTGCCGCAAACTCGCTGCATCAGAACGACCGCACCGGCATGCGGATCGGGCCTTCGGCCTTGCCCTTCACGAACTGCTCGACATAGGGGTTGCCGGAATTGTCGATGTCCTTGGCGGCGCCCGCCCAGACGATCTTGCCCTGGTAGATCATCGCCGCGTGGTCGCCGATCTCGCGCAGGCTGTGCATGTCATGGGTGATCGAAAGCGCGGTGGCGCCGACCATTTCCACGCAGGTGACGATCAGCTCGTTGATCACCTGGGCCATGATCGGGTCGAGGCCGGTGGTCGGCTCGTCGAAGAAGATGATCTCCGGCTCGGCGGCGATGGCGCGGGCGAGGCCGACGCGCTTCTGCATGCCGCCGGAAAGCTCGGCCGGGAACAGCTCGCCCACTTCCGGCTGCAGGCCGACGGCGGAGAGCTTCCGGAGGGCGATTTCCTTCGCCTCCTTGCGGTTCATGTGCCGGCCGGAAATCAGGCCGAAGGCGACATTCTCCCAGACCGGCAGGCTGTCGAACAGGGCGGCACCCTGGAACAGCATGCCGAATTTCTTCATCACCCGTTCTCGATCGGCCGCGTTCATGCCGACCACTTCCTCGCCGTCGATCTCGATCGAGCCGGCATCCGGCTTCAGAAGCCCGAGGATGCACTTGATCATCACCGACTTGCCGGTGCCGGAGCCGCCGATCACCACCAGCGAGTGGCCGCGCGGCACGTCGAGGTCGACTCCGTCGAGGACGACGTTCGAGCCGAACCGCTTCTTCAAACCGCGCACTTTGATTTTGAGATCGCTGCTCATTTGGAGAAGAACAGTTCAGTGAGGATGTAGTCGAGGATCAGGATCAGGATCATCGAGGTGGCGACCGCGTTGGTGGTCGCCTTGCCGACGCCCTGGGCCCCGCCCTTGGAGTTGAAGCCGTGGTAGCAGCCCATCAGGGTGATGGTGAAGCCGAACACCGCCGCCTTCACCAGACCCGAGAATACGTCGATGAACTCGGTCGCCTCGGCGATGTTCTTCAGGAAGTTGCCCGAGTTGAAGTTGAGCTTGTGCACGGCGACCAGATAGCCGCCGAACACGCCGATGACGTCGCCGATGCCGACCAGCAGCGGCAGCATGGTGACGCCGGCCCAGATCCGTGGGGCGATCAGGTACTTGAAGGGGTTGGTGCTCAAGGTCGAGAGCGCGTCGATCTGCTCGGTGACCCGCATGGTGCCGATCTCCGCCGCCATCGAGGCGCCGATCCGGCCGGCGACGATCAGCGCCGCCAGCACCGGGCCGAGCTCGCGGGTCAAGGAGAGCACCACGATCTGCGGCATCAAGCCTTCGGCGTTGACGTTGAAGCCGGTATAGGTCTGCAGCACCAAGACCATGCCGGTGAAGACCGCGGTCATGCCGACATAGGGCAGAGAGTAGTAGCCGATCTCGATCATCTGCCGAACCAGCAGCCGCGGATAGAAGGGCGGGGTCAGGCAATGCTGGATCGCGACCAAGGCGAACAGGGTCAGCCGGCCCATGGCGGAGAGGCCGTTCAGGAAAGTGCGGCCGATCGGTTGCAGGACGGCGGTCACGCGGCGGTCCCCGCATCGTGAATCCCTGGGGGATGGTAGCGGCGCAGATAGCGGCTGCCCAAGGCGGTCAGGATCTCATAGCCGATCGTGCCGGCATCGCGCGCCAGATCGTCCACGCTTTGGTGCGGGCCGATGATCTCGACGGCATCGCCCACCCGGGCGGCGGAAGAAGGCAGATGGCCGATATCCGCGGTCATCAGATCCATAGAAACCCGGCCCACGATGGACGCCCGCTCCCCTGCGACGAAAACGGCGCCGCGATTGCCCAGCGATCGGAAGATTCCGTCGGCATAACCGACCCCGATGACCGCGAGGCGTGACTTACCCCTGAATTGATGCGTGGCACCATATCCAACGGTCATACCCAAGTCAACGTCCCGTATTTGCAGGATTTTTCCCTCCAGAGCGACCACCGGGCGCATCGGGTTGGGGTGCCCGATCATGGGTTCCAGGCCATAGAGCGCCGCCCCGGGACGGGCCAGGTCGAAGAGGTAGTCGGTGCCGAGGAAGCAGCCCGCGGATGCCGCCATGCCGAAGGTCGGCTTGATGCCCTGCGGCCAGGGGAAGCGTTCGACCAGCGCCTTGTAGAGTGCGAGCTGCCTGAGGTTCATCGGATGCTTCTCGTCGTCCGAGCAGGCGAGATGGCTCATCGCATGGACGACCGGAACTCCCGCCAGCAGAGCGGGATCCCCGGCGAGGCGCATCATGTCGGCTTCGGAGAGGCCGAGGCGGGACATGCCGCTGTCGATCATCAGCGCCGCGGGGTGCGGCAGGTTGGCGCGACAGAAACGCCCCCATTCCTCGACCTGCGCCAGGGTGCCGAGGACGGGGATCAACCGCTCGGCAGCGATGGTGTCGGCCGCGCCGCTGGGCAAACCGTTGAGGATGTAGATCTGGGAGGTCGGCAGGATCGGCCTGAGCGCCAGCGCCTCGTCCAGGGTCGCCACGAAGAAATGCTCGCAGCCGGCGCGGTGCAGCACCGGCGCCACCATCGCGGCGCCGAGGCCGTAGGCATCGGCTTTCACCGCCGCGCCGCAGGTGGCGGGCGCCACCTGTTCGCGGAGGATCTTGTAGTTCTCGGCGATGGCGGCGAGATCGATGCTGAGGACCGCCGTCGAAGCGTCAGCCATTGGAAGGGTCTGGCATCGCTACTCGTATTGCTGAGGCAGCGATCCGTCTTCGGCGAGATCGCTGAAGCGCGTCAGCATGCCTTCGAAGTAGAGCTGCTTGATGCCGATCGGGCCGTGACGCTGCTTGGCGATGATGACGTCGGCCTTGTTGTGCACCTCTTCGCCCCGCTTCATCCAGCGATCACGGCGCTCGTTGAACTTGCCGTCGTCCTCGTCCGGGCGCTGATTGGGCTCGGCGCGCTCGTGATAATACTGCTCGCGGTAGACGAACATGACGACGTCGGCGTCCTGCTCGATCGAGCCTGATTCACGGAGATCGGAGAGCTGCGGCCGCTTGTCGTCGCGCTGCTCGACGGCACGGCTGAGCTGCGAGAGCGCCAGGACCGGCACGTCGAGTTCCTTGGCGATCGCCTTCAAGCCCCGGGTGATCTCCGAGATTTCCTGCACCCGGTTCTCCGAGCCGCGCGAGCCCGAGCCGCGCATCAGCTGGAGATAGTCGAGCACGATGAGGTCGAGGCCATGCTGGCGCTTCAGGCGCCGCGCACGAGTCCGGAGCATGGGAATGGTCAAGGCCGGGGTATCGTCGATGAAGAACGGCACCTCGTTCATGGCATGGGCGGCTTCGACGATCTTCTGGAAGTCCTCGGTCCGGACTTCGCCGCGGCGGATCTTGTCCGAGGAGATGCCGGACTTCTCCGCCATGATGCGGGTGGCGAGCTGCTCCGAGGACATTTCCATCGAGAAGAACACCACCCGGTGGCGCTCGCCCGTGGACGGGTCGCGCGCCGCCTCGGCGGCGTTGAAGCCGATGTTGGTGGCGAGCGCGGTCTTCCCCATCGACGGGCGGCCGGCGAGGATGATCAGGTCCGACTTCTGCAGGCCGCCGAGCGTGCGGTCGAGGTCGCGGAGCCCGGTGGTGACGCCGGTGATATGGCCGTCGCGCTTGAAGGCGGCTTCCGCCATGTCCAGCGCGCTCTTCAGGATGACGTTGAAGCCCTGCGGGCCCTTCTCGGTCTGGCCGGATTCCGCCAGGTTGAAGAGCTTGAGCTCGGTCGCCTCGATCTGCTGGACGGCGGTGTCCTCGAGCCCGAAGACGTAGGCATCGTTGACCACGACCTCGCCGAGATCGACCAGCTGGCGCCGCAGATAGAGGTCGTGGATGACATGGCCGTAGTCGTCGGCGTTGATCACCGTCACGACCGACTGCGCGAGATCGACGAGATACTGTGCGCCGCCGATCTCGGCCAGCGCGCCGTCCTGGTCGAACAGGTTCTTCAGTGTCACCGGGTTGGCGATCTGGCCGCGCTGCACCAGCTTGCCGATCGCCTCGTAGATACGGCCGTGCAGCGAGTCCGCGAAATGCTCCGGCCGCAGGAACTCGTTGACGCGGTCATAGACCAGGTTGTTGGCGAGGATCGCACCCAGCAACGCCTTCTCGGCGTCGTAGTTCACGGGAGGTGTGCGCTGCGGCACGACGGAGCCGTCGCCGCTGCGCAGCCTGGTGACGTTGTTCGATCCAGTTTCCATTTGCGCGACCATACATCAGAGCGTCATAGACCGGCGGACGATCTGCTTGTGGATAGCGTGTATATCCGGGATCGATTCTAGGACTGATATCGAGTCGTGCTCTAGGCAAAAGATTCCGCACTCACGAGAGCGTCATTGCGGCTCTCGCAGAGCGAACACCACAGCTCGCCTCAAACTCGCTCGTCATCCCAAGGCGTGGCCCTTGGGATCCACGAGTTTCGTTCGGCAGCACTAAGTGAATTGATTCAAACTCGTGGATGCCAAGGCCAAGCCTTGGCATGACGACGGAGGGCGTGGCGACGGCCAAGCAAAACGCGCAGCGCCGTTCTCCGAAAAAGCTTCGGCCGCTCCCCTTGCAGGGAGCGGCCGAGTTTTTCTCACCGCCGTGCAGCGAGATTTACTGCTGGGCAGCCTCTTCAGTGCCGGCAGTGGCCAGCTCGGCCTCGGCCAGCAGCTTGTCGAGGTCGGCCTGCGCCTGGTCTTCGGCCTGACCGGCGACGAAGCCGCCGGCCTTCTCCTGCGCCGCCGCTTCGTCTTCCGACTTCGCGACGTTGGCGGTGACCTTCACGATCACTTCCGGGTGCAGCGCGACGCGCACGTCGTGCAGGCCCAGGGTCTTGATCGGCTTGTCCAGCTTCACCTGAGCGCGGTCGATGGTGAAGCCGGCCTTGGTCACGCCTTCCGCGATGTCGCGGGTCGAGACCGAGCCGAACAGGATGCCGGTCTCGGAAGCCTGGCGGATGATCACGACCTTCAGGCCATCGACCTTGTCGCTGATCTTCTCGGCTTCCTGACGGCGCTTCAGGTTGTTCGCTTCGATCTGCGCGCGCTGCGCCTCGAAACGCTTCTTGTTCTCGTCGGTCGCGCGCAGGGCCTTCTTGGTCGGCAGCAGGAAGTTGCGGGCGAAGCCCGGCTTCACCTTCACCACATCGCCGATCTGGCCGAGACGCTCGATGCGCTCCAGAAGAATGACGTCCATGTTCCCGTCCTCCTTACTTAATCACGTAAGGCAGCAGACCGAGGAAGCGGGCGCGCTTGATGGCCTGGGCCAGGATGCGCTGCTTCTTCGCCGAGACCGCGGTGATGCGGCTCGGCACGATCTTGCCACGCTCGGAAATGAACCGGCTCAGCAGACGGACGTCCTTGTAGTCGATCTTCGGCGCGTTATCGCTCGAGAACGGGCAGGACTTGCGGCGACGAAAGAAGGGACGACGGCCACCGCCGCCACCACCACGACCGCCCTCGCGGCCGCCGTCACGGCCTTCGCGGCCTTCGCGTTCACCAGACATTATTCGGATGCTCCTTCGCTGGAAGCTTCGACGCGCGGCGCACGGGCCGAGCGGAAGCGGTCATCACGGTCACCACCCCGATCCCCACGGGGACCACGGTCGTCGCGGTCGCGGCGCGGGCCACGATCACCGCGGTCGCCCCGGTCACCACGATCGTCGCGGTCGCGGCCGCCCTTGCTCTGCATCATCGCCGACGGGCCCTCTTCGAGCTCCTCGACCTTGACGGTGAGCTGGCGCAGCACGTCCTCATGGAGGCGCATCTGGCGCTCCATCTCGATGACGGCAGCGGCCGGCGCATCGATGTTCAAGAGCGTGTAGTGGCCCTTGCGGTTCTTGCGGACGCGGTAGGAGAGGCTCTTCAGGCCCCAGTATTCCTTCTTGGTGACATTCCCGCCCTGGGCGGTGATGATCCCGGAGAAGAGTTCGGTCAGGGCTTCCACCTGGGCGGTGGTGACGTCCTGACGCGCAATAAAGACGTTCTCATAGAACGACATAAGCGACAGACTCCCTATGGCTTTTCGCGGTCCGGAGCTGTCCCATCAAAGTGACGAGCCGACCGGACCTAGCCAATCCCACAGGCCGGGGTGGCATGGGCCACCGAGGCTGGCTTTCCGCGGATAAGCGGGCAACCGTGAACTGGCAGGGTTAAGGCGGCGGACTATACAGTCCGAACCCCTGAAATCAAGGCGATTTCGGGGTCTTGCGACCAGCCGTCGCCACGGCTAGACAGCGTCCTTATATAGAAGCGCGCGCAGCGCGCGAGTCCAGCCGGTCCAAACCAAAATATGTCCGTGTTTCAGGGGGTTAAATGATCCGCGCTTTCGTCTTCCCGGGTCAGGGATCGCAGGCCGTCGGCATGGGCCGCGCACTCGCAGAAGCCTTTCCGGCCGCGAAACACGTCTTCGAAGAGGTCGATGACGCCCTGAAGCAGAAGCTTTCCAAGCTGATGTTCGAGGGCCCGGAAGGGGATTTGACCCTGACCGAGAATGCCCAGCCGGCCCTGATGGCGGTCAGCCAGGCGGTCCTCCGGGTGCTGGAGACCGAGGGCAAATGGACCCTCGCCGCCAAGGCGCGTTTCGTCGCCGGCCACAGCCTCGGGGAATACTCGGCGCTGGCCGCGGCCGGCGCGCTCTCGCTGCAGGACGCGGCGCGGCTGCTGAAACTGCGCGGCCAGGCGATGCAGAAGGCGGTGCCGGTCGGCATCGGTGCCATGGCCGCCCTGCTCGGCCTGGATTTGCCGGCGGCGCAGGAGATCGCCGCCGCGGCCGCGGAGGAGACCGGGAAGGTCTGCTCCGCCGCCAACGACAACGCGCCGGGCCAGGTCGTGGTCTCCGGCCACAAGGAAGCGGTCGAGCGGGCGATCGCGCTGGCCGCCGAGAAAGGCGCCAAGCGCAGCGTGCTGCTGCCGGTCTCCGCACCCTTCCATTGCGCGCTGATGCAGCCGGCTGCGGATGCCATGGCCGAGGCGCTGGAGAAGGCGACCCTCAAGGTTCCGGCGGTGCCGGTGATCGCCAACGTGACCGCACAGCCGGTCAGCGACCCGGACCAGATCCGCAAGCTCCTGGTCGAGCAGGTGACCGCGACGGTGCGCTGGCGCGAGGGCGTCGAGACCATGAAGAAGGAAGGCGTCACCCGCCTGTTCGAGCTTGGCGCCGGCAAGGTGCTGGCCGGCCTCACCAAGCGCATCGACCGCGAGATCGAAGCGAGCTCGGTCGGCGCGCCGGAGGATATTGAAGCGGCGCTGAAGGCGCTGAGCTAAGGCAGAAGGAAAGCAGCATGTTCGATCTCAGCGGCAAGACCGCGCTCGTGACCGGCGCCTCGGGCGGCATCGGCGGGGCCATCGCCAAGGCGCTGCACGCGCAGGGCGCCACCGTGGCGCTGTCGGGCACACGGCGCGAGGCTTTGGAGAAGGTCGCGGCGGAACTCGGCGAACGCACCCACGTTCTTCCCTGTGATCTCGGCGACCCGGCCGCGACCGAAGCCCTGGTCAAGGATGCCGAGGCGGCCATGGGCAAGCTCGACATCCTGGTAAACAATGCCGGCCTCACCCGCGACAACATCTCGATGCGGATGAAGGACGAGGAATGGCAGAAGGTCATCGACGTGAACCTCACCGCCGGCTTCCGCCTCGCCCGCGCCGCGATGCGCGGCATGATGAAGCGCCGCTTCGGCCGCATCATCGGCATCACCTCGATCGTCGGCGTCACCGGCAATCCCGGCCAAGCCAACTATGCGGCTGCGAAAGCGGGCATGATCGGCATGTCGAAGGCGCTGGCCCAGGAACTCGCCTCGCGTTCGATCACGGTCAACACCGTGGCGCCGGGCTTCATTGAGACCGCGATGACCGATGCGCTGACCGAGGACCAGAAGGCGCAGATCCTGCCCAAGGTGCCGATGGGCAAGCTCGGCTCCGGCGGCGACATCGCCGCGGCGGTGGTCTATCTGGCCAGCGACGAGGCCGGTTACGTGACCGGTCAAACCCTGCATGTGAACGGCGGCATGGCCATGATTTGACGAGGCTTTTTGCGAATCGCCCCGGGCGCTGGCAAAAGCGGAACAACTATGTTAATTCACCGCTCGACATGCGCCGGCCCAGTGGATTTTGGGGGATTTGCAGGCCAATCTACTGGCCGTCAAACCGGCCAGAGTGACATTCTTTTCCGCCGGCAAAGAGCGTAGGGCGGCGCAGCAGAGAGGGACTTGCAAATGAGCGACATCGCGGAACGGGTCAAGAAGATCGTCATCGAGCATCTCGGCGTCGAAGAGTCCAAGGTCACCGAAGGCGCCAGCTTCATCGACGATCTCGGCGCGGACAGCCTTGATACCGTCGAGCTGGTCATGGCCTTCGAAGAAGAGTTCGGCTGCGAGATCCCCGACGACGCCGCTGAGAAGATCCTCACGGTGAAGGACGCCATCGACTTCATCAAGTCGAAGTCCGCCTGAGTTGACCGGCTCGCATCTCCTTACATCGTCGAGCTGAAGGCAGGTCATGATGCGTCGAGTGGTGGTCACAGGCATCGGTATCGTTTCGCCATTGGGCGTCGGTGTCGATCATGTGTGGAAGCGGCTGATCAAGGGCGAGTCCGGAATCAGCTCGATCCAATCCTTCGACGTCTCCGACCTGCCGGCGAAGATCGCGGGCCAGGTGCCGCGCGGCGACATCTCGTCGGGCAACTTCAATCCCGACGAATACGTCACGCCCAAAGACCAGAAGAAGATGGACGACTTCATCGTCATGGCGATGGCCGCCGCCGATGAAGCCGTGAAGGATGCCGGCTGGCAGCCGAAGACCGACGCCGAGCGCAATTCGACCGGCGTCATGATCGGCTCAGGCATCGGCGGCCTCAACGTGATCTACGAGACCTCGCAGATCCTGAAGGAGAAGGGCCCGCGCCGAGTCAGCCCGTTCTTCATTCCGGCGGCGCTGATCAACCTCGCCTCCGGCCATGTCTCGATCAAGCACGGCTTCCGCGGCCCGAACCACTCGGTGGTGACGGCCTGCGCCACCGGCAGCCATGCGATCGGCGACGCCGCGCGCATGATCATGCTGGAGGACGCCGACGTGATGGTGGCGGGCGGCGCCGAATCGACCATCAACCGCCTCGGCATCGCCGGCTTCGCCGCGAGCCGCGCGCTCTCGACCGGCTTCAACGACAACCCGGTCGCGGCCTCGCGCCCCTGGGACAAGGACCGCGACGGCTTCGTCATGGGCGAAGGCGCCGGCATCCTGGTGCTGGAGGAATACGAGCACGCCAAGGCCCGCGGCGCGAAGATCTATGCCGAGGTCGTCGGCTACGGCATGTCCGGCGATGCGCACCACATCACCGCGCCGGCCGAGGACGGCAACGGCGGCTTCCGGGCCATGCAGGCGGCGCTGAAGCGCGCCAGGCTCAACCCGTCGGACATCGACTACATCAACGCGCACGGCACCTCGACGCCCTTGGGCGACGAGATCGAATTGGGCGCGGTGAAGCGCCTGTTCGGCGACCATGCCTATCAGCTCACCATGTCCTCGACCAAGTCGGCGATCGGGCATCTCTTGGGCGCCGCGGGCGCGGTCGAGGCGATCTTCTCGATCCTGGCGCTGCGCGACCAGGTGGCGCCGCCCACCTTGAACCTCGACAACCCGTCCGAGGGCTGCGACATCGACCTTGCCCCCAAGCAGGCGAAGCCGCGCAAGATCCGCAACGTGCTGTCGAACTCCTTCGGCTTCGGCGGCACCAATGCGAGCCTGGTCTTCTCCGCGCCGAACTGAGGGCGAGCGTGAGCGGCCCTGACCATCCCAAGAAGCCGCGCAGCCGACTCCTCAAATGGGTTGAGGGCGTCTTTTTCGTCCTGATCCTGTTCGGCTTCGTCGTCGGCGGCCTCGCCGCCTGGTACTGGCACGAGTTCAACGCCGCAGGTCCCTTGCGCGACGAGAAGATCGTGGTGATCCCGAAAGGCGCCGGCCTCAACGGCATCGCCAAGGCGCTGGCCGACTCCGGCGTGATCGACAACCCGCTGGTGTTCAAGCTGGGCGCGCGCTTTTCCGCCGAGGGCCTGCCGCTCCATGCCGGCGAGTTCAAGTTCCCCGCTGCGGTCAGCCCGCGCGGCGCCATGCGCGTGCTGATCGAAGGCAAGGTGGTGCTGCACCGGGTGACCATCGCCGAGGGCCTGACGGTCAGCGAGATCTACGACGTCCTGGCGGCGCAGCCCGATCTCGACGGCCCGCTGCCGCCGAAGTCGCCCGAAGGCTCGCTGCTGCCGGAGACCTATTTCTTCGTGCTGGGCGATACCCGCGCGCAGATCATCGAGCGCATGCGCTCGGAGATGCAGGTGCAATTGGCCGCCCTCTGGGAGAAGCGCGACAAGGACATTCCCCTGACCTCGCCCGACGAGGCGGTGACGCTGGCCTCGCTGGTCGAGAAGGAGACTTCGCAGAACGACGAGCGCGCCCGGGTCGCCGCGGTCTTCTACAACCGCATCAAGAAGGGCATGGCGCTGCAGTCGGACCCGACCGTCATCTACGCGCTGACCGACGGCAAGGGCAAGCTGGACCGGCTGCTCACCACCGCGGATTTGAAGCTCGACAGCCCCTACAACACCTATGTGATCACCGGCCTGCCCAAGGGACCGATCGCCAATCCGGGCCTCGCGGCCTTGAAGGGCGTGCTGAAGCCGCAGAAGACCAAAGAGCTCTATTTCGTCGCCGACGGCACCGGCGGGCATGCCTTCGCCGAGACCCTGGACCAGCACAACAAGAACGTGGCCAAATGGCGCAAATTTCTGAAGAGCCAGGCCGAAGGGGCGAGCGGGAGCGAGGGGGAGAACTGATGCGGATTTTGGGGTTTGCAGCTTTGCTCATCGCCGCGAGCATTCCAGCGCTGGCGCAGGACGTGCAGCTGAAGCCGATCTCCGGCTCTTACTATGTCGGGCCGGCGATGGATTCCGACGACCCGAACGGACCGGCGGACCACATCTACATGACCATCACCGGCGACGCGGCGAAGGCGATGTTCGACGGCATCCCCGGCGAGAGCAAGCCGGACGAATGCATCGGCCGCATGGTGAAATGGTCGAAGAGCCTCGCCTGCTACGCCGGGCCGAGCCCGGAATCCGGCGGTGCCCTGGCGCCCGATGACTCGCCCTACGAATGCTACATGGGCGTCGATCTCAAAGCCGGCGAACTCTACCTCGGCCACGACTGCTGAGCGGAAATCGTCATGCCCGGACTTGATCCGGGCATCTGCTTCCGTTCGGCGCAAGATTGCCGGGTCAGGCCCGGCGATGACGATTGAGGAAGTCGGCGGCTACTTCTTCTCGAAGCCGTATTCGCGTTCCACCTTGGCGATCCGCACGCGGTAATGCGTGTACCAGTCGGCGCGGCCGCGGCGCTGGGCTTCGGCATGCTCGACGTTGCGCTTCCAGGCGGCGATGTCTTCCAGGCTGCGGAAGTAGCCGACGGTGAGCCCGAGCCCCTCCCGCGCGGATTCCATGCCGAGGAAGCCCGGCTGCTGCCGCGCCAGCGCATCCATCCGCTCGGCCATCGCGCCGTAGCCGTCGTCTCCCTCCGTGCGCAATGAGCTGAAGATCACCGCGTAATACGGCGGCTGTGGTGTCTTGGCGATCTCGTCCGACATGGCAGCGGTCTCTCCCCAGACTCGATGATCAGAGCTTAGGCCGGTGACAGCGGCGTGACATTTGCGATCACCGCCGGACTGCCATGCAGCGTTTGACTTGAGTCAAAGCTGCGCTGCAACACAACGCCCTACCCTCGCTGCATCACACCAGATGGAGAGTGACAATGAAGACAATGAAGGCCGCGGTGGTCCGCGCATTCGGCAAGCCGCTGGCGATCGAGGAAGTGCCGATCCCGGTGCCGGGCCCCGGCGAGGTGCTGGTGAAGATCATGTCGACCGGTGTGTGTCACACCGATCTCCATGCCGCCGACGGCGACTGGCCGGTGAAGCCGACCCCGCCCTTCATCCCGGGCCATGAAGGTGCCGGCATCGTCGCGGCCTTGGGTGCGGGCGTCACCGGCTTGAAGGAAGGCGATCCGGTCGGCATCGCCTGGCTGCACGATGCCTGCGGTCATTGCGAGCATTGCATGACCGGCTGGGAGACCCTGTGCGAGAGCCAGCATTGCAGCGGCTACACGGTCAACGGCAGCTTCGCCGAATACGCGATCGGCAACGCGGCCTATGTCGGCCGCCTGCCCGACCGGGTCGATTTCGGCGAAATGGCGCCGATCCTCTGCGCCGGGGTCACGACCTACAAGGGCATCAAGGAAACCGACACGCGGCCCGGCGAATGGCTGGCAATCTCCGGCATCGGCGGCCTGGGCCACGTCGCGATCCAGTATGCCAAGGCGATGGGCCTGCATGTGGCGGCGATCGACATCGCCCAGGACAAGCTCGACCTCGCCAAGGCGATGGGCGCCGAAGTGACCATCAACGCGAAGGACAAGGACGCGGCCCAGCAGCTGGTGAAGCAGACCGGCGGCGGCGCCCACGGCATCCTGGTGACCGCGGTCTCGCCCGCCGCCTTCGCGCAGTCGCTGCAGATGGTGCGGCGCAAGGGCACGATCAGCCTGGTCGGTCTGCCGCCCGGAGACTTCGCGACGCCGATCTTCGACGTGGTGCTGAAGCGCATCACCATCCGCGGCTCGATCGTCGGCACGCGGAAGGACCTCGCCGAGGCAATCCAGTTCGCCGCCGAAGGCAAGGTGAAGTCGCACATCCACCGGAAGTCGCTCGGCGATATCAACGAGGTGTTCGCCGGGCTGAAAGCCGGCACGGTGGATGGGCGCGTGGTGATGGATATCGGGAAGTAGGGACGCCCGGGAGGCGCCCTACTCCTCCGCCGCGACCTTGCCTTCGAGCTGACCGGACGCTTCCAGCCAGCTTTCCTCGGCTTCGGCGAGTTTGGCGGTGACTTCGGCGTGTTTCTTCTGCCAGTCGGCGGCTTCCGCGGGCGCGCGCTCGTAGAGCTTGGGGTCGGCGAGCTTGGCCTCGACCAGTTTGAGCGCCTGGGTCAGCTTCTCGACTGCGCGGCCGGCGCGCTCGGCCTGCTCTTCGAGCTGGGCGCGTTTCACCGCGCGCTGATGCGCCGCTTGCCGGCGCTCTTCCTTGCGCGAAGGGCGGTCGCCCTTCTTGCCGGCGGATTCTCCGCGGGCGGCGGCACGGGCATCGTCCAGCAGGAGCTGGCGGTAGTCGTCGAGGTCGCCGTCGAAGCCGCGCACCGTGCCGTCCTTCACCAGCCACAAGCGGTCGGCGCAGAGCTCGATCAGATGCGGGTCGTGGCTGATCAGCACCACGGCGCCTCCGAAATCGTTGATCGCCTGGACCAGGGCCTGGCGGCTGTCCACGTCCAGGTGGTTGGTGGGCTCGTCCATCAGCAGGATGTTCGGGGCGGACCAGCTCATCAGCGCCAGGAGCAGCCGCGCCTTCTCGCCGCCGGAGAGCGACCCGACCTTGGTGTTGATCTTGTCCGGGCCGAAGCCGAAGCGGCCGAGATGGGCGCGGCGCTTCTCGGGCGTGATGTTCGGTGCGGCGCGGTCCATCAGGATGAGCGCGGTCGCGTCGAGATCGAGTTCCTCGGTCTGGTGCTGGGCGAAATAGCCGACCCGGATCTTGGAGGAGCGGCGCACCTCGCCTTCCATCGGCTGCAGGCGCTGGGCCAGCAGCTTCACGAAGGTGGACTTGCCGTTGCCATTGGCGCCCAGGAGCGCGATCCGGTCATCGGGATCGAGGCGGAGATCCATCTTCCTGAGGATCGGCTTGCCGGGCTCGTAGCCGACCGCGACGTGATCTAGGGTCATCAGCGGCGGCGGCAATTCCTGAGGCTCGGGGAAGTCGAACTCGACGCCGCGCTCCTCCGCGGCCACCGCGATCGGCTTCATCTTCTCGATGGCTTTCAGGCGCGACTGGGCCTGGCGCGCCTTCGAGGCCTTGTAGCGGAAGCGGTCGACGAAGGCCATCATATGCTTGCGCTGGGCTTCCTGCTTAGCCGCCATCGAGGCCTGCAGCGCCAGGCGCTCGCGCCGCGTCTCCTCGAAGGTGTCGTAGCCGCCGGTATAGACCGTGAACTTGCAATCATGCAGGTGAATGATCTTGTCGACGACGTTGTTCAGCAGGTCGCGGTCGTGGCTCACCAGCAGGATGGTGTGCGGGTAGTTCTTCAAGAAGCCTTCGAGCCAGAGCGTTGCTTCGAGATCGAGATGGTTGGTCGGCTCGTCCAACAACAACAACTCTGGCCGCGAGAACAGCACGGCGGCGAGCGCCACGCGCATCCGCCAGCCGCCGGAGAAGTCGCTGCAGGGCCGCGCCTGGGCCTCGGCGTTGAAGCCGAGACCGGCGAGGATTTCGGCGGCGCGCGCCTCGGCCGAATGGGCGTCGATGTCGATCAGCCGGGCATGGATCTCTCCGATCCGGTCCGGATCCTCGGCGGTCTCCGCCTCGGCCAGCAAAGCGGCGCGTTCCTTGTCGGCGGCGAGCACGGTCTCGAGCAGGCTCTCCGGCCCGCCCGGCGCTTCCTGTGCCAGCATGCCCATGCGCCAGAGCTTGGGCCACTCGACCGTGCCGGAATCCTGATGGAGCTTGCCGGAGATGATGTTGAGCAGGGTCGATTTGCCGGTGCCGTTGCGGCCGACGATGCCGGCATGGTGGCCGGCCGGCAGGCTGAAGCCGGTGGACGACAGGATCTCGCGCCCCGCGATCCGGTAGGAGAGGTCTGATACGGTCAGCATTGCGACAAAAAAGCCTTATGGAATGGGCACTTGCTCCGGATTTCCGGGGCGTTGCGGCGGCGCGGCGAGTTGTATATAAGCCAGCGACCATTTCGCCAAGCCGCTAATGGAGCGGCGTTTCCCCACCCCCTTCTGACCAGGAACGAGACCATGGCCAAAGAGCGCACCTTTTCGATCATCAAGCCGGACGCCACGCGCCGCAATCTGACCGGCAAGATCAACGCTAAGTTCGAAGAGGCGGGCCTGCGGATCGTCGCGCAGAAGCGGGTCTGGCTCTCGACCTCCCAGGCCGGCCAGTTCTACGCCGTCCACAAGGAGCGCCCGTTCTACAACGACCTGGTGAAGTTCATGACCAGCGGCCCGGTCGTGGTCCAGGTGCTCGAGGGCGATGACGCCGTCGCCAAGAACCGCAAGGTCATGGGCGCCACCAACCCGGCCAATGCCGATGCCGGCACCATCCGCAAGGAATTCGCCGAATCCATCGAAGCCAACTCGGTGCATGGTTCGGATTCGCCGGAAAACGCCGCGATCGAGATCGCCTTCTTCTTCAGCGGGATCGAGATCGTCGGCTAAAGCCGCAACGCTTGCTCGATATCAACGGCGCCGCCCGCAGGGTGGCGCCGTTTTGATTCCGGGTGATTCCAAGAAACTCAGTCATGCCAAGGCTTGGCCTTGGCATCTACGAGTTAGAGCGACCGGCCGCGGTGTTTGCGGCCGGAAACTCGTCATCCCAAGCCTAAAGCTTGGGATGACGACCGAGCGTGAGGCGAAGGGCGCGTCAGTCTTGCCCCAAACGAAAACGGCGCCGATCTACCGACCGGCGCCGTTTCTGATTCCGCAGAGGCGATCGGCTATCTGCCGCCGACGATCTTGGCCATCACGATGGCGCTGACGATGATCAGGCCGCCAAAGCCGAACACGAACATGCCGACGCTGGGGCCGTTGATGGCGAACAGCACGGTCACCAGGGTCAGCGCCAGGGACTCGATGGTGCCCCAGAACAGCAGCTTGGAAACGCCGGCCCAGGTCTTCTGGCGGTCGGCAAGGATTTCGTCGTTCAGCGTCGTCATCGGATACCCCGTTAGAGTCTCGTCCTGGCGCGGAGTTTTACCCGAGCTTGGCCGCCTGGGCAATCCGCCGAAAGCCGCAGACTGGGGTTAACGGACCACCGGCCCGGTGGGCTCCAGCGGTTCGGTATCGACCGGGCCGACCGGGACGGCTTCCGGGACCCCGGGTTCGGCCGGTTTGGCCGGGGGCACGTCCGGGCCGGTCCCGGCGATCGGTACCGGCGGCGCGTCCACGATGATGTTTTCCGGGCAGGTGCGGCGCAGCGGGCTGCTCGGTTTCCAGAGGAATTCCGTGTCGATGCCGCGGGTCAGCGCGCGCGGCATCAGCGCGACCCGGACCTGGAACAGGTGCGACTCCTTGCCTTGCTTGCGGCAGATGAACTCGACTGCGTTCACCTTCTCGTCGCCGAAATCCGCCTTAAAAGCCTCGACCAGGTCCGACTGCTTGACGGTCGCGCCCACCGCCCCGGCGATCTTGCTGTTCACTTGCGTGCCGGCGAAGGCCTTGGCCATCTTGATGCCGCGCGAATAGTAGTCGGTGGCCGAGAACATCGTGCAGCTGGCGTAACGCGCCCAGAGGCCGCGGTCCTGGCAGGACTGAATTACCGGCATCAGCGTCTTCAGCTGCAGGGTCAAGGTGTCGGGGATCTTCGGCCGGTACATGTCGCACCATTGCCGCGACCGATCCTGGGTCTCATCGCTGATCATGCTGTAGCAGAAGGTGTTGGGGGCGTTGCTGGGCCGCGCCGATTGCAACGCCATGAAGGCGAGGTTGAGGCCGTCATAACGCCGCAAGGTGAGCTCCTTGCATTCCGGGCGATCGGGCTCGAACTTGCACAGGCCCGGCATCCAGACCATCAGCAGGACATAGTGATCGGTAACTTCGGCGCGGACAGGACCTGTGGTCAGGCCGGAGAGAATCGCAAGCGCCAGGAGCCAGCGCCGCATCGCCTAAAGCGCCGGACTGAAGAGAACGGTCGGTTCGGCGCGGCCGTCGACCACCGCGCGCTCGTCGTCGAGCGTCACCCGGCCTTCGGCGATCAGACGCAGCGCCAGCGGGTAGAGCTTGTGCTCGGCCTGGAGGACACGGAGTCCGAGCGTGTCCGGCGTGTCGTTCATGAGCACCGGCACCGCGGCCTGGGCGATGATTGGGCCGGTGTCGGTTTCGTGCCGCACGAAATGCACGGTGGCGCCGTGCATCTTCACCCCGCGCTTCAAGGCGCGCCGATGCGTGTCGGTGCCGCGGAAGGACGGCAGCAGTGCCGGGTGGATGTTGACCAGCCGGTTCTTCCAGGCGGCGACGAAGCCTTCGGTCAGCAGCCGCATGAAGCCCGCCAGCACAACGAGCTCCGCGCCCGCCTCGCGGATCGCACGGTCGAGCGAGGCGTCGAAGGCGATGCGGTCCGGAAAAGCCTTGTGGTCGATCACGGCGGTCGGGATGCCGGCCTTCTTCGCGCGCTCGATCCCCTGCACGCCGGGCCGGTTGGAGATCACGGTGACGATGCGGACCGGGCTCGTGGTGATCACCGGGCCGAAATGATCGATCAGCGCCTGCAGATTGCTGCCGCGGCCCGAGATCAGTACCGCGACCTTCAGCGGTTTCGTTACCATTTTCCGGTGTTGGTCACGCTGCAGCCGGGCGCGTCGCCGGCGCGTGGGCGAATGGTGCCGATCGCCGCGACGGTCTCCCCGGCGCCCTGCAGGATGCCGGTGACCGCGTCCACGCGGTCGGGCGAAACCACCATGACCATGCCGATGCCGCAGTTGAAGGTGCGCGCCATCTCCTGGTGGTCGATGCCGGCGGTCTTGCGCAACCAGGCGAAGACCGGCGGCTGCTGCCAGCGCGACGCGTCGATCTCGCAGGCGAGATCCTTCGGCAGCACGCGCGGGATGTTCTCCAGCAAACCGCCGCCGGTGATATGCGCCAGCGCCTTCACGCCGCCCGCTCGGATCGCGGCGAGGCAGCTCTTCACATAAATCTTTGTCGGCGCGAGCAACGCTTCGCCGAGAGTCTTGTTGGGATCGAACGGCGCCTTGGCGCTGTAGTCGAGGCCGGCGACCGAGACAACCTTGCGCACCAGGGAGTAACCGTTGGAATGCACCCCCGACGAACCGAGACCGAGCACGACGTCGCCCGCCTTCACCCCTTCGCCGGTGATCTGCTTGCCGCGCTCGACCGCGCCGACCGCGAAGCCGGCGAGATCGTAATCGCCCTTGGCATACATGCCGGGCATCTCCGCGGTCTCGCCGCCGACCAGCGCGCAGCCAGCCTGCAGGCAGCCGTCCGAGATGCCGGCGACGATCTGCCGGCCGCTCTCCACCTCGAGCTTGGCCGTCGCGAAATAGTCGAGGAACAGCAAAGGCTCGGCGCCCTGCACCACCAGGTCGTTCACGCACATGGCGACGAGGTCGATGCCGATGGTGCCGTGCTGGTTGGCCTCGATCGCGATCTTCAGCTTGGTGCCGACGCCGTCGGTGGTGGCGACCAGGATCGGGTCGTTGTAACCGGCGGCCTTGAGGTCGAAGAAAGCGCCGAAACCGCCCAGGCCGGCGTCGCTGCCCTTGCGCGCCGTCGCCTTGGCAAGCGGCTTGATCGCCTCGACCAGCGCATTGCCGGCATCGATATCCACACCGGCATCGCGATAGGTGAGGCCGTTTCCGCTGGTCGTGCTTGTGATGACATCCTCCCCGGAACTGGGCTATAAGCCAGGGACGGGACAATAGCGTTTTCAAGACGGTTTTCAATGGGCGTTGCCGCCGGTTTTCTCGGGAAAATTTGCAAGCTTGCCAGTGCCTTGGCCGTCGCGGCCGGGATCGGGCTGGCGACCCTCGGGGCCGCCCCCGCGGCAGCGCAGCAGAACGTCTATGTCGCCGCCGGAATTCCGGTCGATATCACCGGCGATCTCGCCACCTTGCGCGAGCAGGCGATGCTGAAAGGCCAGCGCGAGGGCCTGATGAAGGTGCTCTCGACCATCGCCTCGGCCGAGGACCTGAAGTCGATCACGCTGCCCGGCGACGACGAGATCACCAGCTGGGTGCAGGATTTCGAGATCGAGGAGGAGAAGACCTCCGCCTCGCGCTATATCGGCCGCTTCACCTTCCGCTTCATGGCCGACCCGATTCGGCAGTTCCTGGCCGACCAGGGCGTCGCCTATGCCGAGACCGAATCGAAGGCGGTGCTGGTCCTGCCCGTCTACACCACCGAGACCGGCGATACCGAGCTCTGGGGCCCCACCAATCCCTGGTTCGCATCCTGGGCCGCGCGCCAGCAGCAGCCGGGCCTGGTGCCGATCAAGACGCCGGTCGGCGATCTGCCCGACACCAACGCGATCAGCGCCACCCAGGCGCTGGCCGGCGACCGGGTGCGGATCCAGTCGCTGGCCGATCGCTACGCGGTCGGCGACGTGATGGTGGCCGAGGCCGCCCTGCAACCGCCCTCGCCCGACGGCAAGCGGGTGCTGGCGCTCAACATCTCCAGCTACGGCAGCGCCGGCGTGCAGAATCTCCGCGACCAGGTGGTGAGCGATAGCGGCGATGTCGACCAGCTGCTGCGCGACGGCGTCGCCAAGGTGGCCGAGCTGGTGCAGAATTCCTGGAAGCAGGACAACCTGGTCGATCCGAACAGCCGCGCCACGGTGCAGGTGCATGTGCCCTTCTCGACCCAGGCGCAATGGGTGCAGGTGAAGCGGCACCTGGCGCAGGTCAATTTGATCAAGAGCGTCAACCTCACGCGGCTCTCGCGCAGCGGCGCCGATATCGAGCTCACCTATCTCGGCGACGAGATCCAGTTCATCCGCGCGCTCAACCAGGCGGATCTCGCGATCACGTCGAGCGGCGAAGGGTTGCAGACCATGACGCTCAACCCCGGTGGCGGCGCCATGATGAATGGCGGCCAGATGAACAGCGGGCCGGGGAACGACAATCCCGACCTGACCCAGCCGGCCGTGCCGCAATGACGGATTCCGTTTCGGTTCGGGAATGACGGCGGCGCGGCAGCTTCGCTTCTGGCTGATCGGTCTCCTCGTCGCGCTGATCGCCATCTACCTGCTGCGCGCGATCCTGCTGCCTTTCGTGGCCGGCATGGCGATCGCCTATTTCCTCGATCCCGCCTGCGACCGGCTGGAAAAGTGGATGTCGCGCACCTGGGCTACCACGGTGGTGACGCTGATCTTCGCCATCGTGTTGGTGCTCGGCTTCGTGCTCATCGCGCCGCTGCTGCTCGACCAGCTGACGCAGTTCGTCCAGGCCTTGCCGGACCTGTTCAACCGCGCGCATACCAAGCTGCTGCCCTATTACGCCAGCCTGCAGCAGCGCTTCGGCCTGCCCGATCTCACCGATCTCGGCGACCTGGCGCGGAGCCGGATGGGCAGCGGGCTGAACTGGATCCTGGGCACCTTGCTCAACGTGGCGCAGGGCAGCATGGCGCTGGCCAACCTGCTCTCGCTCATCTTCATCACGCCGGTGGTGACCTTCTACCTGCTGCGCGACTGGGACAAGATCGTCGCCAAGATCGATGTGCTGCTGCCGCGCCAGCACGCGACGGTGATCCGCGCCCAGGGCCGTGAGATCGACACCACGCTGGCCGGCTTCGCCCGCGGCCAGGCCACGGTCTGCATTATCCTCGCGACCTACTACGCGACCGCGCTGATGATCGCCGGGCTGCCGTTCGGCCTCGTCGTCGGCCTGGTCGCGGGCTTGCTGACCTTCATCCCCTATCTCGGCGCGATCGGCGGCTTCGTGATCGCGATCGCGATCGCGCTGGTAAATTTCGACGGCTGGTCCGGGCCGATCGCCGTCGCCGCGATCTTCGGCGTCGGTCAGGTGGTCGAAGGCAATGTGCTGACCCCGAAGCTGGTCGGCGACCGCGTCGGGCTGCACCCGGTCTGGGTGATCTTCGCTTTGCTGGCGGGCGGCACCCTGTTCGGCTTCCTCGGCCTGCTGCTGGCGGTGCCGGTCGCCGCCGGCTTCGGCGTGCTGGTCCGCTTCGCGCTCTCGCGCTATCTGGTCAGCCCGTTCTATCTCGGACCGAGCAGCGCGACCCGCGCGGCGCCGCCGCTGGTCGGCTTCGACCAACACGAAAACCAGTGATGCGGCCCGAGCAGCTGCCGCTGGACCTGCCGGTCCGCAACGCCATGAATGCCGCCGGCTTCGTGGTCTCGGACAGCAACCAGGACGCCGTCGCCTGGACCGACCGCTGGCCCGACTGGCCGAATGGAATCCTGGCGGTCTACGGCCCGCCGGGCTGCGGCAAGACCCACCTGGCCCATGTCTGGCTTGAGAAGGTCTGGCAGGCAAGAAGCGCCGCGCGCTTCCTGGAGCCGAGCGGGCTGGAGCAGCTGCCGCAGGGCGAAAACCTGATCCTCGACGGCATCCGCCTGCCCGAGGAGCATCTCTTCCACCTGATCAACCACGTCCGGGCCCAGAAGACCGCGCTGCTGATCCTCGACCGCGAGCCGCCGGCGCGCTGGGCAGTGCGGCTGCCCGACCTCGCCTCGCGGCTGGCCGGCGTGCCGGCGGTCGCCGTGCTGCCGCCGGACGACCGCCTGCTCGCCGCGGTGCTGGCCAAGCATTTCGCCGACCGCCAGGTCGAGGTGGCGCCCGAGGTGATCACCTATCTGGTGAAGCAGATCGAGCGCTCCTTCACCGCCGCCGAGACCATGGCGCGGCGGCTGGACCGCGCGGCACTGGCGCGGCGCGGGCCGATTACCATCCGCCTCGCGCGCGCGCTCCTCAGCGGCGAAGATTCCTGAAAATCGGGTCCGCTTTCAGTCGACTCCGGCGGCCCGGCTCGCCTAACATCCGCCGCGCTTTCGAAAGGATTTGCCGATGCCACGCGAAGAATTGAAGATCCACGACGTCCCGGCGGACAAGCTGCAGGGCCTGACCCAATGCGTGATGACGACCAGCAAGGGCGACATAACCATCGACCTGTTCCCCAAAGAGGCGCCGAACACGGTGGCCAATTTCTACACGCTGGCCGCGGACGGCTTCTATGACGGGCTGTCCTTCCATCGCGTCATCCCCGGATTCGTCGCCCAGGGCGGCTGCCCGGACGGCACCGGTGCGGGCGGCCCGGGCTGGGTCATCCCCTGCGAGACCAAGGGCAATCCCCACAAGCACAAGACCGGCTCGCTCTCCATGGCGCATCGCGGCAAGGACACCGGCGGCTCGCAGTTCTTCCTGGTCCTGGCGCCCCAGCCGCATCTCGACGGGCTGCACACGGTGTTCGGCCAGGTGTCGAAGGGGCTCGAGGTGATGCAGGACCTGGAAATCGGCGACGAAATCAAAAGCGTCAAGTTTACCGGCCATTAACCGACAAACCGGCGGCAGGCGAGGGTCGAGGCCGTCGCTGGGAAATTAGGCCGCATTTAGCGGATTTTTCCGACCGCCGGGTTGAGGCTTTGCGCGCAACCCTTTGTTAAGTTAGGGTCGGGCAAAATACGGACTGGTCAGAGGCTACCAGAACCGTATTGCCTGGTGGGATGGAGCAAATACCCATGTTCAAGTTCATGTCCGGCCCGGAACGCGACCGGAGCGAAGTCAAGATCGACAAGGACTCGGTCGAGCAGCTCAAGGTCGGCACCGTGCTGCTGGAAAGCTGCGAGTTCCTGCCGAAGCACCGCTTCCCGCAATGGAAGGTGATCAAGCGCTTCTCGTGCAACAACACGCCGCATGTCGTGATCCAGAACCTGAACGACACGACCTCGTGCAAGTCGCTGTCGCTGCAGGGCCTGATCACCAGCCGCAAATACTATGCGCTGCAGTCGTCTTACGCGCACTGAGTCAGTGCAAAAGCACGGCGCCTAGAGCGACGAGGGTCACCGAGACGTAGCGGCGCTTGCGGAAGCGTTCCTTCAGCAGATAGGCACTCATCAAGGCGGCGAAGATCACGCTGGTCTCCCGCAAGGCCGAGACATGGGCGAACTCGCCGAACTTCATCGCCATGATGGCGATGCCATAGGCCGCGATCGAAAGCGACGCGCCGCACAGCCCCAGCTTCCAGTTCTTCTTGACGAAGGCAGTCACTTCCCGGCCGCGCTGCAGGTAGCAGTAGATCACCAGGAGCGGTGAATCGAGCACGAACAGCCAGATGATGTAGCCGAGTTGCTCCTGCTCGGTGTCGCCGGCGTGGCGAATCCCCTGCCCGTCGCAGATCGTGTAGCCCATGATGGTCAGGCCGGTCAGCAGGCCGAACCAGATCGCTTCCCACTTATGCGCGCGATCGACCGGCTTGTCCGCCGCAAGGGTCAGGATGCCGATCGAGATCGCCACCACGCCCGCGGTCTGCCACGGCGTCAGCAGCTGCGCATAGAGCAGCCAAGAGGAGAGCGCCACCAGCGGCGGCGCCGAGCCGCGCGCGATCGGATAGACTTGGCTGAGCTCGCCATGCTTATAGGCCATCACCAGGAAGGTGTAGTAGCCGAGGTGGAAGACGCAGGAGCCGAACAGCCAGATCCAGCTGGCCGGCTCGGGGAAGTCCACGAAGGGCGTGAAGGCGAGGCCGATCAGGCCGCCCAGGCCGACGATCAGCCCCATGTTGAGAAAGGCGTCGGTGCCGAATTTGACCAGCACGTTCCAGCCGGCATGCATCACGGCCGCCAGCAGGATGAGCAGGGTCAGGCCAATGGAGAGAGTCACGGTGGGAAAATCCAAGTGCGGCAGGCTCTAGCTGTCGTTGCTATAGAGGTTGTTCACCCGGGCCGACCGGAGGAAGCTGGTTGTTGCGAAGCAAACAGCGTCTTTCTGGGGGCCCGGATGAACGTGCATAAGAATGCGCGCACCACCCCGTTCAGTCGA
>NZ_JAYRKD010000043.1:0-38090 GCF_041905885.1 Dongia sp. | reverse complement strand
CGAGGATGGAATAGGTGAGGGTGACGCCGATGGCGCCCAACCCCACCATCGCCCCGATCAGCAATCCGTCGGCGAGGAATTGCAGGCTCATGACGCTGGGCTCGCTTGTGCCACCGGATCGCCGCCGAAATAGAGATGGGCGATGATCGGATCGTCGCGCAGCACCGCTGCCGGCCCGTCATGCCGGTTGCGGCCCTCGGCCAGGACATAGGCGCGGTCGGCCAGTGCGAGCGCCGCGCGGACGCTCTGCTCCACCAGCAGGATGGCGACGCCGGATTCTCGCACGCGGCGCAAGGTCTCGAAGACTTCCGCCGCAACCTTCGGCGAGAGGCCGGCGGAGGGCTCGTCCAGCATCAGCACCTGGGGCTCGACCAGCAGGGCGCGGGCGACGGCCAGCATCTGCCGCTGCCCGCCGGAAAGCCGCCCGGCGATGAGCGACTTGCGCGCGGCGAGGGCCGGGAACATCGCATACATCGCGGCCACGCGCTCGGCACGGCGGGCCTTGGGGAGGATTGCCGCGGCGAGCTTCAGGTTGTCGTCGATCGACATCGTGCCGAAGATATTCTCGGTCTGCGGCACGAAGCCGAGGCCGCGGCGGATCAGAAGATGCGGCGGCAGCCGCGTGATCTCCTGGTCGCCGAGCCAGACCTGGCCCGATGATATCGGCACCAGCCCGGCCACCGCCTTGATCAGGGTCGACTTGCCGGCGCCGTTGGGGCCGAGCAGCGCGACGATCTCCTGCGCATGCAGCTCGAAGCCGACGCCGTTCAGGATCGGCAGGTCCGGCTCGTAGCCGGCGACGATGCCTGCGGCGCGCAGCACGCTCATGCGGCAACTCCGCCGAGATAGGCGTCGATCACCCTTGGATCACGAACGACCTCGCGTGGGCTCCCTTCGCAGAGCAGCTTACCCTCGACCATCACCAGGGCACGGCTGCAGAGCCGCGTCACCATGTCCATGTTGTGCTCGATGATGAGGAACGTCACGCCGGTGGCGTTGATCGCGTGGATGCGGTCGATGATGGTCTCGAGCAGGCTGGGATTGACCCCGGCCGCGGGCTCGTCGAGCAGGATCAGCTTGGGATCGGCCATCAGGATGCGCGCCAGCTCCAGCAGCTTGCGCTGGCCGCCGGAGAGCACGCGCGCCGGCTCGCGTGACAGCTTCGTCAGGGTGACGAAGTCCAGCAGGCGCATCGCCTTCTCGGCATTGAGCCGCTCCTGGTCGCGCACCGCCTGGCCCGGCAGCCAGTTCATGAGGATGCGCTCGCCGGACTGGCCACGCGCGGCGGTCAGCATGTTCTCCAGCACGCTCATCTGCCCGAACAGGCGCGGGATCTGGAAGGTGCGCCCCAAGCCAAGTTCGAGCCGGCGATGCGCCGCAAGATCGTCGATGCGCCGTCCGTTCAGCACGACCTCGCCCGCGCTGGGCTTCAGGCTGCCGGCCAGGAGGTTGAACATCGTGGTCTTGCCGGCGCCGTTGGGGCCGATCAGGCCGGCGACTTCGCCTTGCGCCACCTTGAGCGACACGGCATCGACGGCTGCGACGCCGCCGAAATGTTTGGATACGGATCGGGTCTCCAGCATGTCCCGGTCGTCAAGTTTTAAAAGACATGCGGCCCAAATGGCGTCCCGGGTGCGCTTGTGCTTGAAAGTTGCAGGGTTTTCCCGCTTGATGGCGCCACGTTAGTCGGGCGGTTTCGGCCGCGCAAGTTCTATCGGGGCGATCCATGGCCGCGTCGAAAAAGCCGCGCAAACCCAGCGCGGATGAAAGTTTCGAGCTCTATGACTTGAAGGTCGAGGTGACCGCGCCGAAGGGCGGCAAGATCTATTGCGGGGCCCAGCCGGGGGATTCTTTCGAGCTCCGCGGCGAGATGCTGCATCTGCCGCCGGGCCAGGGCTTCTCCATTTATTCCTTGGGCGCGCTGTTGCCCTTGCTCGCGGCGAAGCAACGCCCGGTCGATGCCAACGACTGGATGGCGACCGACACCGATGTCGCATGTCCAGACCCGAACTGCTCGACCCGGTTCAGGATCACGCGGACCGGCAAGCGCAAGTTCCAGCACAGCGCGACCACGGCGGTGAAGCTCCGGAAGAAAGTTGGTTGATGGAAACGCGCGAGATCCGGCCCGGCTATCGCATAACCCGCATCATCCGCGGCGGCTGGCAGCTGGCGGGCGGCCACGGCGATGTGGAGCGCAATGCCGCGATCGGCGACCTGGTGGCTTCGGCCGAGGCCGGGATCCTCACCTTCGATTGCGCCGACATCTACACCGGGGTCGAGGAGCTGATCGGCGCCGCGCGGCGCGCCTATGCCGACCGCCACGGCGCCGCGGCACTGCAGGCAGTCAAAGTGCATACCAAGTTCGTCCCCGATCTCGCGCATTTGCACGAAGTCGATCGCATTTATGTCCGCACCATCATCGAGCGCTCCTTGCGACGCCTTGGCATGGAGCGGCTGGACCTGGTCCAGTTCCACTGGTGGGATTATGCGGTGCCGGGCTGTCTCGATGCCGCGCGCTGGCTCGAAGAGCTGCGCGAAGAGGGCAAGATCGATCTCATCGGCGGCACCAATTTCGACACCGACCATACCGAGAAGCTGGTCGCGTCGGGCGTGGAACTCGCGACCATGCAGGTTCAATATTCGCTGCTTGACGCGCGGCCGGAGCGCGCCCTCGTCGCGGCCGCCCGCAAGCGCGACATCCATCTGCTGGTCTACGGCACGGTGGCCGGCGGCTTCCTCGGCGATCGCTGGCTCGGCCAACCGGAGCCGGAGGCGCCGCTCGAGAACCGCTCGCTCACCAAATACAAGCTGGTCATCGACGATTTCGGCGGCTGGGACCTGTTCCAGACGCTGCTGCGCGCACTGCGCAAGGTGGCCGACCGGCACGGCGCCGATATCGCCACCATCGCCAGCCGCTACATGCTCGACCTGCCGCAGGTGGCTGCGGTGATCGTCGGCGCACGCAGCCGGGAACATCTTTTCGCCAACCTGAAGATCGCCGCGGTGAAGCTCTCCGATGCCGACCGCGCCGAGATCGGCGCCATCCTCGCCCAGCGACAGGGCCCGGAGGGCGATACCTTCGAGCTCGAGCGCGACCGCGAGGGAAGGCACGGTCGGATCATGAAATACAATCTGAGCAAGGTGGCGTCGTGAACGAACGGCTGGCGGATCTCGCGATCCGGGAATGCGTCGGGCTGCACGAGTTCTTCCTGGCCTGGCTCCGCCCCCATAACGGAACCAAATTGGATCCGGCAAGGTTCGATCGCGCCTTCGATCCCGGGTTCCGCTTGGTGGGACCGGATGGCGGCGTGCGCGACCGCGCGGCGATCGTCGGCTGGCTGCATGACCTCAAAGAGGGGCGCGGCGCCGACTTCCGCATGGAGGTCTCGGATTTCCGCGCGGTATGGCAGGAAGGCGACGCCATATTGCTGGAATATGTCGAGACACAGTATCTTCAGGGCAAGACAACCCAGCGGCAATCCACGGCCTTGCTGAAACGGGCATCCGATGCGCCCGCTGGGATGGTTTGGGTACATCTGCAGGAGACCTGGCTGCAGGCGGCCGAGTAAAACCAACCGGGTCTTTCAAGGGGGCTTTCAATGTTCGGGAAGAGGATTCTTTTCACCGCGACCGCCGCGGCAGCTTTGCTGGCGGGCGCCGGCATGGCATCGGCCTGCGAGGTCACCGTAGGCCTGGTGATGGAGCTGACCGGTCCGGCCGGCGCTTACGGCCAGGCCGGCACCAAGTCGGTCGAGATGGCGTTCCGCGACATCAACGACGCGGGCGGCGTCGCCGGTGGCTGCAAGCTGGTCACCGACACGCGCGACTCGCAGAGTCAGGGCAATGTCGCGGTCGATGCGGCGACTCAGCTCGTGCAGGTGAAGAAGGTGCCGGTGATCATCGGCGGCATCATCTCCTCGGTCTCGATCCCGATCCTCACTTCGGTGACCGCGCCGGCCAAGGTGGTGCAGGTCTCGCCGGCCTCGTCCTCGCCGACGCTGACCCAGCTGGCGCGCGACGGCAAGACCAACGGCGTCTTCTTCCGCACCATCACCTCGGATGCGCTGCAGGGCGTCGCCTCCGCGAAATACGCGCTGGACCAGGGCCTGAAGAAACTCTCGATCATCCATGTGAACGACGACTTCGGCGCCAACATGGTGGCCGAGTTCACCAAGGCCTATAAGGCGCTGGGCGGCGAGATCGTCTCCGACACGCCCTACAACGCCAAGCAGGCCAGCTATCAGCCGGAAGTCACCAAGGCGATGGAAGGCGCGCCGGACGGGCTCTACCTGGTCGCGACTCCCGTCGATGGTGCGACCATCGCGCGGCAATGGGTGAGCCAGGGCGGCCCGCAGAAGTTCCTGCTGAACGACGGCATGAACAGCGAGGACTTCATCAAGGCGGTGGGCGCCAAGTATCTCGAGAATGCCTACGGCACCTCGTCGGGCACTGACACCACGGCCTCGACCGACTATTTCAACGCCAACTACAAGGCCTTCTCCGAGATCGACCCGGGCGCGCCCGCGGCGGTGCAGGGCTATGACGCCGGCGCCATCGTCGGCTTGGCCATCGCCCAGGCCGGCAAGGCGGATTCCGCCGCGATCCAGGATTCGATCCGCAAGGTTCTCGATCCCAAGGGCACCGTCATCCATGCCGGCAAGGAAGAGTTCGCCAAGGCCCTGGCGCTGATCAAGGAAGGCAAGCCGATCAAGTATGAAGGTGTCATCGGCCCGGTCACCTTCGACCAGTACGGCGACATCACCGGTCCCTTCCGCCTGTGGAAGATCACCAACGGCGAAGTCGCTACCGTCGGCCAGATGTCGGCCGCCGACGTCGACGCCATCAAGGCGAAGATGGGGAACTGAGGGTCCGGTTCATCGGAGTGAGAAGGGCGCTCGTCGGAGGGCGCCCTTCTGTCTTCTGAAAGAGCATACCAATGGCCACGCCGACCATCCCCGACCGCACCGAACTCGCCCCTGGCCTCACGATCAGCCGCGTCGTGACCGGCCTGTGGCAGGTCGCGGACATGGAGCGGGGCGGCAAGGCGCTGGATCTTGACGCCGCTGCCGCCGCGCTTGGCGAATATGCGGCGGCGGGCTTCGACACCTTCGACATGGCCGATCACTATGGCAGCGCCGAGGACATTGCCGGCCGGTTCAAGCAGGGTGTTGCCGCCGGTAAGTACAAGCCGGCCACGGTCTTCACCAAATGGTGCCCGACGCCGGGCGAGATGACGCCGGAGGTGGTGCGCGCCGGCGTCAAGCGCAGCATGGATCGCCTCCAGACCGATCGGATCGATCTGCTGCAGCTCCACTGGTGGGTGTTCGAGCACCCGGCCTATCTCGACGCCATGCGCGAGCTCCGGAAGCTGCAGGCCGAGGGCCGGATCGGCCATATCGGCCTCACCAATTTCGACACCGACCACCTGCACCTGCTGGCGAAGCAGGGCTACCGGATCGCCACCAACCAGGTCTGCTTCTCGCTGCTCGACCGCCGCGCCGGCGAGGAGATGACGGATTTCTGCCTGGCCAACGGCGTGAAGCTGCTGGCCTATGGCACGCTCGCCGGCGGGTTGCTGACCGAGAAGTGGCTGGGGAGACCTGAGCCCGCGACCGGCGACATCAAGGACTGGAGCAAGATGAAATATGCGCGTTTCGTCGCCCAGATCGGTGGGTGGAACGTGCTGCAGGGAATCCTCGAGGCCCTGGCAAAAGTCGCGCGCAAGCACCACGTCTCGATCGCCAATGTCGCCACCCGCTGGGTGCTGGAACAGCCGGCAGTCGGCGCCATCATCGTCGGCGCCAGGCTCGGCGAAAGCGAGCACCGCGAAGACAACCTGAAGCTCTTCTCCTTCGCGCTCGACGCCGAGGACAAGCGCGTCATCGACGCCGCCCTGGACGAGACCAGCCGGATCCCCGGCGATTGCGGCCAGGAATACCGGCGACCGCCCTATCTCACCGCCTCGGGCGATCTCAGCCATCACCTGAGCGAGTTGCCCAAAGCCTATACCGCCGTGCCGGTGCCGGACCGGCCGCACCGCATGCGGGTCGATACCGGCAGCGTCTGGGAGTCGCTCGCCGGCTACAGCCGCGCCGTCCGG
This sequence comes from Dongia sp., assembly GCF_041905885.1. Taxonomy (NCBI): domain Bacteria; kingdom Pseudomonadati; phylum Pseudomonadota; class Alphaproteobacteria; order Rhodospirillales; family Dongiaceae; genus Dongia; species Dongia sp. Next base: position 31,990 of record NZ_JAYRKD010000043.1, on the reverse strand, counting down.
GTCCACGATCGCATCCTGGTCAGCGGCACGACGGCGACCCACAGCGCCGGCGAGGTCGTCTGCAAGGGCGATCTCAGAGGCCAGACCGTCTACATCCTGGACAAGATCGCCGCCAGCATCGTCGCTTTGGGCGGCAGCCTCGAGGATGTGGTGCGGACCCGAATCCTGTTGCGCGACATTGCGCAATGGGAGCCGGTCTCGCGGGTCCATGGCCGCTATTTCGGCGACATCCGCCCGGCCAATACTTTGGTCTCGGTTGCCGGCCTGGTCGGCGACTATGACGTCGAGATCGAAGCGGAAGCCATTATCCGCTGACGCGCCAAGACCCTTGGCGCAGTAGGCTTACAGACAGCGCCGCTCTTGAACTCGGCGCCGCGCGCTCCGATTTCCTCTCGCACCTTCCCGGCCACACCCGAAAGAAAGTGGGGGATTTCCTGGCCAAAATCGTTTTAGGATCGGCGATGTTCATCCGCTGTGCAGGACGCTGACGCATGACGGACCTACCTCCCGCATCGATCCCCGCGCCCGAACCGGCACCGCCGCCGGCACCCGCTCCCAGAAGCGGGCGCTGGATCCTGACCTGCCTCGTCCTCGGCGCAGCGGTGTTCGGCGGCGGCTACTGGTACTTCCAGCACTACAAAGCGCCGCCGCAACAGGCGCAGGCTGCACCGCCGCCGGTTCTCCCCGTCACGGTGTCGAAGCCGCGGGTCGAGACCATCACCGAATGGGACGAGTTCACCGGCCAGTTCGAGGCGGTGGATTCGGTCGAGATCCGCGCGCGCGTCAGCGGCTATCTCGACAAGATCGGCTTCGAGGACGGGCAGATGGTCAAGAAGGGCGACATGCTCTTCGTGATCGATCCCCGGCCGTTCGAGATCGCATTGAAGTCCGCGCAGTCGTCGCTGGCCTCGGCCAATGCGCGGGTCGCGCTGGCCAAGCAGCAACTGGGCCGCGCCGAAACCCTGAAGCAGAAGGACTTCACCTCCCAGGCGACCTTGGACCAGCGCCAGCAGGAGGCGGCGAGCGCCGCCGCGGACGCCCAGGTTGCCCAATCCGCCATCAACGCGGCGCAGCTCGATCTCGACTTCACCAAGATCGAAGCGCCGCTCGACGGCCGGATCGGCCGGCACGAGGTCAGCCTCGGCAACCTCATCATGGGCGGAGACGGAGGCGAGACGACCCTGCTCACCACCATCGTGTCCTTGGACCCGATCCGCCTGGTCTTCGACATGAGCGAATCCGATTACCTCGCCTATCAGCGCCGCGAGCAGGAGGGGAAGATGGCCTCCAAGCGCGATAGCCTGCCGGTCGAGGCGCATCTGATGGATGAGAAGGAATGGACGCTCAAAGGCAAGATGGACTTCGTGAACAACCAGGTCGATCGCAGTTCCGGCACGATCCGCGCCCGCGCCGTCTTCGCCAATCCGGGCCTCTTGATCACGCCCGGCCAGTTTGGCCGCATCCGGATCACCGGTTCCGAGCCGCATGAAGCGATCCTCATTCCTGACAGCGCCATCGTCTCCGACCAGTCGAACAAGATCGTCATGACGGTCGACGCCGGCGGCAAGGTCGTGCCGAAGACGATCCGCCCCGGTCCGGGCTACCAGGGCCTGCGCATTGTGCGCGAGGGGCTCTCGAAGGATGACGTCATCATCATCGATGGGCTGCTGCGTGCCCGCGCGGGCGCCACAGTGAAGCCGGAGCCGGGCAAGATCGATTTTCCGCCCGAGCCTGGCAACTGAGGCGGGGCGCGCCGTGAAGTTCTCGCATTTCTTCATCGACCGGCCGATCTTCGCGACCGTCATCGCGGTCTTCATCACCTTGATCGGCGGCTTCGCCTATTTCACCCTGCCGGTGGCGCAATACCCCGAGATCGCGCCGCCGACCATCGAGATCCGCGCCAGCTATCCCGGCGCCTCGGCCGAGGTCGTCGCCAACACCGTGGCGGCGCCGCTGGAACAGGAGATCACCGGCGTCGAGAACATGCTCTACATGTCCTCGCAGGCGACCGGCGACGGCAACCTGGTCATCACCGCGACCTTCCGGCTCGGCACCAATCTCGACACCGCCCAGGTGCTGGTGCAGAACCGGGTCTCCGCCGCCGAGCCGCGCCTGCCGGAAGAGGTGCGCCAGATCGGCGTCACCGTGCGCAAGAATTCGCCCGACCTCATGATGGTGATCCATCTGAGCTCGCCCGACAATTCGCGCGACCAGCTCTACATGTCGAACTATGCGACCCTCTATATCAAGGATGTGTTGGCGCGCCTCGACGGCGTCGGTGACGTCCGCATCTTCGGCGCCCGCGATTATTCGATGCGGATCTGGCTCGATCCGGAGAAGATCGCGGCCCGCAACCTCACCGCCGGCGAGGTGGTGACCGCCTTGCAGCAGCAGAATGTTCAGGTCGCGGCCGGCAGCCTCAACCAGCCGCCGGTGCCGAGACCCGGAGACTTCCAGCTCGCGATCGAGACCTTGGGACGGCTGGACGACCCCCGACAGTTCAGGAACATCGTCGTCAAATCCGAGCCCAACGGCCAGGTGACCCGGCTGGGCGACGTTGCCCGGGTCGAGCTCGGCGCCCAGGATTACAGCGCCAACGGCTATCTCGACAAACGCCCGGCGGCGCCGCTGCTGCTGTTCCAGCGCCCTGGCTCCAATGCGCTGGAGACCGCCGATCGCATCATCAAGACCATGGCGGCGCTCGCCAAGGACTTCCCGCCGGGCCTCACCTACAGCATCGTCTACAACCCCACGGAGTTCATCGCGGAATCCGTGCGCGAGGTGATCAAGACCATCTTCGAGGCGGTCATCCTGGTCGTGATCGTGGTGATCCTGTTCCTGCAGACGTGGCGGGCCTCGATCGTGCCGATCGTGGCCATCCCGGTCTCGCTGGTGGGCACTTTCATCGTGCTGGCCGCCCTTGGCTATTCGCTGAACAATCTGTCGCTGTTCGGCCTGGTGCTCGCGGTCGGCATCGTGGTCGATGACGCGATCGTCGTCGTCGAGAATGTCGAGCGTAATCTTCGCCTGGGCTTGAGCCCGCGCGAGGCAACGCGGCGGACCATGGATGAAGTCGGCGGCGCACTGATCGCCATCGCGCTCACCCTGATCGCGGTCTTCGTGCCGGCGGCGTTCATCTCCGGCATTTCCGGCCAGTTCTTCCGGCAGTTCGCCGTCACCATCGCCGCCGCGACGGCGATCTCCTGCCTGGTCTCGCTGACGCTCAGCCCGGCGCTCTGCGCGCTGCTGTTCAAGCCGCATGACGCCCATCCGAAGCGCAAAGCCTTGCCGGCGCGGCTGATCGGCGGCTTCTTCGGCGGCTTCAACACCCTGTTCGACAAGCTCTCGCTGGGCTATGGCGCGCTTACCCGCCGCCTGATCCGGGTCGCCGCCCTGGTGTTGGTGGTCTATGCCGGGTTGATCGCGCTGACCGGATGGCAGTTCGAGCGCGCCCCCACCGGCTTCATCCCGCAGCAGGACCAGGGCTACCTCATCACCGTGCTGCAATTGCCGCCCGGCTCTTCCTTGAGCCGCACCGACGCGGTGGTGAAGCAGGCAATCGACATCATCCTGGCGACACCCGGCGTCGAGCATGTGGTGCCCTTCTCCGGTTTCGACGCCGCCACCTTCACCAACGCGCCCAATGCCGGCGCGATCTTCGTGCCGCTGAAGCCGTTCCACGAGCGCGCCGCGGAGGGTCTCACCGCGCAGCATATCCTTGGCGAGCTGCGGACGCGCCTCGGCGCCATCAAAGGCGCGTTCTCGATCGTGATCCCGCCGCCGCCGGTGCGCGGCATCGGCAATGCCGGCGGCTTCAAGATGATGGTCCAGGACCGCCGCAGCCGCGGCCCGGCGGCCTTGGCCGCCGCCGTCCAGGATCTCGCCGGCGCCGCCAACCAGACCCAGGGTCTCTCCGGGGTATTCTCGCTCTTCAACACCGGCACGCCGAAGATCTATGCCGATATCGACCGCGCCCGCGCGGAGATGCTGGGGATCACCGCCGACCAGGTGTTCCAGACCCTGGAGGTCTATGTCGGCTCGACCTTCGTCAACGAGTTCAACTATCTCGGCCGCACTTACCGGGTGACCGCCCAGGCCGACGGCGCCTTCCGCCAGAATCTGCATGACATTGCCAACCTGAAGACCCGCAACAATCTCGGCGAGATGGTGCCGCTGGGCTCGGTCGCCTCCTTCTCCGACATGACCGGCCCCTACCGGGTGCCGCGCTATAATTCCTTCCCCGCGGCCGAGCTGCAGGGCAACACCGCGCCCGGCTTCTCCGCGGGCTACGGCCTCGACGCGATGGAGAAGCTCGCGGCCGAGCGCCTCCCGGAGGGCTTCGGCTTCGAATGGACCGAGCTCGCCTTCCAGCAGAAGGAGGCCGGCAACACCGCGATCCTGGTCTTCGGCGCGGCGGTGATCTTCGTCTTCCTGGTGCTGGCGGCGCAGTATGAGAGCTGGGCCTTGCCGCTCTCGGTGGTGCTGATCGTGCCGATGTGCCTGCTGGCGGCGGTCAGCGGGCTGCTCTTGCGCGGGATCGAGGTCAATATCCTGGCCCAGGTCGGCTTCGTGGTGCTGATCGGCCTCGCCGCCAAGAACGCGATCCTGATCGTCGAGTTCGCCAAGCAGGCCGAGGAGCGGGGCCACGATCGCTTCGAGGCGGCGGTGCAGGCCGCGACCACGCGGCTACGGCCGATCCTGATGACCTCTTTTGCCTTCATCCTCGGCGTGCTGCCGCTGGTGATCGCGACCGGGGCCGGCGCCGAGACGCGACAATCGCTCGGCACCGCGGTCTTCTACGGCATGCTGGGCGTCACGGTTTTCGGCCTCATCTTCACCCCGGTCTTCTATGTCGCCGTCCGCTGGCTCGCCGGTCTCCGCGGCAAGAAGGTGGCGCCGCCCCAGAAGCCATTGGCGCCCGGCATCCACCAGGCCGAATAAGCGCTGGCCTGGCGCTTCCGCCGGGCTAGAATGGCCCCGAGAGGGAGTCCGATGGCCAAACGCGCCGAAGCCAGGTCCCTGGGCGTTGCCGTCCCAGGACCGATCCACAAGCAGGACCTGCGCCAGCGCGTGGTCGGCCGCATCGTCGAGCTGATCCGCACCGGCAACCTCCGGCCCGGCGACCGCCTGCCGCCGGAACGCGAGCTGGTGGAAATCTTCTCGATCAGCCGCCCGTCTTTGCGCGAAGCGATGCGGGCGCTCTCGACCCTCGGCATCGTCGAATCCCGGCATGGCGGCGGTACTTTCGTGACCGATCTGGACGCCCGCACCCTGCTGGCGCCGCTCGACATCTTCCTCCAGCTCGCCCAGGTCAACATCGAGGACACCTTCGAGAGCCGCCGCATCATCGAGATCGAGATCGTGCGCAAGGCGGCGACCCAGGCCAAGCGCGCCGACATCGCCGACCTGAAGGAAATGATCGCCGCGCACGCGACCATCCAGAAAGATCCGGTCGGCTTCCGCATCCTCGACAGCCGCTTCCACGAGAAGCTTTCGTCGATCGCCGGCAACGCGGTGCTGCAGCGGATCGCCGACGGCCTCTACAATATGGACCTCCATATCCGCCGCCGCGCCACCGCCGAGCCCGGCCTGATCGCGCAAAGCACCGAGGACCATGCCGGCATTGCCGCCGCGATCGCCGCGCATGACCCCGAACGCGCCGCCGCCGCCATGGCGCAACACCTCACACACATCAAGGAAAGCACCAAGCGGACCATGGCCAGCCAGAAATTCGGCGTGGTCTGATCCCCAATCGTCATGCCCGGACTTGATCCGGGCATCTCTCTCCGGCCGGCCAAAGATAGCCGGGTCAAGCCCGGCTATGACGATCGGAGAGCGGTTTCAGCTCCAACCCATTCGCCTCGGCGACGAAGCGCGGCAGCTCCGCCAGCATCGCCGTGGCGTAGCCGGCCGCAACCGCGGCTTGATAGGTTTGCCGGAGTGCTTCGGTGAGCGGCGACTTCATTCCGGCATCCCGCACCAAAGCATCGACATCGGCGACCGTGTGATCCGCCGTGCCGAGCGCGAAGGGATGCGCGTTCTTGTTGCCGTCCAGCGCCCAGCCCATGTAGCTGTCATAGAAGGCGCAGTGCATCCGGCTGGACCGGATCAAGCCGTCGAAAGCCTCGGTGCCGAGCCCGACCTTGTTGGCCAGCACCAGCGCCTCGGCGTAAAGCGCGGCGAAGCCCATCGAGACCAGGTTGTTCACCAGCTTCAGCCGATGCCCGTCGCCCAGCCCGCCCACATGCTGGATCGTGGTGGCAAAGGCCGCCAGCATCGGCCGGATCTGCTCCAGCACCGCGGCCTCGGCGCCGACCATCACCGCCAACGTCCCGGCCCAAGCCTCCTTCGGCGACCGCCCGAGCGGCGCATCGACGAAGGTCAGATGCGAATAGTCCTTTGCCAGGCGCAACAGGGTCGCGGGATTGGACGTCGTGCAATCGACCACGATCAGCGGCCGCTTTGCACCGGCGATGTCGATGACATTGCGCTCGACCTCCGGCGCGCCGGTGACGCAGAGCAGGATTACGTCGCAGGCCGCGGCCATCTCGGCGGCGCCGCGGACTTCGACGGCGCCTTTTGCGACCAGGTCCTCGACCGCCTCGCGCTTGCGATGCGCCATCACCGTCAGCGGGAACCCCCGCTTCAAGATGTTTGCGGCCATGCCATGGCCCATGAAGCCGAGGCCGATGAAGCCGACGCGCATGGGTTCAGCCCTCAATAGGTGGCGCGGCCGCCGGACAGGTCGAAGGTCGAGGCGGTGGTGAAGGAGTTCTCTTGAGTGGCGAGCCAGCAGATCATCGAAGCCGCCTCGTCCAGCTCCAGCATCCGGCCGCGCGGGATCTTGGAAAGGATCATCGCCAGGAAATCCGGTGCCTGGCTGAGCGCCATCGTGGTCTTGGCGACAGCGGGGGTGACGCAATTGACCGCGATGTCGTAGCCGGCGAGTTCCTTGCCGAGCGACTTGGTGAGGGCGATGACCGCGGCCTTGGTGGCGCTGTAAGCCGGCGCCTTGGGGTTGCCTTCCTTGCCGGCGACCGAGCTCAGGTTGACGATCCGCCCGTAGTTCGCGGCGATCATATGCGGCACCACGGCGCGGCAGCAATGGAAGGTGCCGATCAGGCCGATGGTGACCACGTCGCGGAAGGCCTCCGGCGGGTATTCCCAGGTCGCGGCATTGGGGCCGACGATCGCGGCATTGTTGATCAGCACGTCGATTCTGCCGAATTGCGCGAGTGTCGCCGCGGTCGCCTTCTCCACTGCGGCGAGGTCGGCGATATCGACCGACAGCCCCTGCACATGGTCGATGTCGTTCAAGGCCTCGATGGTCCGGTCGAGCAAAGCGCGGTCGCGGTCCCAGAGGCTGACTGCGCCCCCGGAGGCGAGGATGCGCTTGGCGACGGCGAGACCGATGCCCTGCGCGCCGCCGGTGATGATGGCGCTGCGTTTCTCGAAGTCGTAGCGGTTCATGCTTTCGGTCTTTCAGCGCGAGGCCTGGCCTGCCAGGCGATGCGGATGCGTTTGGCGGCCATCACCAGGAGCAGGATGAAGCCCCAGGAGGCCAGCGCCAGGTGCGGGCTCAGATCCATCTGGTTGAAGCCGCTGGCGATGGTCTGCAGGATCCAGAGCGCAACGAAGAGGCCGCTGATCCGCCCGAACCCGCCGTAAGGGTCGATGCCGCCGAGGATCGCGGCCAGGATGGTGATCAGCAGATAGGAGCCGGCGATGTCGGCGCCGGCGGAATTGAACCGCGCCATCATCACGATCGCGGCCAGGAAGCAGAGCAGGCTGGAGAGCATATAGACCGAGACCAGCACCTTCCGCGTATCGACGCCGGAGAAGCGGGTCGCCTCGCGGTTGGAGCCGATCATGTGGACCCGCACCCCGAGCGCGGTGCGGGTCAGCAGGATATGCACCAGGATCGCCACGCCGGCGAAGACGAAGAAGGAGATCGGCACGCCGAGGACCGTGTCGTTGGAGATCTGCAGCAGCGCGTCGGGAAAGCCGGAGAGGGTGCGGCCGCGGGTGAAATAGATGCTGAAGCCGTGCAGCAGGGTCATGGTGCCGAGCGTCACCAGGATCGGGTGGACGCCCAGCACCGCAACCATCATTCCCGTGATCCAGCCGACGGCGAGGCAGAGGATGAGGCCGGCGGCAAAAGCGCCGAGGATCCAGAGCGCCAGCGCGCCGCCTTGCGTTTCGGGTGGCATCAGCGCGGTCAAGATCCAGGCCATCAGCAGCCCGGCGGCATTGGCGGTGGCGATGATCGCGAGGTTGATGCCGCCGGAGATCAGCGGAATCGCCATCGCCAGCGACAAGAGCCCCAGCTCCGGCAGCTGGAACATCATCGCCTGCAGCGTGGTCGCCCGCGGGAAGGTGGTCGGCTCGAACAGCGAGAAGACCGCGACCAGCGCGACCAGGATCAGCAACAGCCCGCCGATGCCGAAGCCACGTGCACGGAGCTGCGCCATCAGCCGGTCGAGCTCGGCGTTGAGGCCGCGGGCGGGCGTGTCCGCCATCACCCGGTCCTCGTGACGCGGCGCCGGCGGGCGAATTTCTCCGCCAGCCCGGTCATGCTGATCGAGACAAGGATGGCGAGGCCGGTGACCACGCCGAAGAAATAGGAGGAGACGCCGAGCAGGTTGAGCCCGTTCTGCAGCATCGCCAGGAACAGCACGCCGAGGATGACCCCTCCTGTGGAACCGATGCCGCCGACCAGGCTGGCGCCGCCGAGGATCGCCACCGCCAGCACGTTCAGCTCCTGGCCGTTCATCGCCGTCGGCACCGCCTGGTGCACACGGCCGGCCTGGATGAAGCCGGCGATCGCCGCCAGCAGGCCGAGATAGCCATAGGCGAAGAGCTGCACCTTCAAGACGTCGATGCCGACCCGGCTCGCCGCCTCGGGATTGCCGCCGAAGGCATAGACCTGGCGCCCGATCCGGGTGCGGTTCATCAGGCCATGCGTGAGCGCCAGCACCGCGACCGAGACCACGATCGGCAGGGTGATCTTCACGATGTCACCGGCCTCGGTCTCGTAGCGGAAGAAGGAGACGCCGTTCGACCACCAGTCCGGCAGGTTGTAGATCTCCTGGGCATCGGTGAAGTAGATCAGCAGCGCGTAGTAGATGCTGGAGGTCGCGATGGTGACGATGATCGAGACCACGCGCAGGTGATGGGTCAGCAGCGCATTGATGCAGCCCATCGCGATGCCGAGCAGGAGGGCCAGGCCCAGCGCCGGCACCGCCGGCACATTGTGGTTCACGATCAGGCTGGCGGCGAGGTATTGCGCCGCGGAAGCCGTGGCGGTGAAGGAGATGTCGATGCCGCCCGAGACCAGCACCACGAAGACGCCGGCGGCGAGGATCGTGGTCACCGCATAGGCCTCGACCAGGTCCACGAGATTGGGCACGGTCAGGAAATAGGGCGAGGACAGCGAGAGCACGATCGCGGTGATGACAATGGCGGCGCCGAGCGCCGCCTCGGTCTTTCCGAACACCAGCTGCAGCGGCCTAGGCATAGAGCGCCTCCGCGAGCTGGTGCTCGCTTTGCTGGCCGGGCACGAAGCTGCCGGCGATCCGCCCTTCGCGCATATGCAGGATCCGGTCGGCGTTGAAATAGACCTCCGGCACCTCGTCGGAGATCAGCAGGATGGCGACGCCGCGTGTCGCGAGTTGCCGCACCACGTCGTAGATGCCCTGCTTGTTGCGGATATCGACGCCGACGGTGGGGCTGTCGAGGATCAGCACCTTGGGATTGGTCGCCAGCCATTTCGCCAGCACCACGCGCTGCTGGTTGCCGCCGGACAAGGTTTGCACCGGCGCATCGACATGCGCCGCGCGGATGCCCAGCTTCTCGACCCAGCCCTGGGCCATGCGGCCGCGATCGCCGGGCGAGACCAGACCGAATTTTCCGGTGAGCGCACCGAGCACGGTGACCGAGACATTGTCGGCGATCGATTGTCGCAGATTGAGGCCGAGCGACAGCCGGTCCTCGGAGACATAGGCGATTCCGGCCGCGACCGCGTCCTGGTTCGAGCGCAGCGTCGTGGGCGACCCGTTGACCAGGATCTCGCCGCTCTCCAGCGGCGTCATCCCGAACAAGGACAGCGCCAGCTCCGTGCGCCCGGCGCCGAGCAAGCCGATCAGCCCGAGGATCTCGCCGGGATGCAGCGCAAAGGAAACGTCGGAGAACTCGCCGGCGCGCGCCGCGTTGCGGACCTCCAGGGTCGGCGTCGCCGCATCGTGACTCCGCGCCTGCACCTTGTGCTCGATCCGGCTGCCGGTCATCAGCTCGGCCAGCCGGTGGTCGTCGATCTCGGCGGCGGGATAGGTCCCGACCTTCTTCCCGTCGCGCAGGATGGTGACCCGCTCGGCGATCTCCACCACCTCTTCCAGCCGATGGCTGACGAAAACGATTGCGACGCCTTGCTCCTTCAGCCGGCGCACGCTCGCCAGCAGCAGATCGACCTCATGGCGGGTGAGGGATGCGGTCGGCTCGTCCATGAACAGCAGCCGCGCGTTGGCGGCAAGGCCCCGGCAGATCGCCACGATCTGCCGCTGCGCCACCGGCAGGTCGCCGACCCTTGCATCCAGCGGCAGATGCGCATCCAGGCGGGCGAGGGCGGCCTTGGCGGTCTCGCGCATCGCCGCGCGGGGCGGCGGCTTCAGCGCCGCGCCGAGCTCGAGGTCGATCGCGATATTCTCCAGCACGGTAAGGTTGGGAAACAGCGAGAGATCCTGGAAGATCACCTGGATGCCCAATGCCTTGGCCTGTTGCGGGGTCAGGCGCTCATGCACCGCGCCGTCGATGGTGATGCTGCCGCCGGCATCCGGTGCATGCACCCCGGCCAGGATCTTGATCAGGGTCGATTTGCCGGAGCCGTTCTCGCCGACCAGGCAATGCACTTCGCCAGCCTCGACGGTCCAGTCGATGGCGTCGAGCGCCCTCGTGCCGCCGAAGCTCTTGCTGATGCGGGAGAGTGAAAGGAACATCCGAACCCATCCTCTGACGCAACTGCGCCCGCCCCATCCGGAGCGGGCGCAGTCTTGTCATCGCTCCGATCAGATGATCTTAGCCCATTCGTCGATGGTCTGGGGATTGAGATCGATCTGCTTGTTGGCGCGGATCACCTTGGTCTCGGCGTTGACCTGGCAGGGGCCCATGCCCGGAATGTCCACGCCGTCCTTGATCTCGCCGCCCTCGGCCAGGACCTTGCCGAGCGCCACCAGGGCATAGCCGGAATCGACCGGATTCCAGAGATAGCCCCGGGTGATGGCGCCCGCCTTCATCAGCTTCACGCCCTGGCTCGGGATGAACGGCCCGACCACGGTGACCTTGCCGATCTTCTCGCGATCCGCCACCGCCTGGCCCGCGCCGATCGGGCCGTTGGCGCCGAAGATCAGGAAGCCCTTGAGGTCGGGGTTGGCGCGCATCTGGTCGACCGCGGTCTTGTAGGAGTCTTCCACGCTGTTGGAGACGCCGAAGCGGTCGCCCACCTGCTGCATCTTCGGGTACTTCTTCTTCTGCAGCTCGACCGCATAGTCGGCCCAGAGGTTGTGCAGCGTCACGGTGAGGCCGCCGACATAGACGATGTACTTGCCTTCGCCGCCGATGGCTTCCGCGAAGGCCTCGAGATGCGCCTCGCCGAAGGCCTGGTCCTGGATCAGCTCGATGTCCCAGTCGGCATTCTTCTGCCCCGGCGACTCGTTCATGATCACCTTGATGCCGGCGGCCTGGGCGCGGCCCAGCACCGGCTCGACGGCTTTCGCGTCATTGGGGACGACGGCGATGACATCAACCTTCTTGGCGATCAGGTCCTCGATGGCGCGGACCTGCTCGGCCGGGTCGTCGGTGGTCGGGTTGATGATCGAGGCGGTGACGCCGAGATCGGCGCCGGCCTTCTCGACGCCCTTGGCGACATTGTCGAACCAGGGAATCTTCACTTTGCCGACGACGCCGATCTGCGCCGGGCTGTTGGCCGCAAACGCGTGGCCCGGCAGCAGGGCGCTGGCTGCGCCGAGCGCGGCTGCGCCCTGGAGTAGTCTCCGACGTGAGGTCTCGCGCATGGTTCCTCCTCCCGAGGAAAGGGCCGGTTTCGGCCCGGTTTGTTTCTGTGGGGCGGTCCACAAAAGTGGACAGACCACTTTTCTTTTCTCATTAGGGCCGCTAAGAGTCAAGAAACTCGGGCGAAATCCACGGCGAGGCGCGCTAAGCTCGCCGCTCCAAGAGTCATGAAAACAGGGGGAGAGAGATGCCGGATCGGATTGGCGTTGCGGTCGTCGGCTGCGGATTCTTCGCACAGAACCATCTGAATGCCTGGCGCGATCTCGCCAAGGACGGCGTCGAGCTGATCGCGGTCTGCGACATCGACGCGGGAAAAGCCAAGGCGGCGGCGAAGAACTTCAACGTGCCGCGCTGGTACACCGATCTCGACGAGCTGCTGGCGAAAGAGAAGCCGGGCCTGATCGACATCGTGACCCGGGTCGAGACCCACCGGGAACAGGTGCTGAAGACCGTCGCCAAAAAGATCCCGACCATCGTGCAGAAGCCCTTCGGCTTCAACCTCGCCGACTGCCGCGCCATGACGTTAGCCGCCAAGAAGGCCGGCGTGTTCCTGGCGGTGCATGAGAACTTCCGCTTCCAGGCGCCGTTGAGAAGGATCACCGAGCTGCTGCGCCAGGGTGTCATCGGCACGCCGAGCTGGGGCCGGGTCAGCTTCCGCACCGACTACGACATCTACAAGGGCCAGCCCTATCTCCTGAACGAGACCCGCTTCGTCATCAACGACCTCGGCGTCCATGTCTGCGATCTCGCGCGCGCCTATCTCGGCGAGGTCGAGCATGTCCTCTGCGAGACCCAGCGCCGCAACCCGAAGGCCAAGGGCGAGGACACCGCGACCATGATGATGAAGCACGTCAACGGCGCGGTCTCGATGGTGGAATGCACCTACGGTGCCCACCGCCTGCCGGACATCTTCCCGCAGACCCTGATCGAGCTCGAAGGCCCGAAGGGCGCGATAATCCTTTACAAGAACTTCGACCTCGAGATCATGGTGGACGGCAAGATCACCAAGGAACATGCCGATGCCGAGGTGCTGCATTGGGCGGCGCGCCCCTGGCACATCATCCAGGAAAGCGTGCTCGCCACCAACGCGCATATCCTGAGCGCTTTGCGCAGCGGCAAGCCGGCGGATGTCTCGGCCGAGGACAACTTCAAGACCTTCGCCTGCTGTGAAGCCGCTTACAAGTCCGCGGCGAGCGGCAAGGCGGTGGCGCTGGAGCCGCTGCAGCCGCGCGGGCGGGTGAAGGCTAAAGCAAAGAAGTTGCCCAAGCGCTCCGCGAAGAAGGCGGCGAAGAAGGTCGCAAAGCGCGCGCGTTCCAAGAAGTAAGATAGACCCGTCGCCCCCTCACCCCGACCCTCTCCCGCAAGGGGACCGGGGGTTGCTTTTCGCTGTTGCACGAGACGGTCTCGATCGCTTACGCGCGGAGCGCGGATTAAGTCCCCCTCGCCCCTTGCGGGAGAGGGCAGGGGTGAGCGGTCGAAGATTCTCTCCGCGTAGAACTCAAACAATCCCCGCCGACTGCTTCGCCTGCGCCGGCCGCTCGTTCGCCTTGTGCCGCCGATAGCCCGACCAGCGATAGACCCCCACCGGATCGATCGCACCGCCGGAGCGATGCCGTGCCATGCCGAGGATCGGCGAGACGTCGGTGTTGAACGCGGCCTTCAGCGTATCCAAAGCCATCAGTGCATCATTCTCCGCCTGCGCCTGCTCCAGCCTGGCGCGATCGATCAGGCAGGCCTGGGCATAGCGGCGCTGCAGTTCCATGGCGCTCGCCATCAGGCTTTCGACCGGGTCGGTCACGTTATGCGACTGGTCGAGCATATAGGCCGGGGCCACGTCGAGCGCGCCGCGGTCGGCGGCATCGACCAGCTCGTTGAACACCAGGAACAGCTGGAACGGATTGACTGAGCCGGCGTCGAGATCGTCGTCGCCATACTTGCTGTCATTGAAATGGAAGCCGCCGAGCTTCTTGAAGTGGATGAGCCGGGCGACGATCTGCTCGATATTGGTGTTGGGCGCATGGTGCCCGAGATCGACCAGGCAGCGGGCCTTTGGCCCCAATTGGGTTGCCGCCCAGTAATTGGTGCCCCAGTCGGAGATCACCGTCGAATAGAAGGCCGGCTCGAACATCTTGTGCTCGATGAAGACCTGCCAGTCGGCCGGCAGCTTGGCGTAGATCGTCTTCATGCTCTCCAGATAGCGTTCCAGCGCCCGGGTGAAATGCTGCTGACCGGCGAAGTTCGACCCGTCCGAGATCCAGACGGTGAGCGCCTTCGAGCCCAGCACCTTTCCGAGCTCGATGCATTCGATGTTGTGCTCCACCGCCTGCGCGCGGGTCGCGGCATCGGTATGGGTCAGACTCCCAAACTTGTAGGACTGCTTCTGGTCAGCCTGATCCTGGAAGGTGTTGGAGTTGACCGCGTCGAAGCCGAGACCCAGCTCGTCGCCGAGCTGCTTCACCGCATCCACGTCCTTGTTCTTGTCCCAGGGGAAATGCAGCGAGACGGTCGGCGTGGCGCGGGTCAGCTTCTGGATCGTCGCGCAGTCTTCCAGCTTGTCCAGCACATTGCGCGGCTCGCCGATGCCGGCGAAGCGGGCGAAGCGGGTGCCGCCGGTGCCCACACCCCAGCTCGGGATCGCGACCCCGAAGCCGGCGACCGCTTTCGTAATCGTCTCGATGTCGGTGCCGCTCCGCGCCAGCTTGCGGCCGAGCGCGTCATAGTCTTCCTTCAGCGCCGGCAGCGCCTTGGCGTTCTGGTCGGCGATGTCGCTCTGTGCGATGCGATAGGTCCCGGTCATGGTGGGTTCCTCCCAGAAGATTTAGCGCGAGAACGAGACGGCGTTGCCGGCGTCCACGTTCAGGATGTTGCCGGTCGATTTCGGCGCCTCTGTGCAGAAGAACTTCACCGCCGCCGCGATGTCCTCGGGGTAGACCGAGAGCTTCAGCAGCGAGCGCTGGCGGTAATGCTCCTCGAGCTGGTCCTGCTCGATCTTATAGGCCTCGGCGCGTTCCTTCAGCCAGTCCCCGCTCCAGATCGTGGAGCCGCGCAGCACCGCGTCCGGGTTGACCACGTTGACGCGGATCCCGTCCGGCGCGCCTTCGAGCGCGAGGCAGCGCGCAAGATGAACTTCCGCCGCCTTGGCCGTGCAATAGGCCGAGGCGCCCGGCGAGGCCGCCATCGCATTCTTCGAGGCGATGAACACGATGCCGCCGCCGATCTTCTGCTTCTTCAAGAGCCGGAAGGCCTCGCGGCTCACCAGGAAGTATCCGGTGGCCAGCACCGAGATGTTCTTGTTCCAGAGCTCGATCGAGGTGTCCTCGACCGGCGCCGAGGAGGCGATGCCGGCATTGGAGACCAGGATATCGACCCCGCCGAACTGCCGCGCCGTCGCGGCGAAGGCCTCGATCACCGATTTCTCGTCGGTCACGTCCACTTGCACGCCCCAGACCCGGTCCTTGCCGTGCTTGGCGCCGAACTCCTTCACTGTGCCGTCGAGCCGCCCCTGGTCGATATCGACCAAAGCCACGCAGGCGCCTTCAGCAAGCAAAGCCTCAGCCGTGGCGCGGCCGATGCCGCCGGCGCCGCCGGTGATGAAGGCGACGCGGCCGGCGAGGCTCTTCGGCTTCGGCATGCGCTGCAGCTTCGCCTCTTCCAGCAGCCAGTATTCGATGTCGAAGGCCTCCTGCTCGTCGAGGCCGACATATTTATCGACGCCGCTGGCGCCGCGCATCACGTTGATGGCGTTGATATAGAACTCGCCGGCGATTCGTGCCGTCGACTTGTCGGCGGCGAAGGTGATCATGCCGACGCCGGGAACGAGGAAGACGATCGGGTTGGGATCGCGCAGCTTCGGGCTGTTCGCCCGCTTGCAGCGCTCGTAATAGGCCGTGTAGTCGGCACGATAGGCCTCCAGCGCCCGGTCGAGATCGGCCACATTCTTGCCGTCGAACGCCAGCACCAGCGGCCGGATCTTGGTGCGCAGGAAATGGTCGGGGCAGGAGGTGCCGAGCGCGGCCAGCCCGTCGAGATCCTTGGCGCAGACGAATTCCAGCACTTCCGGTGAATCGTTGAAATGCCCGACCTTCGGCTGCTTCGCCGAGATCTTGCCGCGGATGAGCGGCATCAGCTCCGAGGCGATGCGCTGCCGCTCCGAGACGGCAAGCGGCGCGCGGGTCGCACCACCGAACAAGGTCTTGCCAGACAGTTTTTGTTTAAGCCAGGCATCGGCCTTGCGGATGATGCGCAGAGTCTGGTCGTAGCAATCCTTCGACGTATCGCCCCAGGTGAAGACGCCATGGCCGGCCAGTACGATGCCCTTCAGCGCCGGATTCTTCGCCGCCATCTCGCCCAGTTTCAGGCCGAGGTCGAAGCCCGGGCGCTGCCAGGGCAGCCAGCCCATCTCGGCACCGAAAATTTCCGTGGTCAGCGCCTGGCTCCGCGCCGCGGCGGCGATCGCGATCACCGCGTCGGGATGCATGTGATCCACATGGGCCTTCGGGATGAAGGCGTGCAGCGGCGTGTCGATGCTGGCCGCACGCGGATTCATGTTGAAGGTGCAGTGAGAGAGATAGCCCACCATCTCGTCCTCGTGTTCGAGGCCGCGATAGAGCCGCTTCAGATGCTCGAGCTTGTCGAGATAGAGGGTCGAGAAGCCGTCGAGCTTCATGCTGCCGAGATCTCCCCCGGAGCCCTTGACCCAGAGCACGGTCACGGTCTCCCCCGTCAGCGGATCCTTCGCCGCGATCTTTGCCGAGGTGTTGCCGCCGCCGTAATTGGTGACCCGGAGATCGGCGCCGAGCAGGTTCGAGCGATAGAGCAGCAGCTCCGGCTCGCTCATCCCCTTGGCCTTGTTGTCGTCCCAGAGAGAAGGGATGCCCTCGATCGTGTCCACGGCGCAGCTCCATCAATTCGTCAATATTGCTCATCCGAGCAAGGCTGGGGGATTCGAATAGGCTTCTACGAGCCTCCGGTCAACGCATTCTGATCATTTTGCATCGCAGCGAGGGTTTGTTGCGACGCAATATGATCTGTGGGTGAGCAATTTTGAACAATTCGATTTGACGCCCCGCGCCGTTCCAGGGTATTCGGGACGGATGCTGCAGCGGCAACGCCATCACCTGATCTGCGAGATCGTCGCGACCCAAGGTTACGCGACGGTGCCGGATTTGATGGCGCGTCTGGAGGCCTCGCGCGCCACCGTCGCCCGCGACATTCAGGAACTGGCGCTCGCCGGCCGCATCCGCAAGGTGCGCGGCGGCGCCGAGGCGATGCATGGGGCACCGGCCTTGGCCGAGCCGAACTTCGACACCAACCAGCTTAGGAACCGCGAGCTGAAGCGCGCGATCGCCCGCGCCGCGGCCGACCTCTGCCAATCCGGCGAATCCATCATCATGGACGGCGGCACCACGGTCTTCGCCATGACCGAGTTCATCGCCGGCCGCGATCTCGAGGTTCTGACCAATTCCTTTCCGATCGCCGAATACCTGATGAAGCGCGGGCAGGGGCGGGTGATCCTGCCGGGCGGCGAGGTGTTCCGCGAGCAGGGCCTGATCCTCTCGCCCTTCGAGGACGACACGATCGAGCGCTTCATCGCCTCGAAGATCTTCATCGGCGCCCGGGCGATCACCCAGCACGGTCTGATGCAGACCGATCCGCTGCTGATCCGCGCCGAGCAGAAGCTGATCCGGCAGGCCGAGCAGATGATCGTACTGACCGACAGCAGCAAGTTCGGAAACCGCGGCAGTCTCATTCTCTGTCCGCTGGAGCGGATCCACACCATCATCACCGACGACGGTATCGAAAGCGGCTCGCATAAGATGCTGACCGACGCCGGGATCAGGGTCATCGTCGCGCATCCATTGCAGACGGCATCGGTCGCGTAACGGCGCGGCCGCTGCACAACTAGAACACCGGTGAACAGGGGGCCGGATCGAATGAAGTTTCTCGCTGCGCCAGCAATCGCCACCGCGCGCTGAAGCCAACGCGCATGGCGATCGTCGTCTTCGACATCGGCAAGACCAACCTGAAGCTCTCCCTGGTCGAAGGGGGGGCCATCCGGCATGCGCTGTCGCAGCCCAACGTCAATCTGCCCGGTCCGCCCTATCTCCATTTCGACACCGAGGCGACCTGGGCCTTCCTGTTGAAGGGGCTGAACAAGCTCGCCGCGATGGCAAAGATCACCGACATCGTGCCCGTGGCGCATGGCGCGGCCGGCGTGCTGGTGGATGCCAACGGCGATCTCGCACTGCCGATGCTCGACTACGAGCATCCGATCACGGACGACGGCTACGACGCGGTCGCTTCGCCTTTCTCCGAGACCTTCACGCCGAAGATGGCGAATGGTCTGGTGTTCGGCCGCCAGCTCTATTGGCAGAAGCAGAATTTCCCGGACGGTTTCGCGCGGATCAAATGGATCTTCGGCCATCCGCAATACTGGGCCTTCCGACTGACCGGCCAGGCCTGGAGCGAAGTGACGTCGCTTGGCTGCCATGGTGGACTCTGGCGCCCCGTGGAAGGCACCTTCAGCAGCTTCACCGAGAAAATGGGCTGGACCCATCTCTTCCCGCCGCTCAAGAAAGCGAGCGATGTCGCCGGTCCGCTCACGCCCGAAGTGCTGCGCCAGACCGGCCTGCCGTCGGATTGCAAGGTGCGGGTCGGCATTCATGACAGCAATGCCTCCTTCCTGCGCCACCGCATGACCAGGCCGATGCCCTTTGCCGTCGCCTCGACCGGAACCTGGGTCGTGTGCATGGCGGCGGGCGCGGACCCGCGGCAGATGCCGGAGAACCGCAACTGCCTCTCCAATGTCGATGCCCTCGGCACCCCCGTGCCCTGCTGCAATTTCATGGGCGGCCGCGAATTCCAGCGGCTCACCGCGGGCCTCAACGGCTGTGTCACCACCATGGACGATGTCGCCGCGGTCCTGGAGCAAGGCTCGATCCTGGTGCCGCCGTTGGGCGATGACGGCGGCCCCTTCGACGGCAACCCGCTGGGCGGCCCCGAAGGCGTGCCGACCCAGACCGATGAGCAAGCCGTCGCGCGGGCCAGCGTCTACCTCGCGCTCATGACCGATTATTGCTTTGATCTCTTGAAAGCCGAAGGACCGGTCATCGTCGAAGGCAGCCTCACCGGCAACCACGCCTACCTCAACGCGCTCGCCTGCCTCCGCAAGGAGAATGGCGTGATGGTCTCCAGCGATGCGACCGGCACGGTTTCGGGCGCGGTGCTGCTGGCCGGCTCCAGCATTCCCGACGAGCCGGAGCCGGTCGAGCCGATCGACTTGCCGATGGCGCAGTACAAGCAGGCCTGGCGCGAGGCGCTCCCCGTATGACCAACCTGCTCGAAGTCTCCGGCGTCTCGAAATCCTTCGGGCCTGTGAAGGTGCTGAAGGAGGTCAGTTTCGACGTCCGCGCCGGCGAGGTGCATGCCTTGCTCGGCGAGAACGGCGCCGGAAAATCCACCCTGATCAAGATCGTCGCCGGCGTGCAGCTTGCCGATGAAGGTGAGGTGCGGCTGGAGGGGAAGCCCGTGCGCTTCTCGAGCCCGCGCGAGGCGGCGCAGCACGGCATCGCCACGGTCTACCAGGAGCTGCTGCTCTTTCCCGACCTCACGGTGGCCGAGAACATCTATCTCGGACATGCGCCGAAGACCAAATGGGGCACGCTGGATTGGAACGCGATGCGGGCCGGCGCCCGCGCGCTGCTGGATTCCCTCGACAGCCCGGATCTCGATGTCGATACCACTGTCGGCAAGCTCTCGGTCGCCAACCGCCAGCGGGTCGAGATCGCGAAAGCGCTCTCCCAGAATGCCAAGCTGGTCATCATGGACGAGCCGACCGCCGCCCTCGCCGATGCGGACGCGCGCCGGTTGATGGAAGTGGTGAAGCGCCTGCGCGACCGCGGCGTCGGCATCATCTACGTCTCGCACCGCCTGCCGGAGATCTTCGCGCTCGCCGACCGCGTCACGGTCCTGCGCGACGGCAGCTATGTCGGCACCAAGCCGATCGGCGAAGTGACCGAGGGTGACCTGGTCTCGATGATGGTCGGCCGCGCCATCGACCATCTCTTCCCCAAGGTCGACACCACGCCGGGCGAGACCATTCTCGAGGTGAAGAATCTCTGCTACCGCAATGTGGTCAACGACATCAGCTTCAGCTTGCGCGCCGGCGAGATCGTCGGCATCGCCGGCCTGGTCGGCTCGGGCCGCACCGAGACCGCGCTCACCATCTTCGGCATCACCCCGGCGACCTCCGGCGAGATCCTGATCGACGGCAAGCCGGTGACGATCGGCAGCCCCGACGACGCGCGACGCCTGAAGATCGCCTATGTGCCGGAGGATCGCGGCTCGCAGGGCCTCATTCGCCCGCAGACCGTGCGCGAGAATGTCTCGTTGGCGATCCTCGACCGGATCGCCAAGGCCTTCGTGGTCGATCGGCCGCGCGAGGGCAGCCTCGCCCGGCAGGCGATCGAGCGTTTCGGCATCCGCACCCGCGGGCCGGAGCAGCGGGTGAAGCAGCTCTCCGGCGGCAACCAGCAGAAGGTGGTGCTGGCGAAATGGGTCGCGACCGAGCCCAGAGTCCTCATCATGGACGAGCCCACCCGCGGGATCGACGTCGGCGCCAAGGCCGAGATCCATGCGCTGATGAGCCGGCTCGCGGGGCAAGGCCTCGCCGTGCTGATGATCTCCAGCGAGCTGCCCGAGGTGCTCGGGATGAGCGACCGGGTGCTGGTGATGCGCGGCGGCCGCATCGTCGGCCAGTTCGACCGCAAGGACGCGACCCCCGATGCCGTCGGCGCCGCGATGACCGCGGCCAAGAGCGGCCACAGCCTTGAATCGGCAGGAGCGGCGGCATCATGACGGCGGCACAGAACATCATGGGCGCCGTGCCGGTCCGCCGCTGGAAGTCGGTGTTCGAATCCTACGGCCAGGAATTGGTGATCCTCGGCGTCATCGTCGTGCTGTTCGTCGGCGTTGGGCTCTACAACCCACGCTTCCTTTCGGTCACCAATATCAACAGCATCTTCGTCGGCAATGCCTATATCGCGATCGCCGCGATCGGGATGTCGCTGGTGATCATCTCCGGCAATATCGACGTCTCGGTCGGCTCCCTGATCGGCGTCCTCGCCACCATCGCCGGCACCATGGCGGTCAACGGCTATCCGGTCATTCTCTGCTGGCTGGTGCCGATCGCGGTCGGCATGGCGATCAATGCCGGGGTCGGCTTCCTGGTCGCCTATGTGAAGATCCCGTCGATCGTCGTCACCCTCGGCATGCTCTCGATCCTGAAGGGCGGCCTGATCAGCGTCACCGGCGGCGCCTGGATCAGCGGCATGCCGCCGGAATTCATGATCGCCCAGTTCCGCCTGTTCGGGATTCCCTCCTCGGTCTATTTCATGGTGGTGCTGACCGTCCTCGCGGCGCTCTGGATGAAATACTCGGTGTTCGGCCGCACCATCTACGCGATCGGCGGGAATCCGGAAGCGGCCCGGGTCAGCGGCATCCGCATGCAGTCCTCGGTGGTCGGAATCTTCACCATCCACGGGATGTTCGCCGGCATCGCCGCGATCCTGTTCGCGACCCAGCTTCAAGTGATCCAGTCGACCGTGCCGCCCAACCTCGAGCTCACGGTCATTACCGCCTCGGTGGTCGGCGGCGTCAGCATCTTGGGCGGCACCGGCACGGTGCTCGGCTCGACCCTGGCGGCGATCCTGTTCGCCGCGATCGGCTCCTCGCTGGTCTTCCTCAACGTCTCCGCCTATTGGCTGCGCGCGGTACAGGGTCTGATGATCCTCGCCACCGTGCTGGCCGACATGGCGCGGCGGCGGAGGATCTGACGATGGCAACCATGGTCATGAACCGCGTGCTGCGTCATGAATCGATCCTCGGCGTGCTGCTCGTCGCCGCGCTCTTCGTGCTGGCCGCGCAGTCGCCGCATTTCTGGACCGCCGACAATCTCTTGAACCAGGGCCGCCTGATGGCCGAGGTCGGCCTCATCGCGCTGCCGATGACCTTCGTCATCGTGACCGGCGGCATCGATCTGTCGGTCGGCTCGATCTTCGGCCTCTCCGCCATCCTGCTCGGCGTCTTCTGGCAGAACACGGGCATGCCGCTCCCCGTGGCGATGATCGCCGCGGTGCTGGTCGGCGCGATTGCCGGCCTGGGCAACGGCCTCATCATCACCCGTTTCAAGGTGCCGCCGCTGATCGCGACCTTGGCGACCTTGGCACTCTACCGCGGCCTGGCGGAAGGAATCAGCCAGGCGCGTTCGGTGCGCGGCTATCCGGAATGGTTCTTCGTGCTGGGGCAGGGCGAGGTCCTCGGCGTGCCGACCCAGCTCTGGCTGCTGGTCGTCTGCTTCGTGATCGCGGCCTTCATCCTGGGGATGACCACGTTCGGCCGCACCACCTATGCGATCGGCTCCAACGAAGTGGCGGCGCGCTTCTCCGGCCTCAAGGTCGACCGCGCCAAGCTGCTGATCTACGGCGCCTCCGGCCTGATCTCCGGCTTGGCCGCCGTGATCTTCGTCAGCCGCGTCTCCACCACGCGCTCGGACATGGGCACCGGCTACGAGCTCGACGTGATCACCGCGGTGGTCTTGGGCGGCACGTCGATCTTCGGCGGGCGCGGAACCATCATCGGCACCGCCTTGGGCCTCATCCTGATGCAGGCCCTGAAGAACGGCCTGGCGCTTTCGGGCGTCAAGGGCGACGGAACGATCGTGGTGATCGGGGCGGTGCTGATCGCCGCGATCCTGGTCGGCAATCTCTTGAGTCGCGACGATAACTAAACGGGAGGAAGGCGTGGCCGCCGTCTCAAAATCCACGCCATACATGAGGAGGAAAAGCGATGCGTAAGACTCTGTTTCTGACCGCCGCCCTCGGGCTTTGCCTGGGCGGCACCGCCGCGATGGCGGATTCAGCCTGGACCGGCGGCGACAACCTGCCGACCAACCCGCTCTCTTGCGACAACACCCCGGGCGAGGCGGCGGCGATGCCCTATGACGGCGGCGCGCCGACCGGGGCACCGGACCTGAAGGGCAAGAAGATCACCGTGGTCGACGTGCCGAAGCTGATCGGCATCGGCTACTTCAACGCGACCTCGAAGGGCATCGCCGACGCGGCGGCCGAGCTCGGCAATGTCGAGGCCAAGACCGACGGGCCGACCCAGGCCAACATCGACCAGCAGATCTCCTTCATCGACAACTACATCACCAGCGGCGTCAACGGCATCCTGTTCGCCGCCAACGATCCGGTGGCGATTGCACCGGTCTTGAAGAAGGCGCTGTCGAAGGGCATCCACGTGGTCGGCTACGACGCCAACTCGCAGCCCGACGCCCGCGAATGGTTCGTCAACCAGGCGCAGTTCAACGGCATCGGCAAGGCGCTGATCGACGACATGGCCAAGGAGATCGGCGAGGAAGGCGCCTTCGCCATCGTCACTTCGACCTTCACCACGCCGAACCAGGCGCGCTGGATCGCCGAGATGGCGGCCTACCAGGCCAAGTGCCATCCGAAGATGAAGTGGCTGGAGACCGTTGAAGCCCAGGAGGACAACAACCTCTCCTTCAACCAGGCGACCACGCTCATCAACAAATACGGCGATGACCTCAAAGGCATCTTCGGCATGACCAGCGTCGCGACCCCTGCGTCGGCGGAAGCCGTCACCCAGGCCGGCAAGTGCGGCAAGATCGCCGTGGTCGGCCTCGCCACGCCGAACGCGATGAAGCCCTATGTGGAGAAGGACTGCGTGAAGTCGGTGGTGCTCTGGAACCCGGTCGATCTCGGCTATGCCGCGATGCACGTGCTCCGCGCCGCGGTCGACGGCACGCTGCAGCCGGGTGCGAAGTCGGTGAAGGCCGGCAAGCTCGGCGAACTGCAGATCATCAACGGCAGCGAAGTGCTGCTGGGCGCGCCGACCACCTTCACCAAGGAGAACATCGGCAACTTCGACTTCTAAAGCCTGACTGGCTTGCAGCAAGCCCTCCCCCGGGAAGCCGGGGGAGGGCCTTTTTTTGTCCGGGGACATTCCCCGCCCTGGCATTTTCGCCTAGGGTCACCGGCGCAATCAGGGGGGAGTTTCGAACGTGACTGCGAACGCGGTGAAGATCCGCAAGATCGTGTCGGTGCCGCTCTTGGGCGAGAGCCCGAAGGGCGGCTGGTCGAGCGAGATCCGGCCGGAGGATTCCGTTCATACGCTGGTCGCCGTGCACACCGATGCCGGGATCACCGGCTATGGCAGCGCCTTCACCAACGGCGGTCTGGTCGCCGCGGCCTTGAAGGTGCTGGAGCCGGTCTTCGCGAACGAGAACGCACTGGAGCCCGAACGCGTCACCGAGGCCCTGCACCAGAACACTTTCTGGATGGGGCGCGGCGGCACGCTCACGCACGCGATCAGCGCGATCGACATCGCGCTCTGGGACATCCTCGGCAAGGTCACCGGTCAGCCGGTCGGGCGCTTGCTCGGCGGGACCTATCGCCGGCGCGTGCAGCCCTATTGCTCGCTGCTGATGGAGCAGCCGGACCAGATGCGCGCGGTCGTTGCCAAGTATCGCGCGCGCGGCTTCCGCGCCTTCAAGATCGGCTGGGGCCCGTTCGGCCGCGCCCAGGACGCGAAGCTGGACGAGGCGATCGTGCAGGCCGCGCGCGAGGCGGCGGGTCCGGAGGCGAAGCTCTTCGTCGATGCCGGCGCCAGCGACGCCTATTGGCCGCACGGCTTAAAATGGGCCTTGCGCACCGCGGACATGTTGGATGCCTACGGCATCGGCTGGTTCGAGGAAGCCGTGAAGCCCGACGCGATCGACGATTTCTGCGAACTCCGCCGCAGGAGCCCGGTGCCGATTGCCGGCGGCGAGGTGCTGACAAGGCGCCAGAGCTTCATGCCCTGGCTGCAGCGCGGCGCCTTCGACATCGTGCAGCCCGACGTCACCAAGGTCGGTGGCATCAGCGAGCAGCGCCGCATCGCCTGGATGGCCTACGACTTCGGCGTCAAATACATCGGCCACGGCTGGAACACCGCGCTCGGCGTCGCCGCCGACCTGCAGCTCGCCGCCGCGATGCCGGACACCGACCTGGT
This sequence comes from Dongia sp., assembly GCF_041905885.1. Classification (NCBI taxonomy): domain Bacteria; kingdom Pseudomonadati; phylum Pseudomonadota; class Alphaproteobacteria; order Rhodospirillales; family Dongiaceae; genus Dongia; species Dongia sp. The sequence goes on along the minus strand of NZ_JAYRKD010000043.1, from coordinate 6,856 downwards.
CGAGTTCATCGGCGGCAGCCCTTACGTGGACGGCATCCTCGAGCGGCCCTTCGCGCTCGACGCCGAGGGCAATCTGGAGATCCCGGCGCTGCCCGGGCTCGGTGTCGCGCTCGATCGCGACAAGCTGGCGCGCTACACCCCGGACCCGGCGCCGCTCTTCGCGGCCTGAATGAAAACGGCGCGGGTTTTGGCCCGCGCCGTTTCGCTGTCGATTGGAAAGACCCGATCAGTTCGCCTTGGCGAGCCCGTCGTCGGTGGTGAAGACCATGCAGTCGGTCCTCTTCGCCTTCAGCTGCGCGCAGGCCTTCTCGGCATCGGCCTTGGTGAGGCCGGTGACCCGGGCGCGATAGAGCTTGCCCTGCTCGTCGATCGCGATCCTGGAATCGGCGAAAATCTCCGGCAGCGCGCGGGTGGCCTTGACCGCGGCCTTCTGGGCCGGGGCGTATTGCGCATAGGCGCCGACCTGGACGCCGTAGCCGGTATTGCCCGAGCGCCAGACATTCTCGATCGCCTGCGAATCCGGCGCCGCGGCATTGGCGAACTGCAGCTGCAGGCCGCTGCCGGGCTTCAGGATCGGCAACAGCGGATCGCCGCTGCTGATGCTGGCCGGCATGATCGCGGCACCTTCGCCGTCCTCGCCCGAAGCGACCATCGGCTCCGCGGGGTCCGGCACCATGGCGGCGGCGACCAGAGCAGCCGGCACCGAGACCGGCGCCGCGGCGACCACCACGGCCGGCGCCTTGGCTGGACCGGCCGAGTTCGGCGCGGAGAGCGCCAGCATCGTGCCGTTGCCCTTGGCCGGCGTCTTGAAGCCCTTGTTCATCATCGCGACCATCTGCTTGTCGCGGAGGTAAGGGGTGGAGCCGCCCAGCACCACGCCCACCAGGCGGCGGCCGTTCTGCTCGGCGGAGGAAACCAGGTTGAAGCCGGAGGCGCGGATATAACCGGTCTTGATGCCGTCGGCGCCGTTGAGCTTGTTCAGCACGCGATTGTGACCGGCATACTGCACACCGCGATAGCTGAACCGCTCGGCGGCGAAGTAGTGATAATACTCCGGGAAATCGCGCAGCAGCGCCACGCCCAGGATCGCCTGGTCACGCGCGGTGGTGCGCTGCTCCGGATTGGGCAGGCCGTTGGCATTGCGATAGGTGGTGTTCTTCATGCCGAGCGCACGCGCCGTCTGGGTCATCGTCTTGGCGAAGGCCCATTCGCTGCCGGCGATCTCTTCGCCGATCGCGGTCGCCGCGTCGTTGGCGGAACGCACCACCACCGCGAGGATCGCGGTCTCGACCTTGATCTTCGCGCCCGCCGAGACCGCGAGATTGGTCGCGTCCTGCGAGGCGGCATGATCGGAGAAGGTGATCGAATCGGTGAGCTTGATCTGCCCGCGCTTCAGGGCATCGAACAGCAGGTAGAGCGTCATCATCTTGGTGAGCGACGCGGGATAGGTCGAGACATCGGCATTGCTGGAAGAGATGACTTCGCCGGTGACCGCGTCGACCATGATCGAGGACGCCACAGGTTTGGCGAAAGCTTGGCCGGACAGAGACACCACGGCGAGGAGCAACCCGGCAAACAGCCAGGCAAGGCCACGAAGCGGCAAGGCTTTTCCGCTCGTTACGCGGTGCGGCTCATCCGCCATGGTAATAACCCCGACTATATTCCGGTATTCCCTCGATGATGACCAATTCTAGGGAAAACCATTAACCTTGTCTATACCCGGATCGGGGTTTAGGACAGGTAAAGAAGCGAAAGATGCAAGTTTATCATTGGGGTAGAGGATGGCGGCCGAAAGCGAAGCGTACTTAAGACGGATGGCAAAGGTCATGGTCCTGACGCTTTCGGGCCTCCTGGCCGGCTGCGCCTATCATGGCAATTCTGCGTCGAACTTGGACAATCCGGCGGTCCAGAAGTTCACCTGGTTCAGCTTCCTGGACGGGAGCGACCTCCGCGAGGCCTGCGCCGCACTCGGTCCCAACGCCCCGGCCCGCTACCGGCTGGTCTACAACGGGCAGTATGAGAAGCAGCTCCGGATCTACGAGATCGAGGCCCAGCCATCCGGTGGCGCCAGCCTGCGCGCCCGCACCAAAGGCACCACCAACCTGGCCAATTGGTGGGTCGCCGACAGCGCCGACCTGCTGGCGCCCTGGCGTTGGCGCGAGTCGACGGCGGCGCTGAGCCCGGCGGAAATGGCGCAATTTCACAAGGCTTTGGTCGAGTCGGGCTTCGGCCAAGGCGCGCCGCAGGGCCTGCGGCTGCCCTCCCAGGACTTCTATTGGGTGGCTTCCGGCTGCGAGGCGGGCCGGTTCCAATTCCATGCCTGGCGCGCCAAGCAGGGCCGGCTCGACGATGCGAAATTCCAGGATTTCCTGCTGCGCCATGACGGCACCGGCCTCGGATTCCGCCAACCTTACGTGCTGCCGATCGAGGAAAGCTCCGCCCACCGCCCGGCCGGCGGCAAGAACGGCCGCAATCCCAGCTCGAATTTCACGGTCGAGGTCAGCGGTGAAGGGATCGGCGGCCTCATCAACGCATTTTGATAGAGGTCGGCGCGTCGTTGCCCGGCGCGGGATCCCGACCCCGATCCGGGTATGGTCTTCTGGCGGTCGCGCCAATGGGACGAGGGTGCGGGATGCGGCTTCGGCATGGGGCTGCAGCCGGGGCGGTACTGGAATGATGGCCACTAACCCCCATTTAACCGAATGTATGCTTCCCATATTATAGTGTTGAAGCGACGCGGCCGGGCCTCCGTCCCAATTTCTGGACGGGAACCGGTCGTAAGATGGAATGCGGGATCAGGATGGATCGGCGGATTTTGGCCAGCGGCGACGACAACGACGGCGAGAACGGCAAGGGTTCCGGCAACGGCAAGCCCAACACCGGCACCATCGTCAAGGCGCGGCCGAAGACCAAGAAGCCGTCGATGTACCGGGTCCTGCTCCTGAACGACGACTACACGCCGATGGAATTCGTCGTGCATGTGCTGGAGCGTTTTTTCGGCAAGAGCCGCGAACAGGCCACCGAGATCATGCTGCACGTGCATCACAGGGGCGTCGGGGTCTGCGGCGTATACACGTACGAAGTGGCGGAAACCAAAGTGGCACAAACGATCGAGTTCGCGCGTCGCCATCAGCACCCGCTCCAATGTACCATGGAGAAGGAATAGGCCGGCTCGGATCTGAACCGATCCCCGTCCGGTGAGTAGGAAAGGAACGACGCCCGATGCTCTCGCCGACGCTGGAACAAACACTCCACCGAGCGCTCGCTTACGCCAATGAGCGCCGGCATGATTACGCGACGCTGGAACATCTGCTCCTCGCGCTCGCCGACGATCAGGACGCCATCGCCGTCATGCGCGCCTGTAACCTCGACATCGAGAAGCTGAAGCGCGAGCTGACCGACTATATCGACAACCAGCTCTCCAACATCGTCGGCAAGCACCACAACGAGGCCAAGCCCACCGCCGGCTTCCAGCGCGTGCTGCAGCGCGCCGCGATCCATGTGCAATCCTCCGGCCGCGAGGAAGTGACCGGCGCCAATCTCCTGGTCGCCCTGTTCTCCGAGCGCGAGAGCCACGCCGTCTACTTCCTGCAGGAGCAGGAGATGACGCGCCTCGACGCCGTCAACTACATCAGCCACGGCATCGCCAAAGTGCCGGGCCGCACCGAGCAACGCCGGGTGCGCGGCGCCAGTCCGACCGGTGGCGGCGGCGACGGCGAGAATCCGGAGGCGCAGGCGAAGAGCGGCTCGGAAGCGCTCGAGGCCTATTGCGTCAACCTCAACCAGAAGGCCAAGAACGGCAAGATCGACCCGCTGATCGGCCGCGAGGCGGAAGTGAACCGCACCATCCAGGTGCTGTGCCGCCGCACCAAGAACAACCCGCTCTATGTGGGCGATCCCGGCGTCGGCAAGACCGCCATCGCCGAAGGCCTGGCGCGCCGCATCATCAACGGCGACGTGCCGGAGGTGCTGAAGACCGCGACCATCTTCGCGCTCGACATGGGCGCGCTCCTGGCCGGCACCCGCTACCGCGGCGACTTCGAGGAGCGCCTGAAGGCCGTGGTGAAGGAACTCGAGGCCACCGAAGGCGCCGTGCTCTTCATCGACGAGATCCACACCGTGATCGGCGCCGGCGCCACCTCCGGCGGCTCGATGGACGCCTCCAACCTGCTGAAGCCCGCTTTGCAGTCGGGGCAGCTGAAGTGCATCGGCTCCACGACCTATAAGGAGTACCGCCAGCATTTCGAGAAGGACCGCGCGCTCGTCCGCCGCTTCCAGAAGATCGACGTCAACGAGCCCTCGCAAGAGGACGCGGTGAAGATCCTGCGCGGCCTGAAGCCCTATTACGAGAAGCACCATAAGGTGCGCTACACCAACGAGGCGATCCGCGCCGCGGTGGAGCTCTCGGCCCGCTACATCGGCGACCGCAAGCTGCCCGACAAGGCGATCGACATCATCGACGAGGTCGGTGCCGCGCAGATGCTGCTGCCGGAATCGAAGCGCAAGAAGACCATCGCGGTGAAGGACGTCGAGGCCGTGGTGGCCATGATCGCCCGGATCCCACCAAAGACCGTCACTAAGGACGACAAGGCCACGCTGAAGAATCTCGACCGTGACCTGAAGACCATGGTGTTCGGCCAGGACGGCGCGATCGACTCGCTGACTGCCGCCATCAAGCTCGCCCGCGCGGGGCTGCGCGAGCCGGAGAAGCCGATCGGCGCCTATCTGTTCTCCGGTCCCACCGGCGTCGGCAAGACCGAGGTCGCCAAACAGCTCTCGCGCTCGATGGGCATCGAGCTGGTGCGCTTCGACATGTCGGAATACATGGAGCGGCACACCGTCTCGCGCCTGATCGGCGCGCCTCCGGGCTATGTCGGCTTCGACCAGGGCGGCTTGCTGACCGATGCGATCGACCAGCATCCGCACGCCGTGCTGCTGCTGGACGAAATCGAGAAGGCGCACCCGGATCTGTTCAACATCCTCTTGCAGGTGATGGACCACGGGAAATTGACCGACCACAACGGCAAGTCGGTCGATTTCCGCAACGTGATCCTGATCATGACCACGAATGCAGGAGCGGCGGCCATGTCCAAGGCGGCGATCGGCTTCGGCCGTGACAAGCGCGAGGGCGAGGATCAGGCGGAGATCGAGCGGCTGTTCGCGCCGGAGTTCCGCAATCGCCTGGATGCGGTGATCCAGTTCGCCAACCTGCCGGCCGAGATCGTGGCCCAGGTGGTGGACAAGTTCATCATCCAGCTCGAGACCCAGTTGGCCGACCGCAACGTCACCATCGAGCTCTCCGAGGAGGCGCGGAAGTGGCTCGCCTCGAAGGGCTTCGACCCGCTCTATGGCGCGCGGCCGCTGGCCCGCGTGATCCAGGAGAACGTGAAGAAGCCGCTGGCCGAGGAGCTCCTGTTCGGCAAGCTCGAGAAGGGCGGCACGGTCCGCGTCGATCTCGACAAGGAGATCGACAAGCTGGTCTTCAAGATCGTGGAATCGAAGTCCAGCCCGCAGGAAGAAACCGTCGACACGGTGGACGCCTAAGCGATGTCGACCGCGATCCTCATCGCCATCCTCACCGGCACCGCCGCGGCAGCCATTGCCGCGGCGGCCCTGCCGAAACCGCAGCCCAAGCCGGTCCCCGCCAGGGCGCGCAAGGGCAAGCGGCGCTAGCCGGAACGCGCTCTTTCGCCCCACTCGGTCGTCATCCCAAGCCTTGGGCTTGGGATGAAGAGTTTCGATCCGCAAGCTGAGAACAGGATCTCGCTTGCTAAGTCTCACGAAGCGTCACGACTCTCCCGACGGAAGAGGGAGCACGGCGTTGCGCATCGGAACGGCCGGCAGCAACAGCGTCCCTTCTCCCGTAGGGAGAAGGACAGGATGAGGGCCTTGAAGCTGCGTGAGGCCGAACAAGCGGAAGCACCGAGAGCAGACGGCGCTGCGGGCGCTGACCGCCCTTAACCTTGCTGGCGATTGAGCGTCGGCCGGGGCTTTGCTACTCTGGGTCAGGTGATCCGGAGAGTGAACATGAGTGCCCGAGCTGCGACGCAGACCGAAGCAATCCCGAGCGACGAGGCCCTTTTGGCCGAAATCACACAGCCCATGCTTGCGAAGCTCAAACTCGACTCCCGTCTGCAATCCTCCGCCATCGCCGGCCTGTTGATGGCTCCAAGTATCTTGGCGCCGGAACTCTCCAAGCAGTCCGACATCGGCTTTGGCATTCCGCTGAGGGTCCTGACCTTTGGGTTGTTCGTCTGCGCGGTCGTGATCCTGTTTCGCGCCCTCCTCAGGACGCCCCCAATGCTCCGCCAGGAACTCCGCTATCGTCGCGAGCACGGCAAGTGGCGCTGGGAGCGTTGACATGACCATCGACACATCCGCATCGCTATCTTCTGCAGACTCAGACGAAGCGTTGATCGCCGAACTCACCCCAGAGATGCTCGCGAAGCTCAAGGCCGACTCTCGCAAGCAGGCCATTCGGGAAGGCGCTCTTATGAGTTTGCTGGGCGTATACTTGATCCCAAATGCTTACAAGCAATTCTCTCCCGCAGAATCATCGCCCCAACCCAATCAGATTGCCGACTGGATCGGCCTGCTCGTGCTGCTGGTCATGATCGGATTCGTTGTCCATGGCGGCATCACGATGCTGCGCGGTTTCATCGGTCGGCCTGCACTGCTCCACGCCGAACTCCTCTACCGCCGCCAGCACGACACGTGGCGCTGGGAGCGCTAGCAGGCTGTTGAAAAAGCCTATAGCGGTCGATCTTTGGAGATGATTCACTCGAAGTGAAGAAAGCTTCTGGGGGATCAGATGCGTGGATCGGACGATCAGGCAGGATCACTATTCTCGTACGTC